>DATLHR010000303.1:0-24422 GCA_035539815.1 Kofleriaceae bacterium
TGCCCGTGCTCGACACCCAGAAGTTCTCGCCCCAGCTCACCGACGCCGGCGCGGTGCACCCGGTGACGTCGCTGCGCTACTCCGCCCCCGACAACCTCGCCGTGTGGAAGGCGCTGCCGCAGCTCGAGGGCGTCAACCTCGTCGTCGGCGCCAAGGCCGACGCCACCGTGCTCGCGACGCACCCGCGCCTGCGCACGAAGACCGGCAAGCCCATGCCCGTCGTCGTCGCCGGCGACTACGGCAAGGGCCGCACGCTCGCGGTCACCACGGACACGCTGTGGCGCTGGGGCTTCGTCGCCGCCGCGCGCCCCGGCGACAACGGCCGCCAGTACAGCAAGTTCTGGGACAACGCGATGCGCTGGCTGATCCAGGACCCCGAGGTGCGCTACCTCCACGTCGACAGCGACGCCGTCGAGTACACGCCCGGCGCGACCGCGCGCGTGACCGTACGGCTGCTCGGCGTCGACTATCAGCCCAAGGCGGGCGGTGTGGTCTCGCTCGTCATCAAGCGCGGCGCAGATCCCGCGCGCGCCGAGCAGGTCGGCGAGGCCAAGGTCACGGTCGGCGAGGACGGCACCGCGATCTACGAGCTCGGCGGCGCGCTGACGCAGGCCCCGGGGGTGTATCGCGTCGAGGGCCGGGCCACGATCGCGAACCGCGAGGTGGAGACCGCGGACATCTTCCTCGTCCGCGAAGGCGGGACCGAGCTCGACCGTCCCGTGGGGGATCCGGATGCGCTCGAGTCGATCGCGAAGGCGACCCGCGGCTCCGCGCTCGGAACCGTGGACGCGCTCCCCGACGACCTCGACTTCGATCCACCGCGCATCGTGCGCGTCGACCGCCGTACCGATGTCGAGCTGTGGAGTCGTCCAGGTTTGTTGCTGCTGATCGTCGGTTTGCTCGGCCTGGAGTGGCTCTTGCGCCAGCGAAGCGGCTACTTGTAGATAGGAACCAATCGCATGTCTCTCGCGCTCGATAGTCTCGTCATCGATCTGATGTTTCAGGCCAATGCGGCGATCGATCAGAAGACCCTGATCGACGGTCTCGGCGGCCAGGACGCGCTGGCGACCAAGCAGCTGCTCGATGTCGATCGCCTCGACCCGCGCGCCGAGATGGAGCTCTCGCCGTCGATGCCGTTCCGCCGGCGCGGCGAGCGGCGCCTGATGATCATCGACGACCAGGTGATCACGCCGCGCGCCGATCCGCAGACGGATCCGCTGATCAAGAACGACCTGCGCCCGGCGAAGGAAGCGCTGATCGAGACCTGCACGAAGCTCCCGCTCCGTCTCGGGCGGCTGTTCGCGCTCGGCAGCTGGGGCGACGCCGTGATCGTGACGCGCTCGGCGCGTGATCTGCGCGGCATCGCCCTGCTCCCGTGGGCGCTGGATCCGCAGGTCGATCTCGACGGCAAGCGGCGCGCGACGCCGCTGTCGCAGAAGGAGTTCGAGGCCAAGCTCATGGCGTTCGAGAAGCGCCTCGAGGAGCTCGATAACAACCAGATCATCGCGGGCCTCTCCGGCGTCGCGTTCGAGCGGCGCGGCGACCTGTTCGTGGTCGACGTGCTCGAGCCCGACGGCACGTGGGACCAGCGCAAGTCGATGCTGATGGAGCAGCAGCTCGCGGCCATGGACCGGTTCTCGTTGATCCCGGGTGCGCCATCGTCCGCGCCAGCTAGATCTCAGGCTGCCGAGCGGCCGACGATGAAGATGGATCCGAAGGACGTGGCGTCGGCGTCGAAGCAGCCGCCCGCGGCTCCCGTCCCGGCGCCGGCGCCGGAGCCCAAGGGCCCGCCGATCGCGGCCAAGGAGGTCGACGGCAACGTCGTCCTCGTGTTCCCCGCGGAGCGCTTCGACCTCGACGTCGCGGCGGCGCTCGGCAAGGGCGATTGGGACCAGGTCGTCCGCCGCTCGGACAACGTGCCCGGCTCGATCCGCGACAAGATCCACCGCGATGGGGCCTCGTTCATCGCGCCGATTGAATTCCTCTCCGAGGTGTTCGTCGAAGGCAAGCCGCTGACCAAGGCGGAGTTCGAGCGTGATGCCCGTCAGATCGGTCCCGATGGTCAGAGCGTGAAGTCCCTCGACGTCCACTTCCCCCGCTTCGGCGCCGTGCTGCTGCTCGAGATCGCGGGCAAAGGCCGCTTCGTCACCAGCTTCCACGACGCCTCGCGGGCCGCCCAGCTCGTCCGATGAACCGAACCGTCGCCCTCCTCGTCCTCGTCGCCGCGGTGTTCGCGCCCGCGCCAGCACGTGCCGACGAGGACTTTGGCGGCGCGTACGTCATCTTCGCGCGCGGTGGCGCGCTGTACCGCACCGATCCCAAAGGCAAGGCCGAGTCCAAGCTGGTCGATCTGCCTGCCAAGGTCGCCGTGCGTGCGCTGCGCACCGACAGCGCGGGCGACGTCCTGCTCGCCGATCTGGGCGGGAAGTGGTCGTGGATGCGGCTCGACGGGAAGGCCCCCACGGCGCTCACCGAGCTGCCGTGCGCCGACGGTCCCGCGCAGCTCGCGGTCGGCGGCGACAGCGTGATCTGCCGCTCGACCGCTTCGGCCACCGGCTCGCTGCTCGTTAACCTGGCCACCCACAAGGCCTCGCCGATCGCGGTTCCCCCCGTCGGCACCCGCCTCGTCGGCGTCGGCACCGATCGCCGTGTCATCTGGGCCGATGCGACCGGCGTCTGGTCCGCGCCGGCGCTCGACACGAGAAAGAAGGCGAAGCTCGCGCCCGAGGCGCCGCTGCGCAGCTTCCTCCCCAGCCCCGACGGGCGCCGCGCGCTCGGTGTCTACCTCGACAAGATCCACGAGGGAAAACAGACCAAGCCCGCCGAGCTGCTGATGGGCTTCGCGCTCGACGGCACCGGCGCGCGCCGCAAGGCCATCAAGATGGGCGTCCCCGTCGAGTGGTCCCACGACAACCAGTGGGTCCTCGTCCAGGACCGCGCGAGCTCCTGCATCATGAGCGCGACCGGCGGCCAGTACAAATGCTGGAAGGGCTACACCTCCGCCTCGATCGCCGCCGATGGTAGGTGGTCACTCGTCCTCGGGAACCGCGACCGCGGCTCCGCCGATGGCAAGAAGGCGAAGAAGTCCAAGAAGGCGAAGAAGGGCGACAAGAAGTCCAAGAAGGACCGCCAGCGCGAGGAGCCCAAGGTCGAGGCCGAACCGTCGGGCGAGGCCGAGAACGCCGGCGACGACACCACGGTCACCGACGATGTCGAGGTCGCGCCGCCCACGGGCCCCCTCGCCCTCTACCGCACCACGCTCGCCGGTCCGTACAGCACCGCGCCCGCGTTGATCGTCCGGGTCGTCGACGGCGCCGCGGTCTGGATCCCGGGCCCGCCTCGCCCGAACTTGTGACCGTCGAGTGCGCTACCCGAGGCTGGTGGCGTGCGCCTCGAGCGGCTCGTGACGGCCGGCGAGGCCCCCGAGCGTCGCGCCATAGACGAAGTGCATGAGCAGCGTGCTGATCCAGATCGCCGGGTCGTAGACGCCTTCGAAGGCGACCGCTCCGGTGAACGGCAGCACGAAGATCATCATGATCAGCCACAGGCCGAGGCCGACGAACAGGCCCTTCCACCACGTGAGCTGTGGCGTGGTGAGCGCGGCGATCCCACCCCAGAGCGCACCGTAGGCGAGGTGCAGCGGGACCGCGAAGATCTCGGCGGCGATGGAAACCTCGCGTCCGCCGACCGGGACCTCGAGCATGCGCGCGATCTGCGCGAGGTAGATCGGCTGGGGCAGCACGCCGAACGCGTAGAGGACGAGCATGACGATCGTCATCGCGATCGTTGCGAGCAGGCCGTACCAGCATCCGCGCCAGAAGCGACTCGACGTGAGCGTCATGGGGAGTCCTCCTAGACGCTCGGGTGCACGCGGCACGCCTATGGGACGTAGATGGTGTCGCCGGGGAGAACGTAGATGTTCATCTCGAGGTGCTTGCCCGACGCGAGCGTGTCGTAGTCGAGCGGGATGCGGCGCGTCTCCTTCGACACCGGATTCGAGCGGATGAGGACGATGTCACCGCGCTTGGCGAACCGCGTCGGGCCGCCGGCGAGCGCGAGTGCGTCGGCGACGGTCACGTATTGATCGGTGGTGAAGATGCCGGTCTTCTGCACCTCGCCTTGGACCGTGAACCGATAGCTCTTCCAGGCCTTGAGGGCGACGGTGACCTCGGTGCCTTGCATCCTCACGAACTCGGCGAGCTTGGTCTTGATCGCTTCCTTGAGCGTCGTGGGCGTCTTGCCCACGGCGTGCAGGTCGCCGACGAGCGGCATCGTGATCGTGCCATCCGGTCGGATGGTGGCCTCGGTGTTAAGAGCTTCGTTGCTCTCGCCCCAGACGTTGATCGCGACCACGTCGCCGACGCCGAGCGTGACCTCCTTGTCGCGCGGATCCGGCTCGCTCGCGTACGGATAGTTCGGCAGCGAGTGGGCACAGGCCGTAGCGATCAGCGCGAGCACGACCACATAGCGCATGCAGGCACCATGGCGGACCACGCGCGCCTACGCCCGTGAGTCAGGCGTGAGCCAGGCGTGAGGGATTCGCGGTAGCCGGGCGCACGCCTCTCGAGATCAATTGCTGTTGCCGTTGCCGCCGCAGCCGCCCTGCTGGGCCTGGTAGCAATACACGCCGTTGGTGGGGAGCTCGATCAGCTCGCGCACCTCCTTGGGCGAGTCCGGATACTTCAGGCAGCGCGAGACGACGAAGATGCGCAGATCCGAGTCCGCTGCGCGATCATTGGTGCCCGCGCCCTCGTCGTCGTTGTCCTCGATCCACACGGTGAAGTCGGCGACGGAGTCGCCATCGAGATCGTGTGATGGGATGCCGGAGGTGAGCCACGAGGGCTCGGTGTGATCGCCCGTCGCGGACACGGCGAGCGCTGCCGCCCACTGCAGGTAGTTCGCGACGACCACCGAGCGCGCGGCGGTGAGCCCGGCCTCGGCGCAGTACAGTGACGTGGTGCTCGTGCGCGTCACGTCCGCACCGCGGTTGGACGACAGCTGCATCGACACGAGGACGGAGCCGCCCGCGAGCAACGCGGCGACGATGATGAGCGTGACGAGCATGGCGCTGCCGCGCTGGCGAGAACGATGGCGCATCATCACTCCGTCCGCAGCCACAGTGCCCGCTTGACGTCGGCGTTCGCCGCCACGACGTCGACCGACGTGCCGCCGCTCGTGCCGCTCGTCGAGAGCTGTTGCTGCTTCGAGCTCGACGAGCTGTAGAGCGTGGTGCCAGCGTTGGCGACCGCGGTCGCACCCGAGGCGATCGACAAGATCGTGGGTGACTGGGCACCTGTGAGATCGACCTTGGTGAGCTCGCCCGTGTTCGCGCTCGACAGGCCATACGAGGAGCTATTGACCTCGGAGACGTCGGTCGTGAGCACGAGCGACGTGCCGACGACGAGCGCCTGCGAGAACGCCTTGTGGTTCGTCGAGAGCGCCACCTTCACGCCGATCGCGCAGTTCGTGCATGCCGAGCCTGTCTCGTCGATCGTGGCGCCGGTCCAGTTGAGCTTGATCGCGAGCAGGTACTGCGTGCCTTGAGCCCAGCCGGTCAACGTCGGGTGGGTGTAGCCGCCGGAGCCGAACGCCGCATACTGCGCGCCGCCGCTGTTGTAGATCGCGGGTGGCGAGCCGATCGGCTTCTTGTTCGCGGAGAACGAGAATAGCGGCGTCCCGGTGCCGTTGCGGCTGGTGCCGTCGGCGGCGTTCAGGCGCCACAGGTTGCCGTAGAGGTCGCCCATCGCGAAGTCGGTGACGAAGCCGCTGCCGAGCAGGTCGACCGGGACGGCGCCGCCGGGGATGCCGTTGACCGGCAACAGGTCGGCCGAGATGGTGCGCGCCGGGTTGGGATAGAGGTAGCCGAACGACCACTGCACGGCGCCCGTCTCGAGCGAGACCGCCTTGGCCACCACGCCCTCGGCCGTCGAGGCTCCGTTGTTGGTCTGCAGCACGGCGAGGTTCGTGGCCTTGCCGTTGATCTTCACCGAGCCCGTCGCGACCGTCATGCCGGCGCCGAGGTCGGTCGTGCCCGGCGACGCCGGCGTCGAGTACTCCCACAGGATCACCGGCGACGCGGGATCCGAGACGTCGATCGCGTAGGCGTCGTTGGTGAACCCGGTCTGGAACACCAGGATCGTGCGCCAGCTCTTGGTGCCGTTCGCCGGGTTGTTGACGAAGTCGCCGAACGCGTCGATCACGCGCACCGAACCATCGACGCGCGCGGTGTTGTTACGGATCAGCGGCAGCTGCGTGCGCGGGATGAACGCCCACAGCTCGGTTCCGAGGCTCGGGCACACGCCGGTCTGCGTCGCCGTGTTGCCACCGGTGCTCGCGCACACCGCGTGCAGCATGCCGTCGGCGCCACCGAAGTAGGCGATCGTCGGCCGCGCGCCATTCGCACCGGAGACCAGCGGGCTCGGCTCGATCACCGCGACGGTCGAACGGTCGACGCCACCGAGCGGCGCGTCGAGCACCTTGCGCACGATCGTCTGCCACTCCGAGGCGCCGATGCCCGGCACCGTGGCGGCCGGCGCGATCAGCGCACCGATCGTGCTCGCGTTGCTGTCGTTGAGCTGGACCTTCGTCGGGTGGAACTGCACGCCGGTCGCGCCCGGGGTGCTCGTGACCGTGAACACGTTGCGGCAGCTACCGTCGAGCGCCGAGCAGCCGCCATACGTGCGGGTCGGGATCCTACCGGCCGCGCCGGCATCGAACAGAATCGTGCCCGAGGAGAACGTCGACGCCGACGTCGTGATCGAGCTCGCGACGCGGGCGCGCATGTGACCGCGCAGGTACGGGAACGTCCAGGTCGAGACCGACGCGGTCGTCGTGATCTCCGACGGCGTGCCGCTCGGTGCTTCGAAGGTGCCCTGGACGACCGCCTGCGAGCCGCCGACCGTCGCCACCACCGGGGCGGCGCGCGAGATCTCGACCGCAGGGCACGTGTAATCGCCGGACGCGAAGTCCGCGAGCGCGCGATCGTAGTGGATGTTGATACCGCCCATCGCGGACACCGTCTTGCCGACGATGGCGCCGTAGAGGTCGTCGTTACCGTTCAGCGTGATCGCGGTGTCGGGCGCGTACACCGCGAAGCCCGCGTTCGAGCCACCGCGCATCGACGCCGTCGCGCAGCTCGGGCCGAGGAAGAAGATCAAGTTGCTCGGCTTGATCGGGGTCACGTTGTTGAGGAGCGCGCCTGCGTCCATCGTGATCGCTTGCGTGTTGACGCTGCACTTCAGGTAGATCGCGACGGCGCCGTTGACCCTGATCTCGCCCTTCACGTAGAGGTTGTCGAGCACGTACGTGCCGGCGTTCAGCGTGAGCACGTTGCCGTTGCGCACCTCGACGGAGCGCCACGTGTTGTTCGGCGTCGCCGACCACGTGCGGTTGGTGTTGACCGTGACGTCACCCTGATCGGTGCCGATGATCGTCGGGATGATCACCGACGGCAGCGACACCGGCGCCGGCATCGTGCTCTCGGTGCCGTGCACCGTCGCCGCACCTTCGTCGACGGTGCACGTCGTCATGGCCGGCGACTCGATGTTGCCGCCGATCGACGTGCTGCCACCGTTGAGGTCGACGACGGGACACCCGGTGCCGTTCGTGCCGAGGTTGCCACCGCTCGTCGAGCTCTGCGTCGACGCGTAGTCGCCGAGCGACGAGTTGAAGCTATCCGTGTCGGTACCACCGCCGAGTCGAAGGCTGTCTTTACCGAACGCGGCGTAGTCGAACCCCGGAATGCACGACGCTCGTGCTTCGCGCGCGTGGATCGCGACGAGGAGCGTTGCACCGACCGCTATGAGACGCGACCACGAAGGCAGCATGACTCGAATGGTACGCGAGTCCTAAGCTACTGTCATCGTGCGCTATTTCGATCACGATCACGCACGTTGTCCCACACCGGGGACTACGGCGAGCCGGACGTGTTGCGCAGCTCGATGCGCGCCCGCAGGACGCGACGCTTGTACGCATCGGCGGTGCCGGCCGGACGGTCCTCGACGGCGGGGCGCTGGTAGAGCGTCACGTTGCCCTGGAGGGGTTGCGCCGCCCGCGCGACGAGCGTCACCCGGACCGCACGCGGAATCGCGGTGATCGCCGGGGCGGTGTCGCCGGAGTTATTGAACACCCACTCGTCGTCGTTCGCCGCCGCCCCCACCTCGGTCCCGATGAAGTCGCCGTTGGCGTCGACCCACTCCGCGACCTGCAGATCCTCCACGCCCTCGGCGAGCGGCTCGGCGGCGGCGGTCCCGGCCGCGTTGTCGGTATCGGGGTCGAACATCAGCGTCGGGACGCCATCGAGCGTGCCCACGAAGAAGGTGGCGTGACGCGCGCGGATCACCAGGGAGCCGATGTCGTACGTGAACGCAGGCGTGGTGCTGCAGGGCGTCGACACGTTCAGCGTGTTGCCGGAGATCGAGTTGATCTTCACCAGATTACCGTTCGTGAAGTTCGTGATCACCACCTGGTCGCCGGCGGCGAGCTGCGAGGCATCGACGACGTCGATCGAGGTCGTGGCATTGGTGTAGGTCACCTTCGTCGAGGTGAACGCGCCGCCGGAGGCATAGATGACGTCGATCTTGTCGGGCCCGGTGCTGCTGTTCGTGATCTTGAGCGCCTCCGAGGTGCAGGTCGTGTTGTCCCAGATCTGGCCGCTCTGCACGCCCGGGCTCGCCTGCCGCAGCGCATCGGTCAAGAAGTCCATCGGCACGCGCACCGCGGTCTCCGCGGCGATCGCCTGACGCTGCTCCTTGTATCCCTGCACCATCGACACCGCGACCGACAGCACGCCCGCGACGGCGAGCGAGAACAAGACGAGCGAGATCATCAGCTCGACGAGCGTGAAGCCTCGCTGGGATCGACGGCGCGCGTTCACATCTTCCCCCAGACGATCACCGAGCGCATCGCGCCGCTCTCCTCCCAGCTCACGGTCACCTTGACGTCATACGGCGTGCTGGTGCCGACCACCTCCGAGACCCGCGTGAACATTCCGCCCGTCTTGCCGGTCTCGGTGAGCCCGGTCTCGGTGCCACCGGTCGGCGGGTTCATGGTGCGCAGCTTCTCGAGCCCGTCCGCCGCGAGCACGGCCGCCTCGGAGCTGTGCCGCGAGTACGAGGACGCCCGGGTCTGCGTCATGTACAGCGCGAGGATGCCGATGACCGCGATCGCGGTGAGCAGGATCGCCACCATGACCTCGACCATGGTGAAGCCGGCGTCGCGCCGGCGGCGCCTACCAACTCTCACGCGCATACGAGCTCCCTGTGGCAAGGCGGACGAGGACGCGCCACGGCTTGGCGCCCGTGGTGTCGGCGACGAACGCGGTGCCACCCGTGCTCGACCCGTCGGGGCGGAAGTCGATGTTGAAGTCGAGCGCAGCGTTCTGCGTGACCGACGTGCCCGGCGCCGTGTAGATGGTCGTCGCCGCGTGATAGACGTTCACGTTCTTCGGCAGCTCCATCTTCTGCACGACCTGCCAGCAGTTCGTCGCCGGCGGCCCGGCCACGCACGTCCCGCTCGGCACCCCCATGCCGGTCTGGCTCCACTGCCACAGCACCACCGCGTTCGGCGTCGCGGCCGACGGGCCCGTGAGCTCGACGCGATGCCAGCGTCGCGTCGACACCGCGCGCAGCTTCGCGAGGTTCATCGTCCCGACGATCTGCTCGGAGATCGCGCGCGGGTTCGCGGTGTACGGCCTCGAGCTCATACCGAACGTGACGGCCGCGACGATGCCGATGATCGCGACGACGACCATCATCTCGACCAGCGTGAAGCCTCGTTGGTGGCGCATGGTCACTTGCCGACGTTCTGACTCTGGATCTTGGTGTCGATGCTGTTGACGAAGAAGGTGGCGTTGGTGCCGCCGCTCGCATCCATGTCGCAGGTCGCGACGGCGAACCACCATGCGGTCGCGGGCGACGTCATCGTGAACCCGCTCGGCGGCGACGGCGTGGTCGCCGAGTTACCGACGGAGACTTCGTAGCTGCAGAACATCTTGTTGTTCGGCGGCGCGACGCGGAGGTTCGCCCAGCCGCTGCCGGTGGTCGCGCACGTCGTCACGAAGTCGTAGCCTGTCTTGTTCGGCCCCGTCGACGGACACGCCGCGGCCGCGAGGTACTGCCCCGTCGAGCTCTCCATCTTGTATTGCTCGAGCTTCACCGTCAGCTCGGCGAACATCGCGGTGACCTCGGTCTTATGCTTCGCCTTGCTGGATTCGCGGAAGAAGCCGGGAACGACGACGATCGCCAGCACGCCGATGATCGCCACGACGATCATGATCTCGATCAATGTGAATCCACCCTCGCGACGATTCATCGCCCACCATCGTAGCAGGCGGCGCCCCCGGTTCGGAGTTCTCGATCGATCTCTACTTGATCGGATTGCCGTCGGTGTCGAGCTCGACGAGCCCACCCTGGCCTACATCACCACGCGCGGCGAGGTCGGCGAGCGCTTCGCGCAGCGTGAGCTGCTTGCCGTCCTTCTCGTAGGGCACGTCCTCCTTACCCTTGCGGACGACCACCTTCGCATCGCCATCGCCGACCACGAGGTAGACCGCCTGCCCGGGCTTGAGGTGCTTCGCCGCCGCGGTCTTGACCGCAGCTTCCGTGATCTTCGCGAGGCCGGCGACGTACTTGTTGTAGTAGTCGAGCGGGAGCCCGTAATAGACGAGGTTCCGGTACTGGCCGAGCGCCGCCTGCGCCGTCTGGAACCGCCCGGGGAGGCCGAGGATCGCGCCTTCCTTCTCGCGCGCCAGCTCGTCCTTCTGGATCGGCCGCGCTCCCGACCACAGCTCCTTCACTTCGCGATCGATCTCGAGCAGCGTCTGATACGTCGAGTCGGTCCGCACCGAGGCGTTGGCGTTGAACGTGCCGTAGTTACGCGTGTAGTTGAAGCCCCCCCGCGCGCCATACGAGTACCCCTTGTCCTCGCGCAGGTTCATGTTGATCCGGCTCGAGAACCCACCTCCGAACACCGCTCCCATCATCGAGGTGGCGAAGTAGTCCGGCGCATTGCGCTTGGGGCCGAAGTGCAGTGCGGAGACCTGGGACTGTGCCGCACCCGGCATGTGCACGAAGAAGATGCGGCCCGCAGGGCCCTTCGGCGTGGGCAGCCTGGCCGGTTTCGGCGGCGCGCCCTTCCAGCTCGCCAGCGCCTCGCCGTCGAAGTACGCGCGCACCTGGGCCTCCGTCAGATCACCGACGACGAACAGCTTCGCCCGCGCCGGCTCGAGCCAGGTCGCCGCGTAGGTCTTGCAGTCCTCGAGCGTGATCGCCTTGAGCGACGCCTCGGTGGTCACCGTGCCGAACGGGTGCGCGGTGCCGTACAGCACCGGCGCGGCGACGCGGCTCGCGACCGACGCCGGGTTGCCCTTGGACTGCCGCACGCCCTCGATGCGCCGCTTGATCATGCGATCGAAGTCCGTCGCGCGGAACCCGGGCGAGCGCAGGGTCTCGACGAACAACGCGAACGTGGTGTCGAGATGCTTGCTGAGGCTGCCGAGCGTGATGCCCTGCGTGTCGTCGGACGCGTACGCACCGACGCTCGACGCGACGTCCGCGAGCGCCTCGGCGAACTGGATCTTGTCGAGGCGCGCGGTGCCCTCGGTCAGCATCGCCATGCACACGCTGGCGAGGCCCTCCTTGCCCTTCGGATCGGAGGCCGAGCCGCCGTCGAAGGTCAGGTCCATCGACACGAGCGGCAGCGTGTGCTGCTCGACGAGATAGACCTTGATCCCGCTCTTGAGCGTGAACGGCTTCACCGCCGGCAAGCGAAACGGACGCTGCTCGCCGGCGGCCGGCTGCGTCGCGCGGAACGCCTCCTCGGGGAACTGGAGGTCCTGGGGAGCGGCGGTCTGCGCGACGGTGTGCACGGGCTGGGTCTCCGCCTTCGAGGTCATGGGTGTGGGAGCGGGCGGCTCGACGGCGGGCGGCGCGGGACGCACCGGTTCGGGCGCCGGCGCACTCCTGCACGCCGCGAGCACGAGCAGCGGAAGCAGCTTGGCGAAGCGCATGACTAGGTGCCCTCCTTCGCCGCGGGCAGCGTGATCACGGTGAGCACGGCCTCGGGCCCCAGGTACTTCGCAGCGACCGCGCGGATCTTGTCGGGCGTGGTCTTGCGATAGCGATCGAGGTCCCAGGTCAGCTTGTCGGGCGAGCCCAGGTAGTGGTTGTAGGCCTGCAGCGCCTCGGCGCGGCCGAACGGCGTCTCGAGGCGGCGGATCGTCGAGGCATCGTTGCCGGCGATCACGCGCGCGATCTCCTTGTCGGCCAGCGGCTCGCGCGTGACGCGCGCGACCTCCGCGAGCACGATGCGCTTCACCTCGTCGACGCTCGCGTCGGGCATCAGGGTCACCGAGATCGAGAACTGGCCGGAGAACCCGGTGCCATATTGATACGCGCTCACGCTCTGCGCGAGCATGCGGTCGTAGACCAGCGCCTTGTACAAGCGCCCCGGCCCTTCACGGCGCAGCGCGCTCGCGACGATGTCGAGCTCGGCGTCGCCCTCGGCGAAGTTCGCCGGCGAGTGCCACACGAACTGCACCTGGCGCAGCTTCGCGAACGGATCGGTGACCGTGAGCTCCTTGCTCGTGATCGACGGCGCAGGCACCGCCACGACGGACGGCTTCTTCGCCGCGGGGAACGCGCCGAACCACTTCTCGACGAGCTGCTTCACTCGTGCGGTCTCGAAGTCGCCCGCGATCGTGAGCGTCGCGTTGGCCGGCACGTACCAGGTCTTGAAGAACGCCTTCACGTCGTCGAGCGACGCGGCGGCGAGGTCCTCGTGCTTGCCGATCGTCAGGTAGCGATACGGATGTCCCTCGGGGTACAGCCCCTCGTACACGGCGAACCGCGCCTTGCCGTAGGGCACGTTGTCGTAGTTCTTGCGCCGCTCGTTGCGCACGACATCGATCTGATTCGCGAGGCTGGTCTTGAAGTGGTCCGGGTCCTTCACCGAGGCGGGCGGCTCGAGCAGGTAGCCCATGCGGTCGCTCTCGAGCCAGAGCGCGAGCTCGAGCTGATGCGACGGCACGACCTCGTAGTAGTTCGTGCGATCGGGGTTGGTGGTGCCGTTGACGGTGGTGACACCAGCCTGCTTCAGCAGATCGAAGTGCTTGTCGACGCCGACGTGCTTGCTGCCCTGAAACAGCATGTGCTCGAACAGGTGCGCGAACCCGCTGCGTCCGTAATTCTCGTTGCCGGAGCCGACGTGGTACCAGACCGTGACGGCGACGAGCGGGATCGAGTTGTCGGGGACGAGGATGACCTCGAGCCCGTTGGGCAGCGTGTACTTCTCGAACGTGATCTTCGGATCGCTCGAGACCGGATCCTTGGGCCGAAATTCGGCGGCGGCGGGCGAGGCGGCCACACCGACGAGCGCCATGGCGAGCACCGCCGAGCGCGCGAGCTTTGTGACGAGCATGCGCGAACCGTACTACAGCTCGAGCGGCTGCACGCCGAGGAGCACGTGATCCGTCGACACGGCGTCGAGCCACAGCAGCAGCCGGCGCACCTCGCCCTCGGCGACGTCGATCTCGATCATCCGGCGGATCGGCTGCCCGGCGAGCGTGCGCTGGATGTCCTGCACCGCGGAGCCCCACGCGTTGGCGAGCGCCGTCGACTGCACGGGCAGGCCCTCGACCTCGACGTTCGCCCCCATCACGAACCGCGCGAACGCGGGATTCGCGGTGACGATCACGCCCTGCACCGTCAGCATCGCGAGCGGCAGGCGGCACGCATCGAACGCGACGCGCGCGAGCTCGTCGCGGCTGCCGCCCGAGCGCTGCTCGATCACGACGCGGCGCCCCTGACCGCCGCGCTCGCGCCGGCCGAACCCCATCATGTCCATGACGGTGCGCAGCTCGTAGATGAACGCCGCCATGTCCTTGTGGCGGTTCACCGGCTTCTTCTCGAGCGCGTGCAGGATCAGCGTCTCGAGCGCGGTGTCGATCCCCTCGACGATCTGCGACGGCGGCTTGGGCTGCTCGTCGAGGTGGCCGGCGAGGATCTTCTGCACCGGGCCATCCCACGGGACGGCGCCACAGATCAGCTCGTAGAGGAGGATGCCGACGCCATAGACGTCGCTCGCCGGCGATGCGGGCTCGCCGCGGATGCGCTCGGGCGCGACGTAGTGCGGCGTGCCTGACAGCGACGTCGACGCACGGCTCGCGACCAGCGAGCGCGCGAGGCCGAAATCGAGGAGCTTGGCGACCATCTTCGGGCGCTTCCCCTCGTGATCCTCCTGCGCGATCAGGATGTTCTCGGTCTTGATGTCGCAGTGGACGACGTTCTGCTTGTGGATGTAGTGCAGCGCCTCGGCGACCTGCAGCACGATCTCGCACGCCTTGCGCGGGTTGATGCGCTTCTCGCGGAACAGCACGCGGTTCAGGGGTTCGCCGTCGACGAACTCCATCACCATGAACATGCCGACCTTCTCGTCCTCGCCGAAGTCGACGACCTGCGTGATGCCCGGGTGGCTCATCACCGACGCGAACCGCGCCTCGCGATAGAACAGCTCGCGGGCCTCGTCGGTCTCCGCGACGTTGCTCGAGATGATCTTGAGCGCGAACGTGCGCGTCAGGTGGGCGTGGGTGACCTTGTAGACCTTGCCCATGCCGCCCTGGCCGATGCGCTGCTGGATCTGATAGCGGCCGCCGATCAGCGTCGATAGCGCGGCGGTGTTCGCGCGGATCATGCCTGCGCGCGGCGGCGGCTTCGGTGTGGACATGCTGCCGGGGCGCGGCGCGGCGGCGCGTGCGGGCTTTTCGGGCGCCGTCGGCCGAGGCGCGGGTTGCCGCGGCGGCGTCGCGAACCGCGCGCCGGTCAGCGAGTCGCGGCCCGGCGACAGTGCGCGCTGATCGATGCGGACCTCCGCCGAGTCATCGACCGCGCGGACCTCGGGGAGCCGCGGCAGCTCGTGGTCGCGGCGGCGGACCTGGTGGCGGTTGGGGAGCGGCTCGTCGGCTGGCGGTGGCAAGGGGAGTCCGGGACGACGCCCGTTGGGGTTGCGCGGATCCGCCACGCTCCGAATCGTACACGATGTAGAGTCACGCCGGCGATGCAGGACCTCCCCGGTCGCTTCGAACCGCATCTGCTCTCGCTGCCGTTCGCGTTCGCGCCGGCGGCGATGCTGATCGTGCTCGCGTACGTGGCGGTCATGCGCGGTGCCTCGTCGCTGCGGTTCTGGCTGTTCATCCACTTCTCGTGCGTCCTCACCTACTCGATCGTGATGGCGCTGAACCCCTCGATGGCGTCGCCGGATGTCGCCGAGCGTGCGTTCCAGATCGCCGCCTCGCTGATCCCGCTCGCCGCCGCATCGGGCAGCGCCTTCCAGCTGACGCTGGTGCGCAAGGTTCGACCACTGCGCTGGCTGGTCTGGCTATCCGTCGCCAACTCCGTGGTCTGGATCGTGGTCAGCTGCACGACCCACGCCGCTGTCGACGGGATCCAGCGGCTCCCCGGGCTGTGGTATGCGGTCGCGGGTGACTGGGCGTGGCTCGCCCTGCTCAACACCGCGCTGATCGCGGTGCCGGGGTTCATCGCGCTGTCGAACGCGGCGGTGTTCGGCAAGCCCTCGGTCGAGCGCCGGATGCTGCGGCTCGTGCTCGCGGCGAACACGATCACGTACGCGGGGCTCATCGACGTGGGGCTCGCGTACGGCATCGGCGTGTTCCCGTTCGGCTGGCTGCTGTCCGGCGTGGGCAGCTTGCTGGTCGTGCGCGCTCTCGTCGTCGAAGATCTCTTGCGCGTGCGCGCGGTGGATACGACCGCCCCGCTGCTCGTCGTGCACCTCGCGACCGCGATCCTGCTCGCGTGGACGGTGCTGACGCTGGTCGGCGACTCGCCGTGGTGGGTCACCGCGATCGGGCTCGCGCTGTGCTTCGGCGGCACCCGCGCGTCGATCGCGACGACCGCGATGGTGATGAGCACGCGCCGGCGTGGTGGCGAGAGTCCGCTCGATCGCCTGCTCGCGCAGCTGGTCGCGAAGGCGCGCACGATGACCACGACGCAGGCGATCGCGGCCCAGGCGATCGATTCGATCGAGCTCGCGATCGGCGTGCGGCCCATCGTGCTGGTCTCGGCGGCCGACGACGGGGGCTGGACCACCGACGACGGCGCGCGCATCCGCGAGCGGCAAGCGCCGGATCCGTCGCTCATGTCGTGGCTCGCCGAGCGCCGCGATGTGCTGTTCTCCGACGACGTCGACGCCGTCCCTGCCGAGCTCCAGCCGCGGGCCGCCGCGCTGTTCGAGGCGCACGGCGCGCATGCGCTCGTCCCGATCGCGAGCGCCGACGAGCTGCTCGCGCTGATCTTCGTCCCCGTCACCGGCAAGCGCCTGCGCGGGCGGCCGCTCGACTTTCTCGAGCGGGCGGCCGAGCGGCTCGCCGAAGCGCTGTTGCACGCGCGGATGGCGCGGCGTGCCGCGGAGCGCGCCAACCTCGCGCGCGAGGTCGAGCTCGCCGCCACCGTGCAAGGCGAGCTGCTGCCCGGCCGCGGCCCGCACGTGCACGGCGACATCACGGTCGTCGGTTCGTGGCAGCCCGCGACCCGGTGCGCAGGTGACTTCTGGGGCGTCTATCCACTCGGCGACGGCCGGGTGCTCGTCACGATCGGCGACGTCACGGGTCACGGCGTCGCGTCGGCGATGGTCACCGCGGCGGCGGCCGGTGCGTGCGATGTGGTCGTGCGCCGCAGCGGTGATGCGCTCGACCTGCAAGAGCTCGCGGGCGCGCTCGATGCGGCAGTTCGCCGCGCCGGTGGCGGCCAGCTCGAGATGACCTGCTTCGCCGCGATCCTCGATCCGGCGGCGCGCGAGGTCCGCTTCGTCTCCTGCGGCCACACCGCGCCCTACCTGTGTCGCCCGACCGAGCGCGCCGTCGAGCTGCATGCGCTCGTCGGTCGCGGGAATCCTCTCGGCGCCGGCGCCCCTTCGGCTCCGAAGGTCTTGCAGAAACCGCTGCAGGCCGGCGACGTGCTGGTCTGGTATACCGACGGCGTGATCGAGGCGCAGGACCCGGGTGGCACGCCTTACGGCGATCGCCGTCTCCAGCACTTGCTCCGCCGGCTCGACCGCGCACGCCTGTCCGCACCGGCCATCCACGACGTGGTGCTCGCCGAGGTCGCCGCGCACCGCGCCGGCCATCCGCTCGCCGACGACGAGACGCTCGTGGTCGCGCAGCTCGCCGCGCAAGAGGTCGCATCGTGAGGCTGCGGGTCGTCAGCTACAACATCCACAAGTGCATCGGCGGGGTCGATCGCCGCTACGAGCCGAGCCGGATCGTCGAGGTGATCCGCAAGCAGGACGCCGATGTCGTCATGCTCCAGGAAGTGGACGCCGGCGTGTCGCGCTCGAACGGCGATCGCCAGGTCGAGCTGCTCGGTGACGAGCTCGGTCTTCGCTACCGGACCTGGTTCCCGAACGTCGACGTGCGCGGCGGCGGCCAGTACGGCAACGCGATCCTCTCGCGCTATCCGTTGATCGAGAGCACAAACATCGACCTGTCGCTGCGGTTCAAGAAGAAGCGGAGCGTGCTCCACGGCGTCCTGCGCGTGCGCCACGACGCGGTCGATCGAACCGTGCACGTGTTCAACATGCACCTCGGCCTCGCGCGCTACGAGCGCAAGATCCAGCTCCAGAAGTTCCTCGACAGTCATCCGTTCTCGCACCTCCACCACGAAACGCCGGTCGTCGTCGGTGGCGACTTCAACGACGTGTACGGCGGCCTCGGCGCGCTGCTCGCACCGTCGGGGTTCCGCGGTCCAGGCGCCGAGACCAACGGGCGCCACTTCGCCGAGGGTGTGAACCGCCGCCCGCTGACGTTCCCCGCGTGGGGCCCGGTGCGGCCGCTCGACGCGATCTTCATCCGCGGCGCGATGGACTACATGCAGCTCGCGCGCTGTGACAGCGAGCTCGCGCGGCGCGCCAGCGACCATCGACCGCTGATCGCCGAGGTCCGGCTGCGCCCGCTGTAGTGTCGCCCCTCACCGGGCGAGAAGCCGCGCGACCTCGTCGACATCTGCGATCGCCTGCATCGCTTCGGCATCGATGCCCTTCGCGCTCCGCAGGGGCGCGACGATCGCGGCCGCGTCGACCACGGTCGCGCGACGGACGTCGCGCGGCTGCGCGTCGGAGAGCGCGAGCAGCGCGCCGACCAGGTCGATCCGGGCGCGCGGCGTGTCGGAGCGCTGCAGGATCGCGCGGTACGTGTCGACGGAGCGGACGAGCGTCGCCTGCGCCGTCGGGATGGCTAGCTCTCGCTCGAGATCGCCGAGGTGGAGCAGCATGGTCGCGAGGTCGCGCTGGGCTTGCGCGTCGGCAGGCTTCGCGGTCGCGAGCCGCGTCGCGATCTCGACGGCGCGCGTGAGGCTCGCGCGTGCCTCGGCCGGCTGCTTGCGTGCGCGCTGGAGATCGCCGAGCTGGAGCGCCGAGACCGCGAGCCCGCGGGCCCATGCATCGTTAACCGGCGCGCGACGCACCAGCCGCTCGCTGATCGCGAGGCTGGACGCGAGCCGCGCCACCGCGGTGTCCAGGTCACCGCGCTGGAGCGCGACGGTGCCGAGCTGATCGTCGGTGGTGCCGAGCGTGTCGAGCCACAACAGATTCTCGGGGTCGCGCTCGACGAGGGCCTGCGCCGCGGTGTGCGCGCGCGTGAACGCGTCGAGCGCCGCGGGCAGCTCACCGGCGCGGCGATCTGCGCGGCCGCGCTGGATCCATGCTTGCGCGAGCCGGTACTGCGCGTCGCCGTCGCCGGAGTCCGCGGCTGCTTGCTCGGCGCGCGCGATGTTCGCGGCGAACGCGCTGCGCGCGCGGTCGAGGTCGCCTCGATCGGTCGCGACGATGCCGAGCATGTCGCTGATGGCGAAGGCGAGCTCGGCGCCGCGCGGTGGAGGGACCTGCGCGACCAGCGGCTCGGCGCGCGCGAGCGCAGCATCGGCGGCGTCGAAGTGGCCTTCGAGGCGATCGAGATCGGCGACCGCGATCAGCACCTGGACCTCGGCGTCGGCGCCCGGCTGCGCGGGGCACGCGCCATACGAGGACCGCGCCGCGGCGAGCTGACCGCGCCGCTTCGCCAGATCACCGCGCCGCAGCTTGGCGAGGCACACCGCGCGTGCACTCGCCGCGTCGTGGTGATGCGCGAGGGCAATCTTGGCCCGCTGCTCCTCGCGCTCGTAGGCGGCGTCCGCGCCGGCGAGATCGCCGAGATCGCGGCGCGCATCGCCGAGCACCGCGAGCGCGTCGGCGTGACGGAGCAGCTGTGCGTCCGTGCTCGCGGGGATCGCGGCGTAGTACGCATCGATCGCGGTGCTGATGCCGACCAGCACGTCGAGGCGCCCCAAGGCTTCGAGGCGGACGCGCAGATCGTCGAGGGTGAACGCGATCAGCGCTTCGGCCGCGCCGCGCTGCGTGGTCGCGGTATCGCGGCTCGCTTCAGCACGCGTGCGCGCGTCCTCGGCGGCGTCGCGCGACGCGAGCACCTGCTGGAGCGCGACCGCACCGACGCCGACGATCGCGACGAACGCGACGGCGGCGGCGACGAGGGCCGCGCGGTGCCGGCGCGCCCACCGGCGCACCAGCTCACCCGTGGTGTAGTGGTGCGCCTCGACGAGACGCCCGGCGAGATAGCGGCGCAGATCGTCGGCGAGGGAATGCGCATCGGCATAGCGGGCGTCGGGCTCGCGCGCGATCGCACGGTCGACGATCGCCGCGAGCTCGGGCGCAATTGCCGGCTCGCGCGTCGCGATCGGCACGAGCTCCGCGGGCGGCGGCGCGCCGGTGAGCACGTGGAACAGGATCGCGCCGAGGCCGTAGACGTCGCTGCGCGGCCCCGCGTGGCCTCGGGCCTGCTCGGGCGCCATGTACGCCGGCGTGCCGAGCACGGTGCCGGTGCGCGTGCGGTCATCTCCGTCCGTGGTAGGAGCCGCGTTCGCCGAGGGCGCATCGTCGGGCTCGCTCACCTGCTTCGCGAGCCCCCAGTCGAGCACGACGGTCTCGCCGAACGCGCCGACGAGCACGTTCGCCGGCTTGAGGTCGCGGTGGATCACGCCGCAGTCGTGTGCGTAGGCGACGGCGTCGATCGCGGTCATCACCGACGGCAGCAGTGCGAGCCGCGCCGCGAGCGTCGTGGCCTCGGCAGCCGCGCGATCGAGCGAGCGCCCATCGACGTGGCGCATGACGTAGAACGGCTCGCCGTCGGGGAACGCACCCGCGTCGTAGACCGCGACGATCGCCGGATGCTGCAGGCGCGCCGTGATCCGCATCTCGCGCGCGAACCGCGCCGCACCCGCCGCGCCGCGCACGGTCTTCACCGCGACCGGACGTCCGAGCAGGCGATCGGTCGCCGCGAACACGCGCCCCATGCCGCCGCGCGCGATCTCGTGGCCGATGACGTAGCGATCGTCCGCGGACGCCGGTGCCACCCGGCCGAGCGCGGCGATCAGCGCGACGCAATCGCCGCACACGTCGACGTGCTCGTCGATGCTGCCCTGGGTCCCCGCGTCGAGCGCGCCGCGCATCCAGCCAAGCAACTGGATCTCACCGGGGCACTCCACGCGAGAGCGTTTACACTAGGGGCCTTGGCCACGCTACTGGAGACCTTCGAGGCCGCGCTCGGCGAGACCGTCGCCGACGACGACCGCACACCGCTTGCCGTTGCGCTGGACGAGCTCGCGCGGCGCGGGCGCGCGGCATGGCCCGAGCTGTCGCTGTCCGACGCCGCGCTGGCGCGTTGTGTCGCCGAGCGCGTGCGAGGCGCGGCGCGAATCGCCGAGGTGACCGCCGCCCTGCCCCCGGATGACGTCGCGCTGGCGAGCGCGTGCGCGACCGGCGATGCCGCCGCGATCGGGCGGTTCGAGGACCGCTACTTCCCCGCCGCGCGCGAGGCGCTGCGCCGCATGGGGCGCGACGGGGGAACGGTCGAGGATCTCCTGCAGCGGCTGCGCGAGCGCTTGTTCGTCGCTCCGCCAGGGCAGGTGCCGCGGATCTGCGCCCTCGTCGGTGGCGGCGATCTCGGCGCACTGGTCCGGCTGTCCGCGGTGCGGCTCGGCCTCAACGCCGTGCGCGACGATCGCCGCATCGATGGCGATCCGCAGCCGCTGCTCGAGCAGCTCGCGCTCGACCTCGATCCCGAGACCGAGCTGATCTCGGCAGATGCGCGCGCCGCGGTGCGGGCCGCGTTCACCGCCGCCCTCGAGGCGCTGAGCGCACGCGAGCGCACGATCCTGCGCCTCCACCTCATCCACGGCCTGTCGATCGACGAGCTCGGTGCTGCGTTCAGCGTCCACCGCTCGACCGCGGCGCGCTGGCTCGCCCAGGTGCGAGGCGACCTCGAGGAGGCGACGCGAGCCCGGCTGCGCGCACAGTGGAAGCTAGGCGAGGACGAGCTCTCGAGCGTGCTTCGGCGGGTCCACGGCCAGCTCGACGTCAGCTTTTCGCGCGTGCTCGCGACAAAGTGATGCGACTTTTCGCGCGGCGCGGGTTTCCCGTGCATGCGAATTTACGTTTCAGCACTGATCATGGTCGCGCTGTTCAGCGCTTGCGGCGGCGGTAATGCGGCCGATTGCACCTCGACCGCCGAGGCACGGCGCGCTGCACGTGCGGCCGTGAGTCGCTATCCGGACACGAGCCTCGACGAGATCGCCAAGACGTTGGAGGCACTGGGGAGCGCACTCGCGGGCAAGAAGATGAACGAGCTGCGCAATCTCGAGTTCCAAGCGAAGAACTTCGTCGAGCTGTTTCGCCAGATGAAAGACACGACGCTCGCGATCGACGCCCGCGAGGAGCTGAGCCAGGAGTTCCCGTTCCGGCAGAACCGCGTGCTCGACGCGCTGACCGACGTCGATCGGGTCTGCAACAAGTAGGGAGGCCGGGCCCGTGTACGCCAAGCCAACGATCTTCCTCGCTTTCACTCTCGTTGCCTGCGCGACCGCCAAACGCGATCGCGACACCGGCCCCGCGCGTCTCGTGCTGTACGAGACCCCCGAGTGCACGGTCGAGGACGCGCCTGACTCCCGGGCGCAGCGCGTGCGCGCCATCATGTGCCGCGAACTGGCGATCCACAACGACTTGCTCCGGCACGACGTGGATCGCGACACGCTCGCGGCGGCGGCCGGCGACGCGCCGCACCCGGTCGATGCCGCGCTCGCGATCGTGCCGTGCGTGAGCTCGGGCCGGTGCGAGCCAGACCTGCGTGGCGAGGTGCGCCGCGGATCGCTGCCGCTCAGTTTCGGCGACCTCGCGACGCTCCACCACGCCGCGTCGACGGTGACACCGGAGATGCTGCGCACGGCGCTCACCGGGGAGCATGTGGGCCCCGAGCTCGCCGCTGCGTTCGTCGAGCGCTACGCGGCGTGCCGCACGATGTTGATCGCCGGCGCCGACGCGCTCGGCCCGCGGTTCGCGCAGGTCTATCTCGCACCGCTCGACGAGTCGCGTCGGCGCTGGACCGACGACGTCGCGGCTGCCGACCTGGTCACGCGTTACGAGGCGCTCAAGGTCGAGCTCGAGCGCGCCTTGCTCGGCGGTCGTGCGAGCGCCGAGCTCGTCGACGAGGTTCAAGGCCTGCGGGACACGGTCGTCGGTGCGTGCCGTGCGCGTGGCCGCACCATCGTCAACTGCCTCGGGATGCCGATCGCGCGGCCGCTGACGTTCGACCTCGTGCGGCTCCACATCGCGCTCGGGAACGGACTCGCCGCGACCGCCGAGGCGCGCGCGGGCGCGGCGGTCCCGGACCGCAGCGAGCTCGTCTACGAGCTGCACTTGGCCGCCGACGTCGCGATGGCCGTCGAGCGCCAGCGCTTCGCCGCGTACAGCGACGCGCAGGCGCACGCCACCGATCCGAAGGTGCTCGCCGAGACGTTCGGGCCGCACGCGCCGCTCGATCTCGGCGATCGCGAGAACGGCGTCGGCGTGGAACCGCCCGCCGGCGAACGCTTCGACGACGCACTCCGCCGGTTCGCAGACATCCATGTCGTCGAGGACGAGGTCGCGAGCGTCACGCGCGCGGGTGCCGCCGCGGTGGTGCACTGGAAACCCGTCACCTCGAGATATCGCCTCACCACCAACTGCCGCGAGACCAACAAGATCGATCACATCACCAGCGACGGCGACATCATCTACCGCACGGTCTGCACCGGCCGCAACGTCGACAAGACCGTCGAGAAGCGCAAGCCCGAGGTGCGCGTGCCGCTCGCCGAAGCGCGCGGCCTCCGTCCCGGTGACCTCGTCGAGCTCGCGGTGCGCGACGCCGACTCCACCGGGCGCGTGATCAAGGCCTATGCGCCCGGCCCCGACGGCGCGCGCGGCATCAAGCAGCTCGGCCCGTTCGCGGCCGGTCGATGAGCCACGGTCGACTTCGTCGACCTCGTAGTACCATCTACGGGTGCGCCGCGTCGTCCTGCTGGCCTGGCTGGCCGCGTGTGGCCGCGTTGGCTTCGAGCCGCCGGCGCCCGTCGACGTTGCCGACGACGCGGGCGTACAACTCGCGTGCGATCCGGCGTGCCCAGCGACGCACTACTGCGGCCATTCGCTCGGCGACTGCAGCAGCCCGCCCACCTGTATCGAGCGGCCGACGACGTGCGCCGGCGTGCCTACCGACCCCGTCTGCGGGTGCGACGGGCAGACCTACGACAACAGGTGCGTCGCCTCGCGGGCCGAGACCGGCGTCGCCGCCACCGGCACGTGCCCCGCCGTCGACGGGTGCTCGCCACCATGCGGCCCGGCGGAATACTGCGCGACGCCCATCGGCATGTGCGACGCCGTCGGGACGTGCCAGCCGCGGCCAACGAGCTGCGAGGGCCTCGGCACCGGCGCGTGCGGCTGCGACCTCGTCGAGTACATCAGCGTCTGCCAGGCCGCGATCGCCGGCACCAGCGTCCTGATCCTCGGCGCCGGCTGCCCGATGTGAGCGCCGAGGAACGAGCGCCAAGCGCTCCGAGGGGCTGGTGTGGCGCCGGTGAGCTTAGAGCGTCTTCGGCAGCGGCTTGTACTTGATGCGATGCGGCTGGTCCGCGTCGTCGCCGAGGCGGCGCTTGCGATCCGCCTCGTAGTCCGCGAAGTTGCCCTCGAACCACTCGACGTGGCTGTCGCCCTCGAACGCGAGGATGTGCGTCGCGATGCGATCGAGGAACCAGCGATCGTGCGAGATCACGACCGCGCAGCCCGGGAACTTCTCAAGGCCGTCCTCGAGCGCGCGCAGCGTGTCGACATCGAGGTCGTTCGACGGCTCGTCGAGCAGCAGGAGGTTGCCGCCGCGCTTGATCATCTTGGCGAGGTGGACGCGGTTGCGCTCACCACCCGAGAGGATGCCGACCCGCTTCTGCTGGTCCTGCCCCTTGAAGTTGAAGCTCGAGACGTAGGAGCGCGAGTTGATCGAGCGCTCGCCCATCTGCATGGTCTCCGAGCCCTCGCTGATCTCGTCGTAGATGGTCTTG
>DATLHR010000304.1:0-4369 GCA_035539815.1 Kofleriaceae bacterium
GCCGTGCCCGCGATCTCGATCAGGTTCGGCGCACCGGCGGAGCCCTTCGCGGCGATCGGCTTGTTGATGTCGTTGAACGCGGCGACGTAGTAGTGGACCAGCGAGCCCTTCATCGCCGACGCCGGGATGGCGCCGGTGAACTTGCAGTCGCCGTCCTTCTTGAGCTTCACCTCGGTGAAGTCCGTCGCGCCCTCGGCGCGGAAGAGCACGGCGACCTTGGACGGCGAGACGTCCCCGCCGACGAGCGCTTCGATCGCGAGCGACGCCCCCGCGGGCGCGGTGTCGATGATCGTGTGCTGCAGCCCCTTCACCGCCCCGCAGTCGATCGCGTCGCCACCGGCATCCGGCGGCGTGGGCGTGGAGCCCGAACCCGAGGAGCCACCGCTCGAGCCGGCGCTCGCGCGCGCCTCGTCGAGCAGCTTGGTCAGCTCGGGCGACTTGTACGCCGCGCTGATCTGGATCTTCGGATCGATCGCGGCCGCCGACGCGAACGCCGCCTTCGCGCCCTCGGTGTCGCCGGCGGCGTGCGCCGACAGGCCGAGGTCGAGGTACACGGTGGCGACGAGCGGGTCCTTCTCGAGCTTGTTCTTCTTGGCGATCGCGAGGGCGTCACCGAGCAGCTTCTTCGCCGTGTCGTACTCGAGGAGGTCGTAGTTCTCCATCGCCTCCTTGGTCTTCGCCTTGATGTCGCCCTTGGGATCGGCGTGCGCCGTCCCGAGGAGACCAAGGCCGAGCAAGGTGGCAGCGAGCCACGACGAGGAGCGGGAACCCATATGCCCGCTTCTATACCGCAGCCACCCCTCTCGACGGGAGGCTTTCTCACGGATCCCAGGCGCGACGACGCCTTGAAGGTGGCCGGGGCGCCCTGACGCCCTAACGCTCGGTGATCACGAACTCGACGCGGCGGTTCTGCGCCCGGCCCTCGGCGGTCCGGTTGTCGGCGATCATCACGTTCTCGCCGTAGCCCTTGGCCGTCATGCGCCCCGCCGCCACACCGGCCTTGATCAGGTACGTACGGACACTGTTCGCGCGGTTCTGCGACAGCTTCAGGTTGAACTTGTCGTTGCCTTGGCTGTCGGTGTGGCCCTGGACCTCGACCTTGATCTTCGGGTTGTCCTTGAGCGCCTGCGCGACCTCGTCGAGCAGCGCGAACGACACCTTCTTGATCGTGGCCTTGTTGGTGTCGAAGTAGACCGTCTGCTTGATCTCGATCTTCTTGTCGGTGACGACGACGAGGTTGTACTTCTTCGGGCAGCCATCGGGCGCCACGCCGGGCTCGAGCGGGCACTTGTCAGCCGCGTCGAGGAACGAGTCCTTGTCGTTGTCCGGGTCGGGGCAGCCGTCGTCGTCCTCGAAGTTGTCCTTGTCCTCGGGCTCGTTCGGGCACTGGTCGACCTTGTCGGAGAACCCGTCCTTGTCGTTGTCGAGCTCGGCGCAGCCGTCCTCGTCCTCGAAGTTGTCGCGATCCTCGGGGTCGTTCGGGCACTGGTCCTTGGGGTCGAGGATGCCGTCGGCGTCGTTGTCGTCTTCGGGACAGCCGTCCTCGTCCTGCCAGCCGTCCTTGTCCTCCGGGACCTCCGGGCACTGGTCCACGTTGTCGAGGATGCCGTCGCCGTCCTTGTCGCCGGGCCCGGGCTTGGGCGCCGGCGCGCCCGGGGCGCACTTGTCCTTGGGCGACTTCTCGATCGCCGCCTTCGCGTTGAGCTCGGCGATCCGCGCGTGGCGGCGCGCATCGTAGTAGCTGCCCTCGTCGAGGTCGTGCTGCGCGAAGTCGTTGTTCGACTCCGCCATCGCGAGCTCGACCGGCGCGCACTTCTGGGCACCGTTGTCACGCGCCGTCGCGATCAGCTCGTCGGTCACGGTGGTCTGGCGGCGGACCTTCGTGCCCGGGCACGCGCCGAGGAGCACGACGAGCAGCGCGACGACGGATGCCCTCACGGTGCGCCCTTCGCGCCGGCGGCGTTGGCTTCCTCGGTCGCCTTGGCGGCGGCCTCCGACGCGAGCCGGCCGAACCGATTCGCGCCCTGGAAGTCCGAGTGCGCCGCGAGCACCTTCGCCTGGTGGAGGTACTGGGTCGCACGCGTCCAGTAGTACGGCGAGTGCTTGTCGGCCTGCACCGCGCGAGCTTCCTCGACGGCCGTCGAGGCGCGACGGGTGACCTCGTTCACGTAGACGACGGGTCCGCACGCGGAAGCGGCGATGACGATCGTAATGAGCAAACCACGAACCATCAGCGCCCTCCTTATATCACCGGGAGCGCACCCTGCGCCCATCGCGCCCGAGCTCGATCGCGATGTAGACGGCGGATCCCGAGAGCGCGAGCAGCGAGACCAGGAACGCCCAGCCGAGCTGGACGCTGAACACGGAGATGCCGCGGTTGGACTGCCAGCCGAGGTAGTCGGCGGCGGTCGAGATCCGGCGGATGCTCGACACCACGAGCACGAGCAGCGTGAGGAGCACCGCGCCTCCGGTGTAGATCACCGCGGACTGGAACCCGCGGCGCAGCAGGATCGCCGCGACGTACCACCCGCCGAGCACGAGCGCGGCGTGCCCGACGAGCAGCGGCAGGATCGCGAGCACCGAGATCTTCGCGGGGTTGACCCAGTACATCAGGCTCCACGCTGGGTGGACCGCGTAGAAGTAGAGGGCGATCGGGGCCACGACGGTCGCCGCGTGCAGCGCGACGAGCGGAAACGCGGGGGCGGCGAATGGACCCTCGGCGCGGATGCGGTCACGCGCCACCAGCGCGAAGCCGATCCCGAACAACAGGTTAACGAGGGCTACGACCAGAATAGGGCGTCTCCGGCGCGCACGGTAACACGTCAGCGACGCTCGGCCGGCGTCCGGGCGCCGGTGTCGGGATCCGCGGCGGGTGGCGCCGGCACGTCGATCTCGCCCGCGACGAACGAGGCCTCGACCACGGTCGGCGGTCCGGCCGGCGCGGGCACGCCCTCGATCGGGGTGCCTTCTTCGGTGCCCGCGCTCTCGAGGTCGTCGATCGCCCACCGGCCCGAGTCGTTGGGCGCGGGCGCGACCGGGGCGCGCTCCATCGTCTCGTCGTTCTCGCGCGGCGGCGCCGCCGGCACCGACGCCGAGCTCGTGTGATCGAGCGACGCGAGCGCCTCGTCGAGCGCGGCGAGCTTGGACAGCCCGGTATCGACCGGCGCGACCGCGGCGGCCTCCTCGAACACGGTCGCCTCGAACTCGTCGTCGGAGAGCAGCTCGACCTTGGGGACGTCGTCGGTGTGGGTGGCGCCGCGCGCGACGAACCGCTCTCCGAGTGCGTCGTAGGCGTGACGGATCGCGCGGCGGGCGGCGCTCGCGGTGAAGTCGCGGCGCACGCGCTCGTACGCCTCCTGCGCGAGCCGCTTGCGCAGCATCGGGTCCGCGAGGAGGCGCAGCAGCTTGCGCCCGAGGTCGACGGGATCACCGGGCTCGAACAGCAGGGCCTCGCGGTTGTTCTCGACCACCTGCATGATGGTGTCGCGGCGGGGCGCGATGATCGCGGTGCGGCACGCCATGTACTCGAGCAGCTTCGTCGGATACAGCGCCGACGGGATCGCCGCCGCATCGGGCGCGGCGGGCACGACGCACACGGTCGCCGACGCATACAGCGCCGGCATCTCCTCGGCATCGACGACGCCGAGCAGCTCCACCCGATCGGTGACGCCGAGCTCGCGGATCCACTGCTCGAGGAACGCGGCGAACTGCGGTGACATCGATCCGGCGAGCACGAGCCGTGCATCCGTCTCGTCCTTGATCGTCGACATGGCGCGGATCAGCACGCCGACGCCGCGTCCGGGATCGAGCGTGCCCGCGTACACGATGCGGGGTGGCCCGACGCGTGGCAGGTCATCCCAGTCGAAGCGATCGATGTCGACCCCGGGCGGCGACAAGACGATGCGCTCGGGACGGCCGCGTCGGCGCAGCGACGCCACGGCGGTCGACGTCGGCGCGAGGACGAGGTCCGCGGCGAGCAGGCAGGCCTCTTCATCGCGCGCGTACTGCGCGTCGAGCTCGGCGTCGAACGTGGTCTCCCCGAGCGGCGAGCGCGCCAGATCGTAGACGACGGCGATGTCGAGGTGGGCGCGCGCCTCGAGCACCGGGATGCAGCTCCAGCTGTCGCGGCAATGCACCACGTCGTAGTCCGCGCCGTCGAGCTGGCGCTTGAGCGCGCGCTGGAACGCCTGGATCTGCGAGCGCAGATCCGCGTCCTGCGTCGGCACGCGCAGCACGCGCACCGAGCCCTGCCGCTCCACGTAGGCCTGATCGCCCTCGCGCATCACCAGCAGATCGCCCGTGTGCATCGGCGTGAGCGCGCGAATGCCGTGCCGCAGCTGGACACCCGCGCGCTCACGCCGATGCACAC
>DATLHR010000305.1:0-1574 GCA_035539815.1 Kofleriaceae bacterium
GTTGATGCGCTGCTCGATCGCCTCGTCCTCGATCTGCACGCCGACCGAGCGCCGATCGACGGCCATGGCGCCGCCGACGGCCGCGCCATGGCCGTCGATCGGCGCTCGGTCGGCGTGCAGATCGAGGACGAGGCGATCGAGCAGCGCATCAACAAGGCGCTCGTCGGTCGCTTCGGCAAGGAACAGATCAACGTCAACGTGACGGCGTACAACCGCCAGGTGCTGCTCGCCGGTCAGGTCCTCGACGACAAGACCAAGTCGGAGGTCGAGGCGCTCGCCAAGGTGCAGCAGAACGTCGGCAACGTGTTCAACGAGCTCGAGGTCAGGCCGATTGCGACGCTGTCGACGCGCAGCAACGACACCGCGCTGTCGGGCAAGGTGCGCGCGGCGAGATCGCCTTCGGCAGCGGTCACACGGCCCATGAGGAAGACCACCGAGTTCTCGGTCGTCACGCGGATCGTGCCGGACGGCACACCCTGCTCGGCGACGAGCGCGGCGCGCACCTTGCCCGACAGCGCGGTGTCGTTGCTGCGCGTCGACAGCGTCGCGATCGGCCGGACCTCGAGCTCGTTGAACACGTTGCCGACGTTCTGCTGCACCCTGGCGAGCGCCTCGGCGTCCGCCTTGCTCTTCTCGTCGAGCACCTGGCCGGCGAGCAGCACCTGGCGGTTGTACGCGGTCACGTTGACGTTGATCTGGTCCTTGCCGAAGCGCCCGGCGAGCGCGTTGTTGATGCGCTGCTCGATCGCCTCGTCCTCGATCTGCACGCCGACCGAGCGCCGATCGACGGCCAGGTGCTCGACGACAAGAGCAAGGCGGACGCCGAGGCGCTCGCCAGGGTGCAGCAGAATGTCGGCAACGTGTTCAACGAGCTCGAGGTCCGGCCGATCGCGACCCTGTCGACGCGCAGCAACGACACCGCGCTGTCGGGCAAGGTGCGCGCCGCGCTCGTCGCCGAGCAGGGCGTGCCGTCGGGCACGATCCGCGTGACGACCGAGAACTCGGTCGTCTTTCTCATGGGCCGCGTCACCGCCGCGGAAGGCGACCTCGCCGCGCGCACGGTGTCGCGCCAGTCGGGCGTGGCGCGCGTGGTCAAGCTGTTCGAGGCGCCGTGAGCGTGGCGGCACGCGGTGCCGCGGCGACTGCGCATCGACCGAAATTCCCGTTGCATTCGCGGCGCGTTTTCGTATAGTCGCGCGCTCCCGCCGCCGGCCGGTCCTGCCGGTGCGGACGTGGATCCGCGCGCGTGCGCCTGATGCCGGGGAGCGATGCGCGGCGGTGGCCGTGACAACGGCGGATGGGCTTTTCATGACGGGAGGTTCGTGATGGGCTGGATCATCCTTCTTGCGCTGATCGCGCTCGTGGTGTTCTGGGCAGTCGGCGCGTACAACCGCCTGATCGGCCTGCGCAACCAGTTCAAGAACGCGTTCGCGCAGATCGACGTGCAGCTCAAGCGCCGCTACGACCTGATTCCCAACCTGGTCGAGACGGCCAAGACCTACATGAAGCACGAGCGCGAGACGCTCGAGGCGGTGATCCAGGCGCGCAACGGCGCGGTCACCGCCAACGCCAGC
>DATLHR010000306.1:0-15410 GCA_035539815.1 Kofleriaceae bacterium
GCGGCCGACCTGGCGCGCGCGACCGAGATCATCGCGAACGCGAAGGTGCAGCGCCCCGGCGTGTGCAACTCCGTCGAGACCGTGCTCGTCGATCGCGCGGTCGCGGACACCTTCATCCCCTCGCTCGTGCGCGCGCTCCCCGGTGTCGAGCTACGCGGCGATGCGCGGGTGCAACAGCTCGGGGGCCCGAGCGTGCGCGCGGCGACCGAAGAGGACTGGTACGCCGAGTATCTCGATCTGATCCTCGCGGTGCGCGTCGTCGACGATCTGGACGCCGCGATCGCGCACATCGAGCGTTACGGCTCGAACCACACCGAGTCGATCCTCACCGCCGATGCGGCGATCGCCGAGCGCTTCGTCCGCGAGGTCGACTCCTCGACGGTGATGATCAATGCGTCGACCCGGTTCGCCGACGGCGGCGAGCTCGGGCTCGGCGCGGAGATCGGGATCTCGACGACGCGCCTGCACGCCTACGGCCCGATGGGCGCCGAAGGCCTCACCACACTCAAGTTCGTCGTTCGAGGGAACGGCCAGCTCAGGACGTGAACAGGAGACCGACCGACGCATGACCACGAAGAAGAAGAGCGCGAAGCCCGCCGCGGCCGGTAAGGCCAAGGCGCCCACCACCACGGAAGGCCTGGACGGCGCGATGCGCGCGCTCGCACTCGCACTCGACAAGAAGGCTCTCGAGCCCGTGCTGCTCGACGTGCGCGAGCTGTGCTCGTTCTGCAACTACCAGCTCGTCATCTCGGGGCGGTCGGAGCGCCAGGTCGAGGCGATCGCCGAGGGCATCAACACCGGCCTCAAGCACGAGGGCCTGCGGCCGATCGGCGCCGAGGGTGCGCGCAGCGGCCAGTGGGCGCTGCTCGACTACGGCGACTTCGTCGTGCACGTGTTCCTCCACTCCGCGCGCGAGCACTACGACCTCGAAGGTCTGTGGAACGACGCCCCCCGGATCCCGCTCGACATCCCCGACGACGCGCGCATCCCCGCCGACGAAGCGTACGCGGTCTCGTGAAGATCACCCTCGCGGTGGTCGGACGGCTCAAGGAGCAGTACTTCGTCGCCGCCGAGGAGGAGTACCGCAAGCGGCTGCGCCCGATGTGCACGCTGACCGTGCACGAGGCGAAGGACGAGGCCGCGCTGCTCGCGGCGCTACCCGCGAATGCTCATCTGTACGCGTTCGACGAGCGGGGCGCGTCGATGAGCAGCGTCGCCTTCGCACATGACATCCTCGGCGCCGAGCAGCAGCACGGCGGTGGAGCGCCGGTGGTGTTCGCGATCGGCGGTGCCGACGGGCACTCGGACGCGGTGCGCAAGCGGGCGCGCAAGCTGATCAGCTTCGGCCAGCTCACGATCGCGCATCGGCTCGTGCGCCTGCTCGTGCTCGAGCAGCTCTACCGCGGCTTCAAGATCCTGCGCGGCGAGCCGTATCATCGCGACTGAACAAACCGCTCTGCGTCGTCGCTGGCCTCGCCCTTGCACGCCGCTGCCAGGGTGAAGCTGATCGCTCTGACCGTCGCAGTCCTGGCCGCATGTGGACCTACGGCCAAACCCGCCGTCGTACCCCAGGGAGGTGCGCCCATGAGCTTCCAGATCCCCGAGTCGATGCGCGTCGAACACGCAGGCATCCACGAAGCGCTCGTCGCCGCGACGAGAGAACCCGGCCGGGTCGGCGAGGCGGCCCGCGAGCTCGCGCAGATCCTGCATCCGCACTTCGAGCGAGAGGAAGAAATTGCGCTGCCGCCGCTCGCGCTCCTCCGGCCGCTTGCCGCCGGCGAGTACCGGCCCGAGATGTGTGCCGTCCTGAAGATGACGGATGCGCTTCGTGCCGAGCTTCCCGAGATGTTGCGCGAGCACCAGGACATTGCGGCCGCCGCACGCAAGCTCGAGCTGACCGCCCGAGAGGAAGCCAACGGGAAGGTCGAGGAGCTCGCCAAGGAGCTGCAGCTGCATGCGCGCTCCGAGGAGGAGCTCTTCTATCCGATGGCCATCCTCGTCGGCGATGTCCTGCGCGCGCGCGGCTGCCAGGAGCGATGACGACGGTCACTCACCGCCAGAACCGCGCGATCGCGAAGTCGCTGTTCGTGTTGTTCGCCGAGCCCGCGACGATGATGCGATGCGTGGGCACGCGCTCGTCGTTCTGGATCGCGACCGCCATCCCCTGATCCGACTTGGTGCCGGCGGCGATCGCCGTGACGACGATGCCCGTGCCGCCGAACGCGGGATCGAGCGTGCCGTCGGTGAGGTAGCGCAGCAGCGCGAAGTTGCCCGCCGAGCTCGCTCCCTCGTAGACCCAGCCCGCGACGACGATCTTGCCGAGCGAGTCGATCGTGACCGCCTGCGCCGCATCCCAGTTCGTCGTGCTGATCTTGGTGATCACCTTGCCGCCGGTGCCGAACAGCGGATCGAGGTGGCCACTGTCATCGAGCTGCACGAGCGCGACATCGTTCTGCACCTGCCCCGCGAGCACGATCGAGCCCGAGGGAGTGAGAGTGATCGCGCGCGCCGCGCCGATCGTCGAGCCAAAGATGTTCGACAACATCCCGGAGTCGAAGTTGAACGTGTTGTCGATGAAGCCGTCGCCGTCGTAGCGCACGACCGAGAAGTCGCCCTCACCGCCGGCCGCGAGGATGCGCTCCTCGCCCTGGATGGTCTGCAGGGCGAGCGCGTAGATCGAGTCGCGCGCACCGTTGGCGTTGATCGCCGTGAAGCTGATGCCCTGGTCGCCGAAGCCGGTGTCGAGGGCACCGCTCGGCAGGTAGCGTACGAGCGCGAAGTCCACGCCGGTCTGGCTCGCACCACGGTTCGAGTCGCCGCCGACGACGATCTTGCCGTCGGCCTGCAGCACCAGGGCGTTGGCGTTATCGGAGTCGTTGCCGAGCACGGTCATGACCTTGCCGCCATTGCCGAAGTCCGGATCGAGCGTACCGTTCGGCAGATAACGCGCGAGCGCGAAGTCGTTGCTCGTCGTCGCGCCGGTCGTGACGCCAGCCGCGACGATCTTGCCGTCGGGCTGGAGCGCGATCGCGTGGATCTCGTCGCTCTTGCCCGCGAAGTCGGTGAGCACGCGACCGTTGTCGCCGAAGGTGAGGTCGAGCTGGCCATCGCGTTCGAGGCGGATCAGCGCGAAGTCACCCAGGCGCTCGGCGCTGCGCCCTGCGACCACCACCTTGCCGTCGGCCTGCACCGCGACCGCGTACCCGTAGTCGTCGGAGCCACCGGGGCCGAGCATCACGCGGCCACCGGCGAAGCTGGTATCGAGCGATCCGGGTGGGCCGATCACGGTCACGCTGATCTCCGACTGCGCGGCGGCGGTGCCGATCGTGCCGCGGATCGCGACCTGCGTCGGCAACGAGTGCGGCGCGGTCGCGTCCACGTGAAGCACCATGATGCCGCTCGAGGCGTCGGCGGCGATCGTGAGCGGCTCGGCGGTCACGCCGCTCGGAAGTCCGACCATCGTCACCTCGACGGCGCCGGTGATGCCTTCACGACGGAACACGCGGACCTCGAAGTCGGCCGACGTGCCCTGCATGATCGGAAACGCGGTGCCCTCGGTACCGACCTCGAACAGCGCGGGCTCCGGGGCATCCGGCGTCGCGGCGTCGGGCGTCATCTCCGCCGGAGGCTCTTCGACGGAGCCGCAGCCGGCGTTCGAGGTGAGGGAGGCGAGGAGAGCGGTGGACAGGATGGTCTTGAACAAGGTCATGGGGGCTCGCTTCGTGGATCGGCCGGTGAAGTGCTCCGACCGGGCACTTCGTTACAGCCGCCCGCAAAGCTAGTGACGCCCCCGCAGACGCGCCCCCTAACGATTCGCTACTGACTCCCTAAGAGTTTCCTAAGCGGCGAGATCCGCAGCCTTGGCGCCAGTGAAGCGCTGTCGATCACCACATGTGGGCCGTGCACCGGAGCGACCTGGCGGATCGGCCACTCGAGCGCCTGCGCGAACGCAGCGCCGAGCGCCACCTTGTCCTTGACGAGCAGCTTCCACATGCGGCTCTGGCGCAGCTCCCCGCCGCCTGTCCCGGTCAGCCGCAGCAGCAGGCGCGTCCTCAGGTTCGCAGGCGCGGTGACATGGAACAAGAAGTCCGCGCACACCAGCGTCCCACTCGCGCGGTGAAACACGATCGTCTCGTCGATCTTCGGCACGCCGGCGAGCCGGAGCGCTTCGAGCGCATCGCGCCACGCCGGCTCCGGATCGGTCAACGACCGCGCGCGTGGCAGGTCGGCGCGCTTGGCGGCGAGCCCTGGCGGCGCATGCAGCGTCGCGCGCGGCCACCGCGCCATCGCCTGGCCCGCATAGAGATGATGCAAGAGGTTGGGCGCGATCACGTGGGCCACCTCGCCCTCCCTCTCGATCGCCGCCGCCGCCGCATCGTCGAGCTTGCACGGGTTGTAGATCGCGAGCGTACGGTCGGCGAGCCGCGCGACGGTCGCGTACACCGGCAGCCGCGCTCCGCCGGGCAGCCGCGCATCCGGCCCCTGCACGCGCCACAGATCGCCATCGATCGCTTGCATCCACTCAGTCAAGCACGCCTGACCGTTATCGTCAATCATCCTTGACTATATGGCCCGCGGCGTGGTCCCCTGAGACATGCTGCGCCTTCCCCGGTCGACGTTCGAGCTGCTGCTCCGCGCGGCCCGCCTGGTCAACGAGCGCGCGATCGCCCGCGTCCAGCGCGCAGGAGCCACCAACCTCCGGCTCGCGCACACCGCGCTGTTCCCTCACATCACCGATGCCGGCATCCGCCAGACCGAGCTCGCGGACAAGCTCGGCGTGACCAAGCAAGCCATCGGCCCCCTCGTCGACGACCTCGAGCGCGACGGCGTCGTCGAGCGCATCCCCGATCCCGCGGACGCGCGCGCCAAGCTCGTGCGCTGGACCGCCAAGGGGCGGCGCGCCCTCCGCGAAGGCCTCGGCGTGCTCGCGCAGCTCGAGGCCGAGCTTGCCGAGGAGGTCGGCCCCCGCAAACTCGCCGCCCTCGCCGATACCCTCGAGGCCCTGATCGCGGCCGTCGCTCCGAAAACAGGGACGGTTTCAAGTTAGCAAAGTTAGCGAACGTAGACCCTCGAGATCACGAGCCTGCGCGGGGACGGTTTCAAGTTGCAGGCGTGTGGGACGACGCTATTGCGCTCGGACGATGGTGCCGACGCCGCGGTCGGTGAACAGCTCAGCGATCACGTTGTGCGGGGTGCGGCCGTCGATCAAGTGGACGGCGTGAACGCCGCCGGAGAGCGCGTCGAGGATCGAGCGCGCCTTGAGCGCCATTCCGCCCTGGACCAGGCCGGTGTCGAGCTTGGCGCGCAGCGTGGCGGGGGTGAGGTCGGTGACGAGCTCGCCACCCTCGACGATGCCGGGCACGTCGGACAGGTAGATGAGCTTCTCGGCGCCGAGGGCCTTCGCGATGCCGGCGGCGACGAGGTCGCTGTGCATGTTGAAGCTCTCGCCCTCGGGGCCGAGGCCGATGGGGGAGATCACCGGGATGTACTGCTGGCCGAGCAGGGACTCGAGGAACGGGCGGTTGACCTCGACGAGCTCGCCGACCTGGCCGAGGTCCTTGCCGTCGAGGCGCTGCAGCTTCTTGGCGCGCAGCAGCGCGGCGTCGCTGCCCGAGAGGCCAATCGCGTGACCGCCGCGCCGGTTGAGCATCGCGACGAGATCGGCGTTGATCGCGTCGAGCACGCTCTCGACGACCTCGAGATCCGGGCCCGAGGTGACGCGCAGCCCGTCGACGAACTCCGGCGTGCGGCCGCGCGACTCGAGCGCGCGCGTGATCGACTGGTCACCGCCGTGCACGACGATGGGTGACAGCCCCACGGAGTGGAGCAACATGACGTCATCGCAGAACGCGCGCAGCGAGCCGTCCTTGCCCATCGCGGCGCCGCCGAACTTGATGACGCAGCGCTTGCCGCGAAACCGCGAGATGTAGCCGAGCGCCTCGACGAGCACGGAGCGCTTGAAGGAGGGCGTGTAGTTGGTGAGCTTGTCATCCTTGCCCACGCCGCCATCGGCCTTCTCGACGATCAGCGATGTGTAGTCCGCGTTGAGCTTGACGTAGTCGTACGACAGGTCGCAGCCGTAGGCCTTCGCGATGTGCTCGCCGGCGCGCAGGTCGACCAGGATCGTGCACTCGGGGTCGCGCAGGCGCGCCCGGATGCCGGCGCGGTCGAAGGCGACGGGCGCACGATCGTAGACGGTGACGCCGTTGATGACGACGCGCGCCTGCGCCGGCTCGATCGGCAGCGCCAGCGATCCCGCGCGCGCCCCGACGGTGGCGAGGATGCGGCCCCAGTTGGGATCGGCGCCGAAGATCGCCGCCTTGACGAGCGGCGAGCCGCAGATGCTCTTCGCGATGTCGCGCGCGATGTCGTCGCTCGGTGCGCCGAGCACGCGGGCCTCGAGGCGCTTGGTCGCGCCCTCGCCGTCCGCCGCGATCTCGCGTGCGAGCTCGTCGAGCAGATCCGAGAGCGCCGCGAGGAACGCGTCGTACGCGGGCGTGCCGGTCTGCGTGATTCTCGTGTTACCGGCGCGGCCGTTCGCGAGCACGAACACGCTGTCGTTGGTGCTCATGTCGCCGTCGATCGTCAGTTGCTCGAACGTCTCGCGCGTCGCCTCGTCGAGCGCGGTATCGAGGACCACGGGATCGATCGCGCAGTCGGTGACGATCACGGCGATCACCGTCGCGAGCTGCGGCGCGATCATGCCGGAGCCCTTGCACACGGCGGCGATGGTGACCGCCTTGCCATCGAGCTCGATCGTCCGCGACGCGAGCTTGCGCGTCGTGTCCGTCGTCATGATCGCCTCCGCGGCACGCTCGGGATCCGGCCCCAGCTGCGCGGCGCATGCGGGCAGCGCGGCGACGACCTTCTCGGCGGGCATCGGCATCCCGATCACGCCCGTCGACCCGGTGACCACCTGCCCCGGCTCGACGCCGAGCGCACCCGCGGCTGCATTCACGATCGTGCGCACGGCCTCGGCCCCCGACGGCCCGGTCAGCGCGTTCGCGCAGCCGCTGTTGACGACGACCGCGCGCACGCGCGCCGCCGGCAACCTCGCCTCCGCGTCGGCGACCGGCGCTGCTTTCGCGCGATTGATCGTGAACGCGCCGGCGCACGCCGCGTCGGTGTCGGACACGAACAGCGCCAGGTCGGGGCGCATCGGCTTGATGCCGCTCGCGACGCCCGCGAACCGAAATCCCTGCGGCAGCTTCATCCGTGCCTCCCGAGGTGCTGGAGGCCGGCCATCCGCGGCGCACCGAGGACGAGGTTCAAGTTCTCGACCGCCTGTCCCGCCGCCCCCTTCAGCAGATTATCGAGCGCGGCGGTGACGACACAGACGTCGTCCTTCGCGGCGATGCCGACGTGGGTCTGGTTGGTGCCGACCACGTGCCGGAGCGAGACGTCTTCAGGTGAATCGACGACCACCACGGTAGGGTCGCCAGCATAGTCCGAGCGCAGCAGGGCGGTCAGGTCCGCCGACGACAACGTGCCCCGCAGCCGCACGTTGATCGTCGCGAAGATGCCTCGCGCGACCGGCAACAGGTGCGTCGTCAGGATCACGCGCGGACGCGCTCCCTCGGCCGCGACGCGCCCGAGCGCCATCTCGATCTCCGGCACGTGCTGGTGACGCAGCACGCGATACGCGCGCACGTTCCCGTGCATCTCGCCGAGGCTCAACGCCTCCTCCGCCTTGCGCCCGGCACCGGTCACGCCCGACCCCGCGGCGACGATGACGTCGCGCTCGATCAATCCGTGGCGCGCGAGCGGCGCCATCGCGGTGATCACGCATGTCGCGTAGCAACCGGGGTTGGCGACGAGCTCGGCGCCCGCGATGTCATCGGCGAACAACGACGTCAGGCCGTAGGTCGCCTCGCCGCTCGCGCGGTACGCGTTCGACAGATCGATCACCTTGGCGCCCGCCGCGCGCATGACCGGCGCGATCGCGGTCGCGGCTTCGGGTGGCACCGCGAGCAGTGCGGCGTCGGGCCGCAGCGCGAGCACCTGCTCGAGCCGCTCGAACACGAGGCCACCGTCGTCGACCCGCGTCTGCGCGGAGACGCGCGTGCCGGCCAGCGTGTCACTCGCAGCGGCGATCAGCCGCGCGGCCGGGTGCACGGCGAGGAGCTTCGCGAGCTCCAGGCCCGAATAGCCACCGGCGCCAAACAGCGCGACCTGCGCGTGCGTCATGGGGGACGTTATAGAGCATCGCGCCCGCGCGGTCGCGCCCGAGCGCGGGATCCGTGCGCCGTCGAGGCCGAGCGTTCAAGCCCGATTCTTCGCCTTCATCGCGCGATCGATCTCGCGCTTGTCGTCGGCCTCCCGCTTACTCGCGCGCTTGTCGTGCTGTTTCTTGTGCGTGACGAGGCCGAGCTCGACCTTGACGCGGCTGCCCTTGAAGTACAGCGCGAGCGGGATCAGCGTGAAGCCCTTGAGCTGCGTCTTGTCGCCGAGCTTGTCGAGCTCGTGGCGGTGCATGAGCAGCTTGCGGACACGCGCGACCTCGTGCCCCCAGCGGTTCGCCTGCGCGTACTCGTTGATCTGGATCCCGTGGAGGTACGCCTGACCCTTGCGGATCTCGACCCACCCGTCGGCCATCGTGACCTTCGCGTCACGCAAGCTCTTCACCTCGGAGCCGACGAGCGCGATGCCGGCTTCGTAACGCTCGTGAATGAGGAAGTCGTGCGACGCCTTGCGGTTCGTCGCGACGACCTTGGTAATTGGCTCGGCTGATCTGGCCATCGAACGCCCTGGGGTAACAGATTTCGGTATCCTGCCGCCATGAGCAACGTCCTCGTGAACTTCCGGCTCGACGCAGATCGGCCGGTGCGGGTGAAGTGGCTGGCGACGGACGGGGTTCCGGGCGACGGCTACAAGGCCCAGATCACGGCGGTGCTCCTCGGGAACCAGCGGCTCGCGATGGACAGCTCGGCGATCCTCGAGCAGACGGCTCCCGATCCGGCGGGCGGCCTCGGCGGCTACGTGGTCGTGTTCAACGGCATGGTCGGCTTCGCAGACGATCATCCCGATCGCCCGCACGTCGAGCGAATCACCGATGCGGAGATCGCGTACGAGCTCGCGTTCGTGCACGACCACAGCGGGCGCCTCGCGGTCGAGGACGAGGACTACAAGATCGTCGAACGACCAGCGGCGATGGCGCACAAGATCAGCGGCCGGAATGCGTGAGGACACGCCGAGCCGCACGGCGCAATGGGTCGCCGCGGCGCGTGGCATGGGCATGCTGCTGCCCGCGGATCAGCGGATCGCTGACGATCCGTACGGGCTCGCGTTCGCGTCCCCCACGCTCGCGCGGATGCTCGACGAGCGGCGACCACGGGCGCTCGCCCACCTGCCGTTCTTCAAGCACTGGGTCGCGTACATGCAGGTGCGCACCCGCCTGCTCGACGACGCGGCGCGCGCGTTCGTGGCCTCGGGCGGGCGGCAGATCGTGCTGCTGGGCGCCGGCTTCGACTGCCGGGCGTTGCGCCTGCACGAGCTCGACGAATCGACGGTGTTCGAGGTCGATCACCCGGCGACGCAGCACCACAAGCAGGCCACGCTGCGGCGAATCGGCGCCGAGTCGCCGGCGCGTTACGTGACCTGGGACTTCGAGGCGAGACCGCTCGACGAGCTCACCGGCGCGCTGGCCGACGCCGGTCACGATCGCGCGGCGCCGACGCTGACGATCTGGGAGGGCGTGACGATGTACCTGACCGAGCCGGCGATCGACGCCTCGCTGCGCGCGATCGCCGACTGGAGCTCCGGCAGGTCACAGCTCGCGATGACCTACTTCGACCGCTCGCGCCTCGACAAGCCATCGCTGGTGACGCGCGCCGTCCAGGCGGCGGTCGCGCAGCTCGGCGAGCCGTTCAAGTGGGGCTGGAAGCCCGAGCAGCTCCCCGGCTACCTCGCGCCGCGCGGGTGGCTCGTGCAGCGCGACGTCTCGATCCGCGAGGCCGCCCAGGAGCTGCTCGCCCCCCAGCTCGCCCGCACGATCGGCCGGGCGGACAGCCGCATCGCGTTCGCCGTGGCGTCGGAGCGCGTCGCGCTCGTCCAACAGTGATCGCCTGACTTCCCGCGGCGGTCGCGGGTGCTAGAACGCTAGGGTGCGACGACGGTTTCTGATCGCTCTCGCGATCCTCGCGGCGGCGCACCTCTATATCTGGTGGCGGATCGTGCTACCGCTGGCGTCGCCCTACTGGCAGGCCGGCACCGCACTCATCGTGCTGTTCGCTCCGAGCTTCCCGCTCACGATCCGCATCGGGCGCAGGCTGACGCGCGAGGCCGCACGCCCATGGTTGCTCACGGGCTATCTGTGGTTCGGGCTCGCGGCGTATCTGTTGATCGGAGCGGTCGTGAGCCACCTCGCGGTCGCGTTCGGGGCATCGGCACGGGAAGCCGCGCTCGCGGGTGGCGGGGGTGCGCTCGCGGTCGTGCTCGGCGGCCTGCTGCAAGTCGCGCGCGGGCCCACCGTGCGTCGCGTGCGCGTACCGCTGACCGGCCTGCCCGTGCCCTCCTACACGATCGCCCACCTCACCGACGTCCACATCGGTCCGCTGATCGGGCGCGAGTTCGCCGAACAGCTCGTGCAGCGCGTGAACGCGCTCGGCGCCGATGCGATCGTGATCACCGGCGATCTCGTCGACGGGCACCTCCACGAGCTGCGCCCGCACATCGAGCCGCTCCGCGAGCTGCGCGCGCGCGATGGCGTGTTCGCGGTGACCGGCAACCACGAGTACTACTGGGACGCCGAACCGTGGCTCGCGCACCTGGGCTCGCTCGGCATCCGCGTCTTGCGCAACGAGCACGTCTCGCTGGCGAACGCCGTCGAGCTCGCGGGCGTCGACGACTCGTCGGCGACCGAGGACGTGCCCGCCGCCGTCGACGGCCGTGACCCGGCGCGTCCGCTCGTGCTGCTCGCCCATCATCCGCGGACGATCGAGCGCGCGGCCGTCGCGGGGGTGGACCTCCAGCTCTCGGGGCACACGCACGGCGGGCAGCTGCTGCCGTGGGGCTGGCTCGCGCGCCTCTGGGATCCCAAGGTCTCGGGCCTCGCGCGGTTCGGCGCCACGTGGCTCTACGTCAGCGAGGGCACCGGCTACTGGGGCCCGCCGCTGCGCGTGGGCACGCGATGCGAGATCGCGGCGATCACGCTCACGCCGGCGTGAGCGCGCGCGTCGCGAGCCCGACGCCTCACCCCCAGGCCTGGATCGCGCGCTCGCCCGCGGCTCGGCCGCGCTGGTAGTCGGCAAACAGCGCCACCGGATCCGTCGTCGTGCGTCCCGTCCGCAGGTGCTCCGCCGGTGCGATCTCGACGATCCTGCAGTCGGGCGGCGGCGAGCGGAGGAAGGCGACCGACCGCGCGTAGACCTCGCGATACCGCCGGAACGTGGCGACCAGGCCCGGATGCCGGCGCAGCGCCGCGACCGCGAACACGGACTCGAAGCGAGAGGGGCCGCCGAACACCCAGGGCCGCGAGCGGATGACGAGGATCTTGCGCGCCCCCATGCGGTACGCGTGCTCGACGGGGATCGGCGCGCTCACCCCACCATCCGCGAACCGCCGCCCGCGCACGGTCACGAAGCTCCTGAACAACACGGGCACCGCCGACGAGGCGAGCAGCACTTCGTTCATGTCCGCGGCGGTCGGCTCGAGGAACTCGGCGTCCCCCGAGGCGACGTCCGTCACCGCCACGTGGAAGCGCGTCGGGTTCGCGGCGGCGGCGGCGCAGTCGAGAGGATCCTCGGCGTCGAACGCGGACCACAGGTACTCGAGATCCATCCAGTGGCCGCCGCGCATGAACCGCCACGGGTCGAGGAACCCGGGGCGCGACATCAGCGTCGTGTAGCAGCGCCGGTTGCGGCCGTGCTGCCCTGCCAGGTGCGAGGCGAGGTTGCACGCCCCCGCCGAGCTGCCGACCGCGAGCTCGAACGGATGAAACCTCTGCTCGTGAAAGACGTCGAGCACGCCGGCGGCGTAGATGCCGCGCATGGCGCCGCCCTCGACGACGATCGCGGTGCGCGGCGTGATCATCTCAGTACGGATCGTGGTGTCGCTTGGCCGCATGGATGTCGGCGACCAGTCCGAAGTGATCCGACGGCCAGACGCCATCGACCGGCTGGTCCATCACCACCCTAGCGCTGAGCGGCTCGCCGGACAGGTGCTTGCCCGGACCGCGTACGAACGCGTAGTCGATCCGACGCGACGGCTCGCGTGCGCGCAGCGCATACGGATTGCGTCGATCGTACGTGAGGCCCGGGTCGCGGCCATCCGCCGTGGTCGCCCAGCAATCGGCGAAGTACACGCACTCGCCGCCGAGGCCGGTCAGCCCGCGCAGGTATCGAATCTCGTCGGAGTCTGGATCGGCGTTGAAGTCACCGAGCAACACCGGCGATGGCCCATCGATCGGCGCGAGCCGCGCGACGTGTGCCGCGAGTGCCTTCACCTGCGCGCACCGGACGTGGCCGAGGTGCAGCTGCCACGTCAAGTGCGTCACGAACACCGGCAGCGGGCCGTGCGGACAGTCGACGCGCGCGAACGCGACCGTCCGCGTGTCGAGCCCGGCGGGCGTGGGCAACTCGAGCCGCTGCACGTCGACGAGCGGGTGCGGGGACAGCACCGCATTGCCGAACGTGAGCCCGCCGCCGACGTCCCACGCCGGCACGTACTGGACGTTCCAGCCCAGACCGTCCGCGATCTCGTGCGCCTGGCTCGGCAGCCCGGTGAACCCGAGCACCTCTTGCAGCCCGACCACGTCCGCGTCGAGCGCGCGCAGTCCCTCGCGGATCAGCGGCAGGCGCTCGGCCCACGGCCCTTGCCGGTTCCAGATGTTCAGGGTCGCGACGCGCCACACGTCACCGCGATCGGCAGCCTGCACCATAGCGGCTGCATCCTATGCCGCGTCCACCGTTTCGCGCCTAAGATGGGCGCCGCCTTGATCGACTATTCGCCTCAGCGCTGGCGAAGCCACTTCTTCGATCTCCAGGGATCGCTGGTCAAAGAGATCGCCTATCGCGTCGGGTTCGTGACCCTCACGGCGGTGTTCGTCGCGATCGCGCACCACTACCACGAGGACGTCGCGATCAACGGCACCCCGCACGCGCTCGTCGGCGGCGCGCTGTCCCTGCTGCTGGTCTTCCGCACGAACACGGCGAACGATCGCTACTGGGAAGGCCGACGCTTATGGGGCGGCGTCGTCAACAACGCGCGGAACCTGCGCCGGAAGGCCGATGCGCTGTTCGCCGACGATCCGGTGACCGCCCAGGCGCTCGTCGACTGGACGGTCGCCTTCACGTGGGCGATGCGCGCCCACCTCGTCGGCGAGAAGTCCGTCGGCACCGCATCGCGGCTGTCCGCCGAGGACCAGGCCCGCGCGCTCGTCGCGACGCATGTCCCGGTGTACTGCGCCTCGAAGCTGACCGCGATCATCGCGGAGGCCCGGCGCAGGACCGCGATCTCCGACATCCAGCAGCAGATGGTCGACACCGACGTGCAGGCCCTCGTCGACTACCTCGGCGGCTGCGAGCGCATCGACTCCACGCCGCTGCCCTTCGCGTACGCGGTCCACCTCCGGCGCATCCTCGTGCTGTATTGCGCCACCCTCCCCTTCGCGCTCGTCTCGGCGTTCGGCGAGTGGACCGTCGTGGTCAGCCTGTTCATCGCGTACATCCTGATCGGCATCGAAGAGATCGGCACCGAGATCGAGGGCCCGTTCGGCCGTCGCCACAACGACCTTCCGCTCGATCGCATCTGCGAACGCCTGCAAGCCAACCTCACGTCTCCCGAGAACAAGGCATGACCAAGCACCTGCTCTCCGGCCACGCCCGCTTCCGCGCCGAGTACTTCGAAGGCGAAGCCGACTACCTGCGCACCCTCGCACGGGACGGCCAGAACCCCTCCACGCTCTTCATCGGCTGCTCCGACTCGCGCGTGATCCCCGAGCTCCTCACCACGTCCTCGCCCGGCGAGCTGTTCGTCGTGCGTAACATCGCCAACGTCGTCCCGCCGCTCGAGCACGCGGACGCCTCCGTCGGCGCGGCCATCGACTACGCCGTCGAGGTCCTCAAGGTCCCGCACATCATCGTGTGCGGCCACGACGGATGCGGCGGCGTCAAAGCCGCGCTCGACGGCATCGAGAAGCTCTCCCATCTCTCGAGCCTCCACGAGTGGCTCGGCTGCATCACCCCCGCCGCGACCGCCGCGCGTGCGCTCGCCCCTTCGTCCGACGAGCTCCTGCGCGCCGCCGTCGAGGAGAACGTCCTCGAGTCGATGAGCAACCTGCTCACCTACCCGGCCATCGCGCGCGGCATGACCGAGCACACGCTCTCCTTCCACGGCTGGGTCTACGACCTCGCGACCGGCAGCGTCCGCGTCTACGACGTCTCCACCGAGGAGTTCGTCCCCGCCGAGCGCGTCAGCGCCGCCTCGAGGTGATCACTTCGAGCTCCACTGCAGCTCGAGGGAGAGCTCCTCGCGGTCGCCTTCGACCTCGTGCTCGACGACGAGGGCGGCATCGGCGGGCACCTCGAAACGGCGGTTCTCCACCTGGATGCGGAACGGCTCCCCTTGCTCGAGGGCATCGGCGAGCCGGCGGAGGGTGGCGACGAACTGAGCCTTGTTGACGTTCTTCTCGATATCGCGCTCGGACATCCGGCGACTGTAGCGAGTCGCCTGCCGATCTGCGAAGAGGCCCATCCCGTCAATCGCTACCGGCCTCCGGCGTGCATTCGTCGATGCGGGCCTCGGCGGCCGCGTCGCGGCGATAGACGATCCGAGTCAGCTGGAGCTCGCGGTTCGGGCGAGGCTCGAACACCAGGTCGACTCGCGCGATCTCCACATCACAGGACGTGTCCATGCACTTCGCGCCCGCGAGCAGCTCGAGGATGCGGCGCAGCTCGAAGTCGCCGGGGACGTAGCGTGCGCGTGTGGATGCGCTCGAATCACTGCGCTCGAGGCCCCGCGGATACACCACCTCGACCCCCTTCGCCGGAAGGTACGTCGCCACGATCTCGTCGACGTTGTAGCCCTGGTACTCGGCGAGGATGCAGAGCGCGCGCATCATCCGGGCGCGATCGCGCGTGCGCGGGTTGACCGGCAAGGCCCGGTGATCGTCGACGAGCTCCCATCGGGCCTCGGCCACGCGTGCCGCCAGCCTGCAGTCGTCATGATCGATCAAGGGCACGAGGGCCGCCGCCAGACGCTCGCCGGCGGCGGACCGGCCCGCCATGGGATCCGGCACCACCTGGCGCAATGCGAAGATCGCGTCGATCTTCGCGCGCGGGGAATAGGTTTCGTCGCCGATCACGGCGAACAGGACGTCGGGGTCGCGCCGCGCGTCGACGTGCTCGATCGCCGCGGCGAGGTGGCGACGAGAGACGGCATCGGCGGCCTCCGCGGCCGACACACCCATCACG
>DATLHR010000307.1:0-18805 GCA_035539815.1 Kofleriaceae bacterium
ATCCGGCGCTGCCCAGCGGCACGCTCGAGATCGTCGTCGGCGGCGGTCCGGGCAACAAGCAGGATCCTCTCGCGGGCGTCGAGGTCCAGCTCGTCGATACGCAGGACCACCCGATCACGCCTTCGCTGGCGAGCGATGCCACGACCGGCATCACGTTCACGACCAAGGTGACCACCGGCGCGGACGGCAAGGCGCGCATCATCGTGCCCCCCGCCGACCTCGTGCCGCTCGGCTACCAGGTCAAGGCCCTGGTCACCGTCAACGGCAAGCTGATGGGCACGCAGCCGATGGACCTCAAGACCGGCAAGCGGCTGTCGGTGATCGCGAACTGGCCGACCACCGGCCGCCCCGAGGCGCTGTTCGACGTCGCGCCGACGCCGGGGCAGGTGCTGTACGCCGAGGCCACGATGTCGGGGCAGAAGTTCCGCTCGCTGCCGTTCCTCAACCTGCCCGAAACCGGGATGCAGGTGAACGTGTACGTGTTCCCGCGGACCCTGTACCGCTTCGACCTCCACGCGTTCGTCGAGGACAAGTACCTCGCGTTCCAGGGCGACATGCAGGTCACCAACTACTCGTGGGCGCCGTACCTCGCCACCCCGGATGGTCTGGAGATCCCGCTGCCGAAGGGCCACAAGGGCGCCGGCGTCGGTCCCCAGGATCAGGACGACGTCGCCGTCGTCGAGGGGCTCGGCTTCCGCATCGTGAAGGCCGTCCCACCCGGCGGGCGCACGTTCCGCATGCGCTACTCGCTGGAGATGGACCACGGCCGCGTCGAGTGGGCGCAGAAGCTGCCGCTCGGCGTGTGGAAGAGCGAGCTGAAGATCCGGCAGACGCCCAGCATGAAGGTGAGCCTGCCGACCGGCATCAAGGGATCGACCCAGCACGCGACGACCGGCGAGCCGTGGTTCGTGATCACCGACATCACGATCGATCGCGGCAAGACGCTCGAGCTCGCGGTCGCCGGGTTCCCGTCCCCGCCGGGCTGGAAGATCTGGGCGCCGCGGTTCGCGGCCATGATCGTGATCGTCGTGGTCGCCGCCGGCATCGCGTTCGCGTTCATGCGCCGGCGCGACCCCGAGGCGGAGCGGCGCGCGCGCCGCTCGCAGCTCCTCGACGAGCTGGTGGAGCTCGAGCGCAAGGGCGAGGGCGGCAAGCGCAAGGAGCAGCTGCTCGCCGAGCTCGAGCAGCTGTGGACCAAGCCGTCAGCATAGCCCCCGGGTTCGCCGTGGCGATCGAGTCGGTCCACATCGAGAAGCTCACCAAGCGGTATGGCCGCGAGCGCGCCCTCGGCGGCGTGAGCCTCGAGCTCGCGGCGGGCAAGATGACGGCGCTGCTCGGCCACAACGGTGCGGGCAAGACCACGCTGCTCGGCATCGTGTCGACGCTGGTGCGCGCGAGCGATGGGCGCGTGCGCTATCGGAGCAAGGGCGGCGAGCTCGACGGCGCCGCGGTGCGCCGGGAGATCGGGATGCTCGCCCATGCCTCGCTGTGCTACGGCGAGCTGTCCGCGATCGAGAACCTCGAGCTGGTCGCGGGCCTCTACGGCGTCGATGACAGCGCGCGGGCGATCGGCGCGATGCTCGATCGGGTCGGGCTGGAGCCGAAGGCCCGCGACCGCGCGGCGCGCACGTACTCGCGCGGCATGCTGCAGCGACTCGCGCTCGCGCGGGCGCTGCTGACGAATCCCTCGCTCGTGCTGCTCGACGAGCCGTTCACCGGCCTCGATCGCGGCGGCGCGCTCGCGCTCGGCGAGCAGCTCGGGCAGCTGCGCGAGGGCGGGGCGATCGTCGTCGTCGTCACGCACGACCTCGAGGCGATCGCGGGGCGCACCGATCACGTCGCGATCCTGCGCCGCGGACAGCTCGTGTTCGAGGAGCGCGGCGGGTACAGCTACGATCAGCTGAAAGACACCTACCACCGGTTCGCGAGCTGACGATGTCCGTGCTCCAACACGCCGCCCGGATCGCCTGGAAGGACCTGCGCATCGAGCTCCGCAGCAAGGAGATCGTCTACACGATGGCGTTCTTCGGGGGCCTCATCGTCGTCATCTACGCGATGGCGTTCCCGGTCCGCCCCGCGCTCGTGCGCGCGGCGACGCCGGGCATGCTGTGGGTCGCGCTCGCGTTCGCGGGGACGATCGGCCTCGGGCGCGCGTTCGACCGCGAGCGCGAGAACGACACCATGCGCGCCCTGCTGCTCGCACCGATCCCGCGGCTCAGCGTGTTCGGAGGCAAGGCGATCGCGATCGCGGTGATGGTGCTGTCCGTCGCTGCGGTGTGCACGCCCCTGCTCGCGCTGTTCCTGCAGGCGCCGCTGTTCGAGCACCCCCTGCCGCTCGTGCTGGTGCTGGTGCTCGGCGCGATCGGGTTCGCGAACGTCGGCTCGGTGTTCGCGGCGACGCTGCTCAAGGTCCGCTCGCGCGACGTGCTGTTGCCCGTCATCCTCTACCCGATCCTGATCCCGCTGTTCGTCTCGGGCACGCACGCGACGGAGGCGCTGCTCGCGGCGCCTGCCGATCTCGACAAGGCCTGGTACTGGATCGGCTTCCTCGGAATCTACGATGCGGCAGGTCTGGTAATGTCGCTCTGGATCTTCGAGTCCTTGGTGATCGAATGAGTAATCGAGCCATACCCGTGCTCGCGGTCCTGTCGGGCCTCGGCTTCGTGGTGACCCTATATCTGGCGTTCGTCTACGCACCGTTCGAGCCGGTGCTGCTGTTCAACCAGAAGATCTTCTACTACCACGTGCCCCACGCCTTCATGCTGTTCGCCGCGACGGCGACGTGCGGCGTGTGCTCGCTCGTGTTCCTCAAGAAGCGCACGCCGAAGTGGGACGATCTCGCGCTCGCTTCGGCGGAGGTGGCGGTGCTGTTCGGCGCGGCCGTGCTGATCAGCGGCTCGATCTGGGCGAAGGCCGCGTGGGACCTGTGGTGGACGTGGGAGAAGCGGCTGACCATGTCGCTGCTGCTCTGGCTCGTCCTCGTCGGCTACGTGCTCGTTCGTAGATTTGCGGGCGCGAGCGCCGATCGCCTCGCGGCCGGGCTCGCCGTGTTCGGCACGCTCGGGATCCCGTTCATCTACACGATGGTCGACAAGAGCGACCACCACCCGCAGGCCGGCTCGGGCGGCAACGTGATGACGTTGACCGGCCCGATGAAGCTCGTGTTCTGGTCGTGCGTGCTGACGTTCTTTCTGTGGTTCCTGACGCTCGTGATGATGCGCGTGCAGAGCGCGCGCGCCGAGCGCGAGCTGCGCGAGTTGCGCGAACAAGGCCTCGATGCGGGGCTGCTGACGTGAGGAGTCCTATGCGAGTCATCATCGCCTTGTGGATCGCGCTCGTGCCGATGGTCGCGACCGCGCAACCTGGGTCCGCCGGATCGGCCGCGCCCGCCGCCGGCTCCTCCGATGCACCTCAGGCCGTGATGCCGCAGGTGCCCGAGCCGGCCGCGCCACCGCCGTCCGCCGCGCCGTCCGCGGCCGACCTGCGCAAGACGTGCGCCGATGCGATGAACGCGGATCCGACGTTCGCCGACGCGATCGTCGTCGCGACGCTCAGGGATCGCCAGTGGAGCTGGGAGCGCATCTCCGCGGTCGACCCGTCCGGCGCGAGCGCACTGCTCGCCCTGAAGGTCAACGCCGACACGCTGCGCCAGCACGAGCAGGCGGCCAACGCGATCGCCAAGAACGAGAAGCACGTCGTGCTCGCGTACGCGGCGTTCTGGGTGCTCGCCGCGCTGTTCGTGGTCTTCTTGTGGCGCCGCCAACAGGGGCTCAAGGCCGAGATCGCTCAGCTCAAGCGTGACCTCGACGCGGCCAGCAAATGACGTCCAGCCACATCCTGTTCATCCCCGGCGTGCTGATGGTGGGCCTGTTCCTCGGCTTCATCCTCGGCGCGCGCGCCACCCGCAATCAGTTCGAGCTCCAGCAGCGCCGCGAGCAAGAGCGCGAGGCCGCGAGAGCCGCGCGGGCCGCGAAGAAGGCCGGCCAGGCCGAGACCGCGAGCGAGCGTTAGATCTTCGTTGATCGCGCGTACGAGATCTTCGTACGCTCGTGGGCGATGGGGGAGCGTCTCGGGCGGTACACCGTCCTGAAGCACCTGGCGTCGGGTGGTATGGCCGACGTGCTGCTCGCACGCACCGACGGCACCGGCGACGGGATCGAAGGGTTTGCGCGCCACGTGGTGCTGAAGCGCATCCGCGCCGAGCACGCCAAGGACCGCCGGTTCATCGACATGTTCCTCGACGAGGCGCGGCTCATCGCCACGCTCCACCACCAGAACATCGTCCCGGTCCACGACCTCGGCGAAGCCGACGGCGCGTACTTCTTCGCGATGGAGTACCTGCACGGCGAGGACGTGCGCGCGCTCCTCGGCGCGCTGACCAAGACGCGAGCGCACATGCCGCTCGAGCACGTGGTGGGCATCGTGTCGGCAGCCGCGGCGGGGCTGCACTACGCGCACGAGAAGCGCGACATCGTGCATCGCGACATCTCGCCGTCGAACATCCTGGTCGGTTACGACGGCAGCGTGAAGGTCGTCGACTTCGGGATCGCGAAGGCGGCGATGCGGGATGGCGAGACGCGCTCCGGCGTCAAAGGCAAGGTCTCGTACCTGTCGCCCGAGCAGTGCAAGCTCGGCACCGTCGACCGGCGCAGCGACGTCTACTCGCTCGGCGTGGTGCTCTACGAGCTCGCCACGTCGACGCGCCTGTTCAAGAGCGACAGCGACTACCTCGTGATGGACGCGATCTGCACCGGCAAGGTCCCGCCGCCGCGCGTGCGCCGCCCCGATCTGCCTCCCGAGCTCACCGCGATCATCATGAAGGCGCTCGCGACCGACGTCGCGAACCGCTACCAGACCGCCGACGAGCTGCGCACCGCGCTCGATCAGTTCGCGGCCGCCAAGGGCCTCGCGACCTCGGCCTCGGCGCTCGCCGCCTACCTGAAGAAGCTGTTCGGCGAGAAGCCCGAGCCCTGGCTGGACGGCCCCGCTGCGCCGCGCCTCCCCGAGGACGCGACGTCCACCACGGGCGTCGGCCGCAAGCGCCACGTGCACGACGACCGCGCCACGCGCCCGACGGATCTTCCGCCGTCGACGACGTCGACGGAGATGCCAGCCGTGCGCCCGCCGACGGACCCCGTGACGAGGACGATCACCGATGGCAAGGGGGCCTACGCGGCGCCGGTGCAGACCGCCGTCGATCCCGTCGCGGAGCGCGTCGAGCCGGTCGCGCCCACCGCGTCACCAGCGCCGTCTGCTCGCGCGCTGACGGCGCGGAAGGTCGCGATGATCGCCGTGCCGGCCGCGGTCGTGCTCGGCCTCGGGATCTGGAAGCTCGGCGCGGGTGGAGCGAACGAGCGCCCGCCGGCGCCGTCCGCGGCGGTCGCGCCGTCGACGCCGAGCCCGCGACCGCAGCCATCCCACGATGCGACGGTGGCGCACGGCAGCGCAGGCGCGGCCGTGGAGGCGGGGAGCGCGGCGCCGGCGACGCCCGCAGCCGTGAACGCGACGAGAGGCCCCGCCGAGACGACGACCGCCGCGAAAGCGACGACCACCGGCGCGAAAGGGACGACGATCGGCGCCAAGGTCGACACGACGAAGGGCGCCAGCCCGACGGCGGCCGGGGCGAAAGCGACGACGACCGGCGCGGCGACGACAGCCGCAGCGAAGGCACCGAGCGCGACGACGTCAGCCGGAACCGGCAGCACCGCGACGGGCACGACCGCGACGACCATCGCCACGACGAACGGCGCGAAGGTGGACCCGAGCAAGGGCTCGGCCGCGACGGGCTCGGGCTCGACCATCGCGACCACCGGCGCCGGTTCGGCGACCACGACCACCACGAGCGCGGCGGCCCCGCCGCCTCCCGCCGCGCTGCCGAAAATCGCGCCGATCGTCGTCGACAACATCGCGACCCACAACCGCAAGCAGATCGCGAAGTGCGAGGGCACCGAGGAGCTGCGCGGCGAGATCAGCGTCCGGTTCGAGGTCGATGCCGCCGGACGCGTGGTGAAGAGCGGCGTCACCTCGACGGTGAGGAACCCGAAGGTCGCGAGCTGCCTCCAGGCCGCGGTGAGGACGTGGCAGTTCCCGAAGACCGCGGCGACCGGCGTCTACACGGTGACGTACTACTGACCGATCAGCCGGCCGCGCGAACGAGAGCGGCGAGCTCGCTCGCGGAGGCGAGGCGAGCGGCCGGGTCCTTGCGCAGCGCCACCTGCGCGATCGCGTCGAGCGCGGGATCGGCGAGCGGTGACGCATCCGCCTCGACCACGGCGGCCATCGTGAGCCACGGCGGACCGCGATGGAACAAGCGCGCACCGGCCGCGAGCTCCCACAGCACGACGCCGAGCGCGAACACGTCGGTCGCCGCCGTCCACGCTTCGCCGCGCACCTGCTCCGGCGCCATGTATGCGTGCGTGCCGCGCACCGCACCTGCCGCGCCGAGGCGGCGCGCGACGCCGAGATCGACGAGCGTCACGCGGTCTTCATCGTCGACGACGAGGTTGCCGGGGTGGACGTCGCCGTGCGCATAGCCGTAGCGGTGGAGGTGCGCGACCGCGTCGCACGCCTGTGCGACGATCGCGATGACCCGCGCCCGCGGCAGGATCACGGTCGCAGGTGCGGCAGAGGGCGCCGCTGCACCGGGCCGCGCGGGCGCCGACAAGATGCGCCGCAGATCCTCACCGGCCGCGAGCTCGAGGGCCAGGAAGGGGCGCGCGTTGACGGCGCCGGCCTCGTGCGCGTGCACGACATTCGGATGGCGGGGCAGGGCGGTCGCGAGCTGCGCTTCGACCGCGAACTGGTCCCGGATCTCGTCGTTGCGCATGAGGTGCGTGTGCACGCGCTTGACCGCGGCGACCGTGCCCGACTTGTTCGCACGCCACACCTCGCCGAGGCCACCGACGGCGATCAGCGACTCGAGCTGCCACGCGCCGAACGCTTCCATCGACGGCAGGGTACCAGTGCTAGAGTGCGCCCGTCATGGACCTGAGCCTCACCGAAGAACAAGAAGCCCTCGTCGCCACTGCTCGCGAGTTCACGCGCAAGGAGATCATCCCGCGCGCCGGTCACTTCGACGAGACCGGTGAGTTCCCGAGGGAGATTTTCAAGAAGGCCTGGGAGACCGGGCTGATGAACATCGAGATCCCCGAGGCGTACGGCGGCCTCGGAGGCTCGTGCCTCGACAACTGCCTGGTCCAGGAAGAGGTCGCGTTCGGCTGCGCCGGCATGAACACGTCGATGGCGGCCAACTCGCTCGGCTCGATGCCGCTGCTCATCGCGGGGACCGACGAGCAGAAGAAGAAGTACCTGTCGCGGCTGACCGGCGAGCTGTCGTTCGCCGCGTACTGCTGCTCCGAGCCGGACGCCGGCTCGGATGTCGCCGGGATGCGCACGCGCGTGACCAAGCACGGTGACGACTACGTGCTCAACGGCCAGAAGCGATGGATCACCAACGGCGGCGTCGCCGGCTTCTACACCGTGTTCGCCACGTTCGATCCGGCGATGAAGCACAAGGGCATCGCGTGCTTCGTCGTCGACGCGAACACGCCCGGCGTCAAGCCCGGCCGCAAGGAAGACAAGATGGGCCACCGCGCCTCGAACACGACGGACGTCATCTTCGAGGACTGCAAGATCCCGAAGAGCGCGCTCGTCGGGACCGAGGACAGCGGCTTCAAGGTCGCGATGAAGACATTCGATCGCAGCCGCCCGTGGATCGCGGCGGCGGCGGCGGGCCTGATCCGCCGCTCGCTCGAGGAGAGCCGCAACTACGCGCTCGAGCGCAAGACGTTCGGCGCCGCGATCGCGCAGCACCAGGCGGTGCAGTTCATGCTCGCCGAGATGGCGATCGCGTACGAGGGGACGCGCTTGCTCACGCACAAGGCCGCGTGGCAGGTCGACAAGGGCGATCTGTCGGCGATCACCAGCGCGTACGCGAAGGCGTACGGCGCCGATGCGGCGATGCGCTCGGCGACCGACGCCGTGCAGATCTTCGGCGGCTACGGCTACACGAAGGAGTACCCCGTGGAGAAGCTCATGCGCGACGCGAAGCTCCTCCAGATCTACGAGGGCACCTCGCAGATCCAGCGCGTCGTGATCGCGCGCAACGTGCTCGGCAGCCGCTGAACATGGCCGACGCGGACACGCTCGCCAGCTTCCCGACGTACGCCGACCTGACGCAGACCCAAGGCTGGGCCCGCGACGCGACCGTGCCGGTGCAGCTGCCCGCGAGCGCCTCCGCCGAGAGCCAGCGGTACGCCGAGCGCGCCGTGCTCGGCGCGGGTGGCATGGGCAAGGTGCTGCTCGCGCACGACGCGCGCATCAACCGCGAGGTCGCGGTCAAGCAGCTGCACGCCGAGCGCGAGCTCGCGCCCGAGGAGCGCGCGCGGTTCTTGCGCGAGGCGATGGTGCAGGGCCAGCTCGAGCACCCGTCGATCGTGCCGGTCTACGACATCGAGACCCGCGCGGACGGCACCACGTTCTTCACGATGCGCCGGGTCGTCGGCCGCACGCTGCACGCGATCCTCGAGGAGCTGCGCCGCGGCGATCCGAAGGCGCGCGCCGAGTACACGACGCACAAGCTGCTGACCGCGTTCGCGACGATGTGCCTCACGATCGACTACGCGCACAGCCGCGGCGTCATCCACCGTGATCTCAAGCCGGCGAACACGATGTTCGGTGACTTCGGCGAGGTCTACGTGCTCGACTGGGGGCTCGCGCGCCTCGTCGGTGAGAGTGCGCAGGCGGTGGGCGCCGACGATGCGGGGCGCCTGTCGATGCCCGGCGAGCTGATGGGCACGCCACTCTACATGGCGCCGGAGCAGATGCACGATCCCGCCGTCGGCGTGGCCGCCGACGTGTTCTCCCTCGGCGCGATCCTGTTCGAGATCCTCACGCTGCAGACGCTGCGCGATCCGCAGAGCGTGTACGTGCCGCCCGATGCGCGGCCGGGCGTGCGTGCCCCCTCGCGCACGATCGCCCCCGAGCTCGAGACGATCTGCGTGCGCGCCACGGACGCCGACCCCGACGCGCGGTTTCCAACGGCGCGCGCGCTGCACGACGCGGTCGTGCGTTATCTCGAAGGTGATCGCGAGCTCGCGCAGCGTACGCAGCTCGCCACCGAGCACGCGGCGCGGGCGCGCGAAGCCCTGGCGCGCGCGGAGCAGCCGGGCTCGGACTACGAGCGCGAGCGGCAGGCCGCGATCGAGGCGATGCGCAACGCGCTCGGGCTCGAGCCGACGAACGCCGAGCACTACGCGTTGCTCGGGCAGATCATGGCGACGCCTCCCTCGACGATCCCGCCCGAGGTCCAGGCCGAGCTGCGCGCGGAGACCGAGCGCGTGGTCCGCAGCGGCGCACGCTACTCGGTGTTGGGCATGGCGTCGTGGTTCGCGTTCCTGCCGGTGCTGATCTCGATCGGCGTGCTCGACTGGACGTACACGTCGCTGGCGGTCGGGTTCGCCGGGGCGTCGGCGCTGTGCTCGCTGGTCGCGGCGCGCCAGCGCGTGGTGTCGCGCGTGCTCCAGATCGTGGTCGCGGTCACGACGCTGATCGCGGCGATGATGCTGAGCCGGCTGTACGGGCCCCTGATCGTCATGCCGACATTGATCGCGAGCTACGCGATCGTGCTGCAGGCGCATCCATGGGGCATGTACCGCCGGTTCGGTGCGATCGCGGGCGTCACCGCGATGATGCTGCCGTTCTTGCTCGAGCAGGCGGGCGTGCTGCCGGCCTCGTACGCGTTCGAACATGGGGTGTGGCTGATCCGGCCGCAGGCGGTGGCGCTGGCGGCGAACACGCAGTGGTTCATCGCGCTCATGCACCTCGCCATGATCGTCGTGCCGTGCGTCTTCATCGCGAAGCTGCGCTCCGAGCTGTCCGAGGTGCAGGCGCGTCACCTCGTGCAGGCCTGGCACTACCGCCGCCTCGCCGGCAAGGCGGTATGATCGCCGCCATGCCGATCTGCCGGGGGTGCAACGACGAGGTGGAAAAGCTGGTGACCGTCAAGGTCGCCGGCAAGGCCAAGAAGCTGTGTGCGGACTGCGCCGACCGCGCGCGCGAAGAGGGCGAGATCGCAGAGGCCAGCGAGGGCGTGATCCAGGGGATGATGGGCTACAAGGGCCGGCGCTGACGTTCGTTGTCATAGGGGCCTGGCAGGCTGCCCGCGTGCTGCCCGATCTGCTCGATGCCCCTGCCGGAGCTCCCGTCGTCGACCGCGTGCTCGACCGTCCGTCGTCGCCGCGTCTAGGCCACGGGTCGGGCCCCACGACGGCCCCCGCGCGCGGTGCGGCGCCGGACGTGTTCGGGAACATCTTCATCGGCATCGCCGGGATGATCGGCGCCGGCAAGTCGACGCTGGCCAAGGCGCTCGGCGAGCACCTCGGCATCGACACGTACTACGAGCCGGTCGCCGACAACGAGTACCTCGCGGACTTCTACCAGGACACCGCGCGCTACTCGTTCGCGATGCAGGTGTACCTGCTGAACCGCCGGTTCCAGCAGCACCAGGAGATCATCTGGCGCCAGCGGTCGGCGGTGCAGGACCGCACGATCTACGAGGACTCGATCTTCGCCAAGATGCTCGCGAAGACGGGCCTGATGGACGAGCGCGACTACCGCACCTACGTCCAGCTGTTCCGCAACATGAGCAACTTCATGTGCAAGCCAAGCGTCATCGTCTATCTCGACGTGTCGCCGGAGTCGAGCGCCGATCGCATCCGCATGCGCAGCCGCGACGTCGAGAGCAAGATCGAGCTCGGCTACCTGCAGGCGCTGCACGACGGGTATGCGGAGTTCATCGAGGACATCTCGAAGGTCATCCCCGTGATCCGCATCGACTACGAGCGGTTCGCGACCGCCGAGCAGATGGCCGAGGTGATCAAGCGCGAGTACCTCGACGTGTCGTTCCTGCGCCGCGTGACCGCGTTCGACCCGGCGCGCTGATTAGATACCAGTGAACAACAGATCCACGGCGGCGATCAGCTCGCCGCGGCGATGCGCGAGCGACCCGACGACCTTGCCGAGGGCAGACGCTGGGATCGACGCCAGGTCTTGAAACACGAGCAAGTACTCCGTGTCCTCGAGCTTCACGGTCGGGTTCAGGCGGGTGATCGGTCGGTCCTTCCAGCGTTTCGTTGTCACCATCGGGACGACGATGCGGGAGACGAGACCCGACAGCACATCGGACTGGACGTCGAGCAGCAGGGGAAAGATCCCTCCGTGCGGGCTCGTATGCACGTCGAACTGCGCCATCAGAATCGCCTCCAGCGATCGCTGAACAAGCCGTGCTTGGCGACGTGCTCGTTGTAGGCCTCGATGGCCTCCTTGTTCTCCGCAAGCCAAGCCGCGCGTTCATGCTCTCGAAGTGCGCGCTCCAGGGCGGCGTCGACCACCTGCGACAAGTTCAGCCCCAGCGCACGCGCGCGCTCGACGAGCTCGGGGCGTAGAGACAGGTTGATCGCCTGCTTGCGTTTCGTGCGCGGTGTCATGCGCATAGTCTATGCGTACACAATGTGGGGTGCAACAGTGCGCTCGCGGTGCACTACCATGTCGAGATGTGCTCTCCGGCCTGGCCGCAGGTGCGTGCGGGGCTGATCGCGCTGGCGATCGTGCTCGGGCTGCTCGACGGCTGTCCGCTGCCGGACCGCGCGCATCGGAGGTGGTGGAACGCCCCCGTCGATGACGTGATCCGGCCCGTGCAGCGCGTGGTGCTGCGGCCGTTCGCGTGGATCCGGGGCGGCGTGCGCTTCAGCCAGCGGTGGGCGCTGTTCGCGGGCGCGTCGGCGCATCGCTATCGCCTCGAGGTGAAGGGAGGGAGGACGAGCGGGACGTGGGACCTGCTGTACCGCGCGGGCGATCCGGATCATCGTGCGTACGCGGACGAGCTCGAGGACGAGCGCGTGCGCGGGGCGTGGGCGCCGTACGATCGCGAGCAGGAGCGATATCGCGACTACGCGCGGTGGCTGTCGCGGCGCGTGCTCGCGGACCATCCCGAGTACACGGTCGTGCGCCTGTCGTTCGAGCGGGTCGTGATCGAGCGCGGTGAGGTGCGCGGGACCGGCGAGCACGTGCTGCACGTCGATACGCGGAGGAGCGCGCCGTGAAGCGCGCGTGGGCCGCATGGGTCCGGCTGTGGGATCGCCGCGAGCCGCCGACCGCGCTCGCCCTCGTGCGCATCCTGCTCGGGCTCGCGATGCTGCTCGACCTCGTACACCTCGCGTGGATCGGGATGGTGACGCCGCTGTTCGCGCGGCCGCCCGACGGGTTCGCCGCCGCCTACGACGGGTGGGCGAGCGCGCTCGTCGGGACCGGACCCGGCGCCGCGTTCGCGCTGTGGCTCACCGCGACGATCGCCGCCGCCTGCATCACCGCCGGGGCGGCGACGCGCGTCGCGTGTGTGGTGTTCGTCGTGGTCACCGCGCAGCTCGGCTACATCGCGCCGGGGGCGGATCGCGGCAGCCACATGATCGCGCGCGTAATGATCGCGATCCTGGCCTGCTCCGGCTGTCACGCCCGGTGGTCCGTCGATGCATGGGTGCGCGCGCGGCTCGGGCGTGCGTTCCCCGCCGAGGTACCGGCGTGGCCGCGGTATCTGCTCTTGCTCCAGCTGCTGTGGATCTACTTCTCGGCCGGCCACAACAAGGACGCCGGCGAGTGGGGACTGTCGGGTGGGTTCCTCGCGCTGGCGAACGCGGTCGGTGATCCGCACTTCGCGCGCTTCGACCCCGCGTGGGTGGACACGGTGCTGCCGCTGCTCCGCGTCGGCACCGTGCTCACGATGGCGTTCGAGCTGACGGCGCCGCTGTACCTCGTGTGGCTGTACTACGCCGAGACCGCGGATCGCGGCGGCCGCGTCCGCGCGCTGTGCAATCGGCTCCGCCTGCGCTGGGTCTGGATCGCGCTCGGCGTCTCGTTCCACCTCGGCATCGCGGTGTTCCTGCGCATCGGCATCTTCCCGTGGGCGATGCTGGCCCTGTACCCGGTGCTGCTGCGGCCGAGCGAGCTGCGGCGGCTAAAACCAGGTCCGACCTAGTTTCTGCGCTTCAAGTGCAAAAACCAGGTCCGACCTGGTTTCAGTGCTCACCGGCGCAGGATGCTGGTGCCCGCGAACCGCGCCTCGTCGCCGAGTTGGTCGGCGATGCGGAGGAGCTGGTTGTACTTCGCGATGCGATCCGAGCGCGACGCCGAGCCGGTCTTGATCTGGCCCGCGTTGGTCGCGACGGCGAGGTCGGCGATGAATGCGTCCTCGCTCTCGCCCGAGCGGTGCGAGATGACGGCCGTGTAACGCGCGTGCTGCGCGGTGCGCACGGCGTCGAGGGTCTCCGTCAGCGTGCCGATCTGGTTGACCTTGACGAGGATCGAGTTGGCCGTGCCGCTCGAGATGCCCTTCTTGAGGCGCGCGGTCTGCGTCACGAACAGGTCGTCGCCGACGAGCTGGGTGCCCGCGCCGAGCTTGTCGGTGAGCAGCTTCCAGCCGGTCCAGTCGTCCTGATCGAGGCCGTCCTCGATCGAGACCAGCGGGTACTTCTTGGTCCAGCCCGCGTAGAGGTCGACCATCTCGGCCGACGTGCGGTGCTTGCCCTCGTAGTCGTAGGTGCCCTTGGCTTTGTCGAAGAACTCCGACGCGGCGACGTCGAGCGCGAGGAAGATCTGCTCGCCGGCCTTGTAGCCGGCCTTGCCGATCGCCTCGAGCAGCAGCGTGAGTGCCTCGTCGGCGTTGTCGAGGCTCGGCGCGAAGCCGCCCTCGTCGCCGACGTTGGTCGCCTTGCCCTTGCTCGACAGCAGCTTCTTCAGGTGGTGGAACGTCTCGACGCCGGCGCGCAGCGCGTCCTCGAACCGCTCGAAGCCGGCGGGGACGATCATGAACTCCTGGATGTCGAGGTTGTTGTCGGCGTGCGCGCCGCCGTTGATGACGTTCATCAGCGGAACGGGCAGGGTCGCGGCGCCGACGCCGCCGAGGTAGCGATACAGCGGCAGGTCATGGCCGAGCGCGGCGGCGCGCGCGGCCGCCATCGAGACGGCGAGGATAGCGTTCGCGCCGAGGTGCGACTTGGTCGGCGTGCCGTCGAGGGCGATCAGCGCGCCGTCGACGGCGGCCTGGTCGGTCGCGTCCATGCCGATCAGCGTGGGGGCGATGACGTCGCGCACGTGATCGACGGCGCGCAGCACGCCCTTGCCGAGGAACCGTGCCGCGTCGCCGTCGCGCAGCTCGAGGGCCTCGTGCTCGCCGGTGGAGGCGCCCGAAGGCACGATCGCGCGGCCGAGCGCGCCGCCGTCGAGACCGACCTCGGCTTCGATGGTGGGGTTGCCGCGGGAATCCAGGACTTCACGTGCGTGCAGCCAGACGATCTCGGTCATGCGCGGACCCTACCCCAAACCCCCGTTCCGACGCGTCTCGCCCGTCCATGTTATGCACGGCTCATGCTGCGTACGTTGGTCGTCGCGCTCGCGCTCGGCGCGCTCGGTTGTCCCGCGAAGAGACAGACAGATGTGGCGAGCCCGAGCGCACGCACGCCCAAGGAGGTCGTCGCCGCGGCGAAGGCCACGATCGAGCAGTGGCGCCAGGCCTATGAAGTGCGCAGCGTCGAGGCGCTCGCCAAGCTGTACGCGCACGACGTCGATCTCGTGGTGGTGCAGGAAGGCACGCCCTACCTGGGGTGGAGCTCGGTCGAGGCGATGCTCAAGGACCGCGTCGCACGCGCCGACACCATCCGGATGCGGCTCAAGGACATGCAGGTCATCTCGCTGTCACCCGAGCTCGCGTCGGCGGTCGCGACGATGACGCGCGAGCAGACGCAGGGCGCCACCACCGTCACCGAGAACGGCACGCTCACGCTCGTGCTGCGCCTCCAGGGCGGCAGCTGGCTGATCACCGCCGAACACTACTCGTACAAGCGGACATGATGACCCAGCGCACCATCGGCGTCGCACTCCTCGGGCTCGGCAACGTCGGCGGCGGTGTGGTCAAGCTGCTCGAGGCCAACGCCGCCGCGATCGAGGCGCGCCTCGGCGCTCGCCTCGAGGTCAAGGCGATCGTCGTCCGCGATCCGGACAAGGCGAACCGCGTGATCGACATCGATCGCGACCGGCTGTCGACGGATGTCGACGCGGCGATCCGGCGTCCCGACGTCGACATCGTGTGCGAGCTGATCGGCGGCACCACGCTCGCGCGCGATGCGGTGCTCGCCGCGATCGCCGCCGGCAAGCACGTGGTGACCGCGAACAAGGCGCTGCTCGCCGAGCACGGCGCCGAGGTGTTCGCGGCGGCCGAGAAGGCCGGCGTCGACATCTACTACGAGGCGGCGGTGTGCGGCGGCGTGCCGATCATCCGCGTCTTGCGGGAAGGGCTCGCGTCGGATCGCGTCGAGGCGCTGTACGGCATCGTCAACGGCACGTCGAACTACATCCTGTCGACGATGACGGAGACCCGGCGCCCGTTCGCCGACATCCTGCGCGAGGCGCAAGCGCTCGGCTATGCGGAGGCGGATCCGACGCTCGACATCGGCGGCGGCGACGCGCGGCACAAGCTCGCGATCCTGATCAACCTGTGCTTCTCGACGACGATCGACGCCAGCGCGATCCCGATGGACGGCATCGACATCGTCGATCCCATGGACCTCGCGTACGCTGAGAAGTTCGGCTACGTGATCAAGCCGCTCGTCATCGCGCGCGATCACGGCGACAACCGCATCGAGGCGCGCGTGCATCCGGCGTTGATCCCGCAGCACTGGCTGCTCGCGGACGTCGAGGGGGCCAAGAACGCGGTCTACGTGCAGAGCTTCGCGCTCGGCCCGTCGATGTACTACGGCGCCGGCGCGGGCATGTTGCCGACGGCGATGTCCGTGGTCTCCGACATGATCGAGATCTCGCGCAACGTGTTCGCGCGCGCCGGCTCGCACACACCGGCGCGCCCGCGTCCGACGGCGCCGCGCGCGCTCGTGCCGCTCGCCGACATCCGCTCGTCGTACTACCTGCGGTTCGGCGTGCAGGATCAGCCCGGCGTGCTCGGTCAGCTGATGACCATCCTCGGCGCGCATGACGTGTCGATCGCGCAGGTCGTGCAGGATGCGGCGCCCGGCCGCCGTGTCGGCGACGAGCCCGTGTGGGTCGTCGTGCTCACCCATTCGGCGCGCGAGGGCGACGTGCGCCGCGCGCTCGCCGAGATCGATCGCCTCCCCGTCGTGCGCGAGCGCGCGCGCGTGATCCGAATCGAGGCCTGATGCGTCACGAGATCCGCGTCATCTTCGGCGATACCGACCAGATGGGCATCGTCTACTACGCCAACTACCTGCGGTTCTTCGAGAGCGCTCGCGCCGCGTACTGGCGTGACCTCGGCCGCAGCTACCAGGACCTCGTCGACTGGGGCGTCGCGATGCCCGTGGTCGAGGCGCACTGCGAGTACAAGCGGCCCGCGTTCTACGAGGACTTGATCCACGTCGACGTCGAGGTCAGCGAGGTGCGCGGTGCATCGATCCGGTTCGCGTACCGCGTGCTCCGTGGCGACACCTTGCTCGCGATGGGTCATACGCGTCACGCGATCACCGGTCCGGACGGCAAGCCGAAGGCGCTCCCCGACCAGCTGCGCGCGGCGATCCCACGCATCGTGCCGCCGGGAGCGCAGTGACCGCGTGGTACACCTCCACGCATGCAGGATCGCAACCTCGCCCTGGAAGTAGTTCGTATCACCGAGGCGGCCGCGCTGGCGTCCGCCCGGCTCATGGGGCGTGGTGATCGCAAGCACGCGGACCACGTCGCCGTCGAGGCGATGCGGCGCGCGTTCGATGCGATCGACATCCGCGGCACCGTCGTGATCGGCGAGGGCGAGCGCGACGAGGCGCCGATGCTCTACATCGGCGAGACCGTCGGCGCGGGCTGGAAGACGAACGACGACACGTCTCCCAAGGTCGACATCGCCGTCGACCCGCTCGAGGGCACCAACCTGTGCGCGACGGGCGCGCCCGATGCGATCAGCGTCATCGCGATCGCGGATGACGGCCAGTTCCTCAACGCCCCCGACACGTACATGCAGAAGATCGCGGTCGGCCCCGAGGCGCGGGGACAGATCGACCTCCGCGAGTCGCCGACCTGGAACCTCGAGCGCATCGCCAAGGCGAAGGGCAAGCAGGTATCCGAGGTGACCGCCGTCATCCTCGACCGCGACCGCCACAGCGAGCTCATCGGTGAGGTCCGCCAGGCCGGCGCGCGCATCCGCCTGATCGGCGACGGCGACGTCTCGGGTGCGGTCATGACCGCGAACCCCGACTCCGGCATCGACGTCCTGTTCGGCACCGGCGGCGCCCCGGAAGGCGTGATCGCGGCGGCCGCCATGAAGTGTGTCGGCGGCGAGCTGCAGGGCCGCCTGCGGTTCCGCAACGACGAAGAGCGCGCCCGCGCCAAGCGCATGGGCGTCAAGCCCGAGGACACGATCTACCAGACCGACGAGCTGGCCAAGGGCGACGTGATGTTCGCCGCGACCGGGGTGACCAAGGGCTACCTCCTGGACGGCGTTCAGTTCTTCGGGGGCGGCGCCAAGACCGAGTCGATCGTGATGCGCAGCAAGTCGGGCACCGTGCGGGTCATCAACGCGACCCACCACTTCAACACCAAGCCCAAGTACTCCTGGGCGACCGGCCTCGAGCCCTGACCGCGGCCCGGCTCTCGCGGCGTGCGAGCTTCCCGTAGCGCGAACTGTGCGGTTCGCGACACGGATCGCCTTGGTGCGACCTGGCTGAAGCAGTTTTCGCGACCCGACACCTCACTTCGCGGCAGCAAGTGTCAGGTCAGGCGGCGATCGGTCGTGACTTCGATCATCGTCGCGATCCTCGTCGGAGAACTAGTGTTTCGCGACCGAAACACGCATCCATCTCGATCGACGAAATGGGCTTGACCCACATGAGCATCCTCAGTAGGGTCCGCTGCGTTTTCACAACCCGCCGTGAGTTTGGGGCCATTCCCAGCGGCAGCACTTCTCAAAGAGTCTAAGGAGTCAGCAGATGATGAAGCCAGCATTGGGAGCCCTGCTTGTGGGGCTCATGGCGTGTGGCGGTGGCGGCGGTTCGAACAGCACCGTGATCGTGACCGACGGCAGCACCGGCGGCGACAGCGGTCCCGGCGTCTGCAACCCGCTCACGCAGACGGGCTGCAACACGGGCGAGAAGTGCACGTGGATCAACGACCAGGACGACCCGCCGATCGGCCACGTGGGTTGCGCGCCCGAGGACGCGGCTCCCAAGCAGATCGATGAGGCATGCGCGGAAGGCCCCGCGGGCCCGATGGGCTACGACAACTGCGCGAAGGGCTCGGTCTGCCTCGCTGGCGTCTGCAAGCAGATCTGCGACGTGAACGGCGGCACCCCGACGTGCGACGAGAACCACTCGTGCACGCGCTACGCGGACTTCTTCGAGGTCGGCGGCAACGCGGTCGCCGGCGTGTGCGACCCGGGCTGTGATCCGCTGACCCAGGAGCTCAAGGTCGGCACGAGCAAGACGGCGTGCGGCTCGCCGACGGCGAACATGCCGAACAGCGGCTGCTACGGCTACAGCGACTACAGCTGCGCGCCGGTCGGCCCGACCACGCTCGAGCTGCTCGATCGCGACCCGCCGCAGACCAACGCGGCCGGTAACCCGTACCTCAACGGCTGCGCGCCTGGCTTCATCCCGTTCTTCTACGAGATGACCGGCTCGACGACGACGCTGTGCTCGGGCTTCTGCTCGGCGCTCGAGATCGACAACACGGCCGCGCACTCAGGGAACAACCAGGGCAACGCGACGGCGCTCGCGAAGATGCCGAACGACAGCGCTCCCACCGC
>DATLHR010000308.1:0-3076 GCA_035539815.1 Kofleriaceae bacterium
CAGCTCGCTCACCACCGAGGTGCTGAGCGAGCTGATCGCGACCAAGCCCGCGGGCGGCTTCTCGTCGAGCCTGTTCGGCAGCAGCAAGGCGCCGACCTCGCTGCAGCTCGCCGCGGACGTCGATCGCATCGTCTCCGCATATCGCCGCGCCGGCTATCGCGACGCCCGCGTGTGGGTCACCGCGGCGACCGATCCTGCGGCGCTCGAGAGTGCCTCGTTCGCCGCCGCACTGGTGCTCGCCGATCGCGGCGGCGACCTCTACGTGCGCTACCACATCGACGAAGGTCAGCCGACGCTGCTGACCCAGGTCCGCGTCACGCTGCCCGACAAGGGCGACGCGATCGCGACGCGTGACGACCGCGCGCTCTGCGAGGCGACGCTCGCTGATCTGGCGCAGCTCTACGACGAGGGGCAGCTCGCGCGCCCCGCCGTCGATGGGCGTTGTGTCGCCACGGCGGCGGGGCTGAAGTTCCAGGAGGCCAAGGCCGCCGTGATCGCGGACCAGCTGCGCGATCGGCTGTACAGCCGCGGCCGGCCGCGCGCGAAGGTCACCTACGAGGGCGAAGCACTCGGCACACGGCGCGTCGTCGCGACCTACAAGCTCGCCAACGTGCAGGAGCTGCGGATCGGCAAGATCATCATCCGCGGCAACTTCCGCACGCGCGAGTCGGTGATCCGCGACCTGCTCGAGCTGCGCGAGGGGCAGGCGCTGACCAAGGACAACCTCGCGGCAGGTGCGCGCGCGCTGCGTGCGACGGGCCTGTTCGACGCCGTGAACGTGACGATGCCCGACCTCGACAACATCAGCGAGGGCTCGGTCAACGCCGTCGTCGAGGTGACCGAGCGCTACGACTACGGTGCGCAGGTCGCGATCGAGTCGGGCTTCTCCAGCTACAACGGCACATTCGTGTCGCTGATCCCGTCGATGCGCAACCTCGGCGGGCGCGGCATCTCGCTCGAGCTCGAGGGTACCGTCGGCTTCGAGATCGGGACCGCACTGTTCGATCGCGACTTCGTGCTCAAGCAGCTGTCGGCCGAAGCGCGGCTCACGATCCCCGCCTATCTGTCGCCGATCGGCTTCCGCAACGAGCTCATCGGGTTCCGCCGCATTCAAGACACGCCGCGGTTCGGCCAGCTGACGACCGATGGCGTCACGTTCGCCATGTCGCGCACGATCGCGCGCGCGCGTACTCCACAGCACGCGCAGCGCGCGCTCACCGTGTCGCCGCACTACGACTTCCGCCGCCGCGAGCGTCCGGTCGACGTGCTCCGCCCGCCCGGCGCCGACGACAACGAGTCGCAGGTGCCGATCACCACGCGCACCGGCTCGTTCGGCGTCAACTTCGAGTGGGAGCAACGCGTGGATCGCTCCGGCTCGCTGTCCCCGCTCGCGCCCGAAGGCGGGTTCCGGCTCGAGGCGCAGGCCTCGATCGCCTCGACGTGGCTCGGCGGCTCGAACAACTTCATCAAGGTCTCGGGGGCGGGCTCGAAGTGGTGGTCGCTCGGGTCGAACCTCATCCTGCGCGCCGACCTCCGCTACGATCAGGGCTTCCCGCTCGGTGACGAGGTGCTGCTGCCCGAGGTCGAGCGCTACTTCGCGGGCGGCGACTCCACGGTGCGGGGCTACGAGGACGATCAGCTCGCGACCGAGATCATCGAGGTCGGCGTGCCGCCGTTCGACAACGTGCGCCAGATCCGGGTGTTGCCCGCCGGCGGCAACATCCGCGTGATGGGCAGCCTCGACGCGCAGCTGCGGATCTGGAAGATCCTCGCGACCGGCGCGTTCCTCGACGCGGGCATGATCACGAACAGCTGGGGCACTGTGACCGAGGACGACATCCGGCCGTCGGTCGGGATTGCTCTGGTCCGGTTCGCGACCCCGTTCGGCGCCCTCGCCCTCGAGCGCGCCATCCCGCTGCGGCCCAAGCTCGGCGACGACCCGCGCGGGCGCTGGCACTTCTCGTTCGCGGCGCGTGCCCAATTCTGAGCAGGCGGGCGGGTTGACGCCGGGGGGCGGTTTCCGCAAGATGCCCGCCCATGGGACGCAACGACAATCGCCGTACGCTCAAGATGCGCCGCAAGCGCAGCCAGAACAAGCTCAAGGCTCGCATCAAGCGCAAGATCGCGGCGGGCAAGGCCGCCAAGAAGCCTGCCGCGCCTGCGAAGAAGAAGTGAATGCAGTAAGGTTGCTCGGGTGACGCCCGAGCAGACCCGCTGCGTGATGACGCAGATCGTGATGCCGACCCACACCAATGGTGCGGCCGGTGTGATGTTCGGCGGCGTGATGATGCAGTGGATCGACGTCTGCGCCGGTGTGGCCGCGATGCGCCACGCCGCGGGCGCGGTGCTCACCGCGTCCATCGACCGCCTCGACTTCCTCTCGCCGGTCCACGTCGGCGAGATCGTGGTGCTGCACGCGCAGGTCAACTACGCCGCGCGGACCTCGATGGAGGTCGGCTGCCGCGTCGAGACCGAAGACATGCACACTCGGACGCGTCGCTACGTCACGAAGGCGTACCTGACGTTCGTCGCCGTCGACTCGAGCGGTCGACCGCGCCCGATCGCCCCGCTCGAGCTGATGTCCGACGAGGACCACCGCCGGCACGCGGAGGCGGCGCTGCGACGCAAGGCGCGCCTCGAGGCCGCCGGACGAGGAGGCCGCTGATGACCGTGACCGTCGTTGTTGATCGTTCGAGCTGGGGCCGGCTGCGCGTCACCGGTGGAGACCGCGTGCGGTTCCTCCAGGGCCTCACCACCGTCAACGTCGAGCAGCTCGCCGACGGTGCGCACAGCTGGGGCGCGATCTTGAATCCCAAGGGCCGCGTGCTCTCGGTGATATCGATTACCCGCCTTGGGGCGCGCGCGGGTGACAGCTTCGTGATCGCGTGCGAGCCGTCGATCGCCGACAAGACACGCGCGCTGCTCGAGCGCTATGCGGTGATGGATGACGTCGTGTTCGAGCCGATCACCGGCCCCGCGCACCAGGTGTGGACCGATGCGGCGAGCGTGTGGAGCGCGCCGATCGTCGACGGCGCCGGCGCCAACGCGCGCGACGAGCGCGACGCCGACGTCGAGC
>DATLHR010000309.1:0-17701 GCA_035539815.1 Kofleriaceae bacterium
CCGAATGATCAACGCGATCGCTGCTGGCTACGAATGGCAGCTGTTCCCGTACACAAAGCTCTTCGCCGACTTCAACTACTCGTTCATCGGCGGCATCGGGAATGACGGTGCGGCAATCCCATCCATCAAGCGCAGCGCTCAGCCGATCCGGGGCGGCGTCGGAATCGCCACTGCATTGAGCGCGCTGATCACCGCCAAGCTCAACGCCGGTTGGGCCTACGCGAGCTATGACGGCGGCGCTAGCTACAACACACCCGTGCTCGGAGCCGAGATCGGCTACCGCTACTCGCCACTCGGACGCTTCTTCGCCGCTTACAGCTGGGATCATCGCGACTCTATCAACGCGGACTTTTACCGGGATCACCTTGTCCGCGCCGGCGTGGAGCAGCCACTCGGCCGGGTGCTCGGCGGCCTCTTCGGCGAGGTCCATCTGCGCAAGTACCAGGGCATCTCCCCGGACATCGGTCCTCCCCAGCGTGATGACGTACTCCTCATCGGGACCCTACGAGCGATGTACGTGCATCGCGATTGGCTGGCCGTGTTACTCGAGCTACGCGCGCAGTCTGTCGCCACGGACTACATGCCGGTTGCCGGCGGGCCATTCGCGGATCCGAGCTTCACGCGATTGGACGCAACGCTCGGTGTGCGCGCCGCACTCTAATTGACAGCGACCTCGACGGGGACACCGTCAAGCGCAAGGGAACGTTGAGCCGCGTCGAGCACCGCGGTGATGCGGACTCCGCTGGCGAGATCGGCGAGAGGGCGGCGGCGTTCCTTGATGCACGTCAAGAAATGACGGAGCTGGAGGCGGAGCGGCTCCTGCATCGCGACCTCGGGGATATGGACGTCTCCGTCTCTAATCGCGAGGTATTGGGCATACTCGGTGAACGCCGGCAGGGCGTCCTGGCCGCGCGCGTAGATCTTGAGCTTGTCGTTCGCGACATCGTCGAGCACTACCTGCTTGGCCTCACCGACGACCGTCAGGCGGCGCTCTTTGTGCGGCGAGACTCGCGAAAGATGGATATGTGCCATCTCGCCCGTCGGGTAGCGCATTGCGAGAAACACGACGTCCTCGACACCGGGATGGACCACACATAGCCCTCGCGCGCTCACCGTGAGCGGGCTGCGCCCGAGCAGGAAGTCGAGCATGGAGAGGTCATGCGGACCCAGGCTCCATAACGTGCTTTCCTCACGGCGAGCTCGCCCGAGGTTCACGCGGGTCGCATGAATATAGTGCAGGCGCCCGAGCGCTCCAGACACGATCATCTCGCGCATCCTTGCGACTGCGGGATGATGGACCATTAGGTGACCTACGGCAGCTACACGCGACGTCGAGAGAGCGACCTCCTGAAGCGACCGGGCTTCCGCGAGGCCGAGCGCGAGTGGCTTCTCGACGAGGGCATGCTTGCCCGCCTCCAGCGCTGCGCGGGCGAGCGGAACGTGGGTTGGAGCGGGTGAAGCGATAACAACCGCGGAGATCGAAGGATCGGCGAAGAGCTCGTCCGGATCCGCTGCGACACGCACCGTTGGAGCGATAGATAGGGCACTCGCGCGAGCAGCCGGATCGGGGTCGGCGACAGCTACAAGGGAGCAGCCGGCCTCGGTGGTCGCAGCTCGTACATGGTTCAGCCCCCACGCGCCGGCACCGATGATGGCGATCCGGATCATAGAGTGACCACGGGACTCATTGCGCGACGCTAGCATGCCGCAGACAGGTCGGGCTCACATGCGCGCTCACCTGCGCGAGGATGCGAGGGTCCTATCGTTGGACGTCACCAGCGAAGGTTCTCGAAGCGTACTGCAGTCCCAGGGGTAACCTGGCGCAACGCGGCCCAGCCCGCGTTGACCTCGAGAACGTAGAGCGAAGGCGCGCCGGCGCGGCGCAGCCGCTCGGACCCGGGCTGCGCGCGGTGAACGATGCCCGCGACGGTGAGGTCGCGCGCGATGAAGATCATGTCGAGCGGGATGAAGGTGTTCTTCATCCAGAACGCGTGATCGCGCTCGTAGCCCATGAAGAACAACATGCCGGCGTCCGGGGCGAGCTGCGTCCGATGCATGAGGCCGCGCGAGACGGTGCTCGGTGTGTCAGCGAGCTCGACGGTGACTCGCGCATCGCCTACGACAACGACGACAGGCGCGGTCGGGTCGAGTTTGACCGCGCGATGGCGCTCGTCGCGCGAGCACGCGACGGAGCACACGAGTACGAGCAACGCCGCGATGCGGATCAATCGGGGAGGAAGATAACCGTGAGTGCGCGACGATAGAACGAGAACCAACCGGTGCGCGCCTGATCGCGCTTGCCACGGAGGTAGAACGAGTGCGTGCCCGGCGTGGGCAGCGGGAAGTACAGCGTGCGCGTGAGTGATTCCGTGGTGTCTGCGTTCATCACGAAGTAGTCGAAGTCGGTCGCGGGAACGCTGAGCTGGTCCTCGCTCGAGAGCCACATCCATCCGCCCGCTGCGGGCGTGGCCGTCGTGCAGTCGGTGCCGCTCATGCAGTACAGATCTGCACTACCGATCGCGACGATCTGGCCGGGACGATCGGTGGTCAGCGATGCGGACAGGAGCGTCGCATCGAGGGCGTCGTCCATGAGCACGCCATCGAAGTTGAACGCTTTGACGACCTGGTTCCCGGATGGCTCGGAGCCCGAACCCGAGCCATCGCTACCGTTGCAGACGTACTGGGTGTCCTCGATCTCCCCATCGTCGAGCACGCCGGAGCCGTCCTCGTCATAACCGCTGTCGATTCGGAGGCCGCCGTTGGCACAGTTCGCGCCCGGGGATTCGTCGTTGACGTCGACACGGTGGTTGACCGCGTCATCGTCACCGCAGCCGACGGCCAACATCATGGAGAGGGGCAGCAGGGTGCGCAGGGTGTGCATTTCGTGCGCAGCCTATCATCGGCTCCTCCAACCCAGCGTGATCGTGGGCACCTGCGTCCTGGAGGGACGGGTAGTTCACGCAACATGTTGATTGCCTGCGCTGGAAGCGTCCTCTACCATCGGTCGGCTATCTTTCTCGCGCCGGAATTGAACGTCCGGCACGAATTCGGAGACTTAGTCGGAGCACGCATGGCGGACCCCAAGGACGATTCGGTGGATCAGGCACGTCGCCGTCTGCTCGGGATGGCGAAGTACGTCCCGCCCACCGTGCTGGGCATCATCTCGCTCCAGCAGGCGGGCTGCCAGCCGGCGCCGTCGTGCAACCCGACATCCTGCAGTCCTGCCACGAGCCCGTGTGGCCCCGATACGAGCCCGTGCGGACCGAATACGGGCTGCGGTCCCGACAGCTGCGGACCAGGCGGCGGGCCGTGCGGGCCCGATAGCTGCCCGCCCGCGGCTTGAGCATGGCTGCCGGCGCGAGCGAGCAAGTCGCGTCGCCCGAGTCCCTCGGGGTGATGTTCCCCTCCGTGCCGGCGATGGTCGCGCGTGATGGGGATGGATACGTGCTGGTCGCCCCGTCGGGCATGCGGTCGCACGTGCGAGGGCCGATCTGCCGTGACATCGAGGAGTCGCTCGCGCTCGGTGCGGTGACGGACGGGCTGCGCCGCTTGCTGCCGGCGCACGTGGCGCTGGTCCAGCTCGCGTCGTGGCTGGACACGCCGGCGGTGCCGCTGACGCGCGAAGGCGCCGTGCGGCTCGATGGCTTCGACACGATGTTCGTGGAGCTCCTCGGGCAGTGCAACGAGCGCTGCGTTCACTGCTACGCCGACGCTGCGCCGACGGTGACGGATGCGCTCGAGCGAGAGGTCGTGATGCGCGTCGTCGAGGAGGCGCGGGCGCTCGGGTTTCGACGGATCCAGTTCACGGGTGGCGACCCGCTGCTGTGCGACTTCTTGCCGGCGGCGGTCGCGCGAGCGGCCGAGGTCGGGTTTCCGAGCATCGAGATCTACACGAACGGCCTCGCGCTGACGGATGGGTTGCTGGCGGAGCTCGCGCCGCACCGGCCGTCCTTCGCGTTCTCCTTCTACAGCATGAACTCCGAGGTGCACGATGCCGTGACCCGTACGCCGGGCAGCCATCGGCGGACGCTCGCGGCGATCGATCGCGCCGTGGCGCGCGGGCTCTCGGTTCGCGTCGCGATCGTGGTCACCACGCAGGATGAGGATGTCGACGCGCTGGTGGGCTTCATGCGCGCGCGTGGCGTGGGGTTCGTCTCGTGGTCCCGTACGTTCTCCGTCGGACGCGGTGCGGAGATCGCCGAGGTGAGCCAGCGCGCGGCCGCCAACAGCAACACGGCCTCGACCCGCCTCGCCGAAGGCGGAGGCCACCGATCGTCCGCGGGTGCCGTCCGCTCGACGAGCGGCAAGCTGTGTGTCACGTACACCGGTGACGTGGTGCCGTGCATCTTTCAGCGCTCGTCGACGCTGGGGAACGTGAACCGTGGCGCGGCCCTCGCCGAGATCGTCGCAGGAACGTCGCGCGCGGCGCGCTCGAAGCATCCGCGCGCACTGCCGATGGCCGACGAGGCGCGCGGCCGGCTGCAGTGTGCGAGCTGCCGGTTGACCGATCTCGCGCTCGGCTGGCTGGACGGTGCTCGATGAGCGCGTATCGCATGCGCGAAGGCATCACGGTGCGCGAGCTGCCCGAGGGAGATGCGGTGGTTGCGGGTGCCGGGAACGAAGCGCTGATCATCAACGCCTCGGCGTACGCACTGCTGACCCTGCTGTCCGAGAGCCGGACAGAGCGCGAGCTCGCGGACGTGATGTGCGAGCTATTCACCGACCAGGACCGCGCCGCGATCCAACGCGACGTGGCGGCGCTCGTCGCGCAGCTGCTGCAGGCCGGGATCGTCGAGCCATGTGGCACCGCACCATCGATTGCCTAGGCGTCGCGGTCGGCATCACGTCGAAGCTCTCCGCGCTCGCGCCGGCGCTCGACGCGGTGTTCCGGACCTACGCGGACGCGGCGTCGGCACCTGTCATCGCGTACACGCTGGAGCACACGGACTGGCCGCGCCTGGTGCGTGATGGCGAGCTCGTGGCGCGCCACGATGAAGAGGTGGATCTCGTGCCCGCGCTCGAGCTCGATCTCTACGCGAAGGTGATGGCGCGCGCGCGCGGGCTCGTCGTGCACGCCGGTGCAGTCGTCGGCGCGCGAGGCGATGCGCTCGTGTTCGCCGGACAGTCAGGCGCCGGCAAGAGCACGCTGGTGCATGCATTGCTCGCGCGCGGCTACCGCTATCTGACCGAGGAGTGCGTCGCGCTTCGGGCAGGCGAACGCTGTGCTGGGCTCGCACGATCGCTGCACGTCGACGATCCTGCGGTGATCCCGCTGCCCGACTTCATCGTGGAGGACTACACGCTGCGCGGACGGTCGGGCGTGCAGCGGACGCGGTTGTTCCAGCCACCCGAGGAGCGCATCTGGCGCGGGGAGGCTCGCGCGGTCGCGCTCGTCGTGATCGATCACGCGCCGGATGCGGCGGATACCCTCAGGCCGTTGACGGGGGGCGAGCTGCTGACCGCGCTGTGGCCGGTCGTGTTCCGGCGCGACGCACAGGCGGTCTCCGACGCCGCCGCGGGGCTCGCTGGAGTTCGCGGCTACGCGCTGCACACGTCGACGCCGGCGCAGGCGCTCGCGCGCATGCTCGCCCTCGCCGCCGAGCACGGGGTCCGGCCATGAGCACGGACCTGGAGCGCATGCGCACCTTCGTCGCCGCCGTGCTCTCGGGTGGGGCTGCGCCCCCCGATCCGCCGCTCGAGCTCATCCAGCGCGCGCACCTCGGCCCCATCGCGTACCGGATGGGTGTGACCGCGCTGCGCCACGAGTACGCGGCGTCGATGATCGTCGCCGAGCGGCGCAGGCACCTGCTCGCCGAGGTCGTGGGTGCCTTGCACGCAGCGGGGGTGAGGTCGGCGCCGATCAAGGGCATCGGCTTCATCGGCACCATCTATCCCGATGCCGCGGAGCGGCCGATGAACGACATCGATCTGCTCGTCCCCGCCGCGCTCATGCACGTGGCCCTGCGGACCATGACGTCACTCGGCTTCGAGCGCGTCGGCTACTCGCGCAAGCTCTCGGGCTACTACCACGCGCTCGCGTTTTCTCGCGAGGGCTTGATGGTCGAGCTGCACCGCCACATCGTCCAGCATGGCCGCACCTCGCTCCGCATGGCCGACGTCTGGCGGCGAGCGACGCCTGCGACCGCGGCGGGTGGCGCCGAGCGGCTCGAGCCTGTCGACGAGCTCCTGATCTGCATGCTCCACATCGCGCGCCACGAGCTCGCCGTACCCGCGATCAACTTCGTCGATGTCTCTCGCTTGTGGCGGCGGCTCGACGCGGTACAGCGCGCCACGCTCGCCGAACGCGCCGAGGCGTACCGCGTCGCGCGCGCGATCTCCGCGGTTCGCTCGATGACCGACTTGCTCGCGGCGGGGAGGCACGGCCGGCCCGAGGTCGGCCTCGCATCGCGTGTCCTGCCGACCACCGACGACGTCCTCCTCGGCAAGCGGCCGCGACGTGCACGCCAGCTCGGCCAGAAGCTCGTGCTCGTGCAAGGGCCGCGCGAGCTCGTCGGTCTCACGATCGCGTGGGCTGCCGCGATCGCGAGCGGCGCGCGACGAACCGAGTGATCAGGTACCGGCGAGAAACGCGACCAGCGCCGCGTTGACGGCCGCGGGGTCCTGCCACATCGCGAAGTGGCTGGTGTCCTCGAACAGCCGGAAGCTGGCGTTGGGGATCAGCGTAGCCATCTCTTTCACCTGCGCGAGCTCGATGATCTCGTCGTGGGCGCCGAGGGAGACGAGGGTCGGGGCCTTGATCGAGCGGAGCTGGGCCTTGGTGAAGATGACGGGCGAGCGCCAGATGGGAAGGAGGGCGGCGATGGCCGCGTCGAAGGTCTTGGGCTTGCCCGAGAGCCTCGCGTGGTCCTTGCGGCACTTCGCGGCGTACCTGGCGAAGGTAGGGGCGGTCTTCGTGCGCGGCCTGTTGCCCTTGGCGTCGTAGTTGGTGCCGATGACGAAGACGCGGTCGACGCGGTCGGGGTGGTTGATGGCGAGGTCGAGGGCGATGGCGCCCCCGTCGCTCCAGCCCGCGAGGTGCGCGTGCGAGACGCCGAGGGTGTCCATGACGGACAGGACGTCCTCCGCCATCGCGTGGTAGCTGAGCTTGGCCTTGGACAGCGTGCTGCGGCCTTGGCCGCGGCTATCGACGACGATGACCTGGAGCTTGTCGACGAGCGCGGGCAGCTGGAACGCGAAGTGATCGGAGTTGCCGAGGCCGCCGTGGAGCAGGATGACCGGCGGCCCCTTGCCGTGGACGGCGTAGTAGATCTTCGCGCCGTTCACGTCGACGAAGCCCGAGGCCGCCGGTGCGGGCATCGCGGGCGGAAGGGGGAGCTCTTGCCAGCGTGGCTTCGCGCCGGCGTGCGCGGGGGCGAGCAGGCAGGCGGCCACGGCGACCGTGGTGGCGACGACGAGGGCCCGCACGGCCCGATGATAGCGCTCAGCTCGGCTGCAGCGCGAGCACGAGCTGGAACGAGGCGGTGTCGGGCTCGCCCTGCTTGTCGCGCGGGATGGGGAACCGCCACCCGGTCATCAGCTGCGCGATGCAGGCGTCGACCTCGGGGGTGACGCCGCCGGCGCTGGTGTCGTCGAGGGAGCCGCGCTCGGTGACGGTGAAGGAGATCGCGACCTTGCCGGTGAGAGTAGCGTCGGTGGTGAGGCCCTTGCGGTAGCAGCGCGCGAGGCCGCTCATGTAGACCTTGTTGATCTTGTCGAGCACGAGCTCGACGGTGAGCGTGGTGACAGGGGGACGCCGTCCGGGGACCGGACGAACGATGACGCGCGGCGGATCACGCTCGTCGTGCTTGGGGTCGGTGGCGGGCGCGCGGGTGGGGTCGTCGACGAGCGGCCGCACGTCGGTGCCGAGGCGCGGGCCCGGCTCCTCGCGGAAGGTGCGGCCGTCGTCGCCGATGTGCAGGGCGCGACCGCGGACGTCGGCGAGCTGCGTGTCGAGGTCGGCGCCGGGCTTGCGGTCCCTCATGGTGTCGCGGGTGCCCGCGGCGGTCTCGCCGGGTCCGCTGAGCAGCGAGGCGAACCGCGCGATGTCGGCGTCGGAGACCGACGGAGTCGCGGGCCGCGCGGCCGGGCGTGGGCTCGTGACGATCGGCGCGGGCGTTTGCGAGGGCGCCACGGGGGAGGCGGCGCCGGCGGTGGGTGGTCCGCTCGCGTCGGCGGTGGACGTCTCCGGTGGTGCGGGTGGCTCGTCGGGGAGCACGACGTCCATCGCCTCGTGGCGATACGTGGATGCGAGCGACGGCGCGAGCAGCGAGGGCTCCTCGGCGTCGGTCATCCATGCGTAGGCGGCGATGCCGAGGTGCGCGACCAGCGACGCCCCGATGACGGCGGCGAGGCGGCGGTCGATGCGGTCGGCGAGCGTGCCGCGCAGGGAGGCAGGCAGCACGGGGCGCGGCGCGGCGGCGGGGGCGACGAAGTCCTGAAACAGGACGGTCACGTCGCCGACCTGGAGGCGCCCGCGCGCGCCGGGCTCGAGGGCGATGGTCCACACGCCGTGGTCGCCGGGCCCGTCGTGAAGCTCGGTGCGTACGTGCTCGCCGTGCGCGAGGCGCCCGTGCATGTTCGCGGTCACGCGCAGGAGCGCGCCAGCGGGCGCATCGCGCCCGGAGGGAGTGAACAGCGTGTGCGCCTCGGGGATCCCGTCGCCGGGCACGGAGAGCGCGCAGCGCAGCGAGTGTCCGAACGTCACGGGCGCACCGTGCGGGAAGACGCGCTCCTCGACGAGCTGATCGCCGAGGAGGACAGCGACGCGAAGGGCACGACGCGGCGCGCGGGCAGTCATGCGACTTCCAACGCGTCACCCGCGGGTCTGGTCTATCGATCAGGTCGCGACGTGATCGAACGGCTCAGTCTGGAACCAGCTGCAGCTGAATCCGGAAGCTGGCGGAGGTGGCCTCGCCGTCCTTGTCCTTCGGGGCGGGGAAGCGCCAGCTGCCCATCAGGCCGGTGATGCACGCGTTGACCTCGGCCGCCGGGAAGCCGCTCGCGGTGCCTTCGGTCGTCTTGCCGCTCTCGTTGACGGTGAGGTCGAGCGTGACCTTGCCGCGCGCGCTCGCATCCTTCGCGAGGTAGGTCTTGTAGCAGCGCTGGAGGCTGCTCATGTACGCCGACTTGATCTTCTGCAGCACCGCGTCCGCGGTCAGCGTCGAGTCGTCGAAGGTCTGCTTCGTTCCGACGGTGATGCGGCCTTCGGGCGCCTTCTCGGTCGTCTTGCCGCCGCCCGCGCTCGTCGTGCCGCCGGGGGCGTCGATCTTGGGGCCACCGCCGGTGCCGAGCTTCGGGTCGCCGTCACCGCGCGAGCCGCGCCCCGAGCCGCCGCCGACGGCGACGGTCTTGCCGCTCTCCTTGACGTTCGCGATCTGCTGGTTGAGATCCGCGCCCGGGCGCCGGTTGCTGATGTCGCCCTCGGTCTTCCCGTCGGGGCCGTCGCCGGACATGATGTTCGCGAACGCGGCCGCCGCATCCTCGGCCATCGCGACCGAGTCCTTGGTGTCACGGCCGCCGCCGGAGTCCTTCGACGGCGTGGTGCTCGGCGTCGACGACCAAGCCGTCGACGGCTTGTCGGGCTTCTTCTCGTCGGTCGCCGCACTGCCCGCCGCGGAGCCCGCGTCGGTCGGCTTGGGCTGTTCGGGCGGCGTGAGGTCGACCGTGTACGTCTCGTTCTTGAACGTCAGGTTGTACGCGCGATCGGCCTGGGAGCTGGGCACCTCGACATCGGTCCACAGAGCCCAGACCACGACGACGAGGTGCGCGAAGATCGAGATGCCGAGGATGACGCTCAGCTGCGGATCGAAGCGATCCGCGATCGTGCCGCGCACCGACGCCGGCAGCATCGGCTTGGGCTGCCGCGGTGGCTCGGTGACGAACTGGAACAGGATCGTCAGGTCGCCGATCGAGAGCTTGCCGCGCGCGGTGTCCGCGATCGGCAGCGTCCAGTAGCCGCCCGCGTTCGTCGCGCCGCGGCCCTTGAGCACGTCGAGCGTGTGGACCTGACCGCTGCCGTCGGAGATGCGGCCGTCCATCTTGTCCAGGAACCGCAGCGAGTACTTGTTCTCGTCGATCGCGAACAGCGTGAACTCGAGCGGCAGGCCCTCGACCGGGATCGAGAACGTGTTCTTCATCGACTGGCCGAGCGACACGGGCACGCGCTCGCGGATGAGCCGCTCCTCGACGATCTTGCCGCCGAGCAGCACGCCGACACGCAGGATGCGCTGGCGCTGCCCCGAGGACTGAGCTGGACGTTGCGCCGCCATCAGAAGGGCGCCTTCTTGATGGTCTGCAGGATGAGCGGCATGAAGTCCTGCTTGAGGTTCTCCCACTCGTAGTCGATCGACTTCGCCGTGAGGACGTAGACCACGGACGGCCGCGGGACCTTGCCGCACACCGAGACGACGGTGTCGATCACGGTGACCGGCTTGCCGTTGATGTACTCGATGTGGAACTTGCCCTGCTTCTTCTCACCACTGCCCTCCTCCTCGTCGGAGCAGCCTTCCGCGCGCGCCACTGTCGTCGACGCGAACGCGCCGAACGCCAGGACCGCAGCAGTCGTCAGCCAGAATTGCTTCATGGTCTCCCCCGGAGGTGGTGGCTAGTATCGCAGGTGGTGCTCATGGTGTCGCGCTGGGCTTCTGCTTCTTCTGCGCGCGCTTGAGCGCCTTCGTCACATCCTTCATCCGGTCGTCGTACAGCTTCATGTCGACGGCGGGCATGTTCTTGTACTGATCGAAGAAGGCCTTCGCGGTGTTGAGCCGCTGCACCGCATCGGGCACGCCCGGGAACGGGTCGTTGTCGAGGTAGAGCAGTCCGAGATTGTAGTAGGCGGGCCCGTAGTTCGGATTCGCCGACGTCGCACGCTTGTACGTCGACTCCGCCGAGCGTACGAACTGCGCGCGTTCGTTGGAGCCGGCCGGATACTCCGCCGAGCGCCCGCGGTACGCCGAACCGAGCGACGTCAGCGTCACGGCGTCGTTGCGCGACAGCTCCCGCGTGAGCCGCTCGAACGTGCGTTGCGCCTCGCCGTACTGCGCCTGTCGTAGCTGATGCGCGCCGAGGTTGACGAGCGCGCTCGCGTGATTCGGATTGCTCGTGACGGCCTTCTGGTACGCGAGCACCGCGCGATCGGCGCGATTCGTCTTGTCGTAGACGAGCCCGTACACGTAGTTCACGTTCGCGTTGTTCTTCGCCGACTCGCGCTTGTACAGATCGTCGAGGACGAGCTCCGCCGTGTCGTAGAGCTTCTTGTGGTAGTAGGCGAACGCGACCATCGCCGCGGCCTCGACGCTCGCCGCATCGATCGAGAGCGCCTTGCGTGCCTCGCTCAGCGCGGTGTCGCCGTCGGGCGTGGGCCGGCTGAGCGCATCGCGCGCGACCGCGAGGTGCCCATCGACCTGCGCCTTCGCCTGCTGCGGATCGACGTCGTAGTTCGGCGGCGTGACGACCACCTCGGGCGGAGGTTGGTCGGATTCTGGTGCTGGACCGCCCGCGTCACCGCCCGGATCACCGGGGGCACCCGGTCCGGTCGTCGACCCCGGGCTGGTGCCGGACGTCCCGCCGGGCGCGCTTCCGCTCGGGCCCGGGTCCGCCGGATCGCCCGTCTCGTTCATCGACTGCGAGCCGTCCTTCGGGGCGCCGCCACCCGCCGGCGTGGTGGGCTCCTTCTTCCCGCCGCCACCACAGGCGACGAGGACGGAGAGGAGGAACGCACCCAGGCGCATGCTCCTACCAACGCCCGTCGTCGTGTTTCGATCCATCATGGCGCCTCCGTGCCCTGGATGATCTCCTGGCGCAACACCGTGAACTCCTGCGGGAACTCGCGGCCGAGGTTCTCCATCGCCAGGCGGCTCCACTTGTTGGAGAGGCCCCCGCGCTTGGCGAGGTCGGCGACCTCGATCCACACGGCGCGGGCCTCGTTCAGGTACTTCTTCAAGTTCTCGTCGCGCTGCAGCTCGTACTTCTCCACCGCCGACGCGACCTTCGCGACGGGCACGGGGATCGGAGCGTCGCTGAGCTTCTGCGCGTAGCCGTACTGGATCTCGCCGTAGCGGACCTTCGCGGCCATCGTGTACTCGGCGACCGCGTACGCGTCGAGCGCGAGGTACTTGTCCTCCGCCGTGGTCTTCGACTTGTCGATCGCGGTGCGCTGCGCGGTCGCATCCTTCACCGTCTTCGCGGCGGTCTTGATCGCGTACGGCTCCCACGTCTTGCCGTAGTGCTCCTCGGCCTGCGCGAGCTGCCACTCACCGGCCAGCTTCGCGCCACGGCCGCTCTTGATCGCGCCGCGCGCCTTCCACGCGGTGATCGTCTCGGCGCCCGCGGTCTTCGCGAGCCCCGCCTGGTTCTTCTTCAGGCGCAGCGCCGCGACGTCGTAGTAGCTCTGGACGTAGTCGTCCTCGTTGCCGGCGTCCTTGCCGTACTTGCTGCGCCACTTCGTGTACGTCTCGATCATCGAGTTGACGTCGCCGCTCTGGCGATAGATGCCGGCGACCGACCACAGCGCGCGGTCCTGCTTGCGGCGCTCGGGCTCGATGCCCTGGTACTTCGTGTACAGCGAGATCGCCTGCTTGAAGTCGCGGTTGAGCTCCGCGGCGAGCGCGGCGTTGTACATCGCATCGAGGCCGATCTGCTCGAGCGTGCGCGGCTGCTCGCCCGGCAGCGGATCGGGCGCCTTGATGCCCTTCGCCTTCGCGGTCTTCGAGGTCTCGTAGACCTGCAGGTACGTCTTCACCGCGGCGTCGTACTCGAACGCCTGCTGCTGACTCACCGCGGTGAGCCGCATCGCATCGAGGTAGTACGGGCTCTCGCGGAACTTCTTGTTCGAGTTCGCGGTGAACTCCTTGAACAGCGCGATCGCCGTCTTGGGCCGATCGCCGAGCTTGTAGCTCGCCGCCGCGTTGTAGAGCGCGATCGGCAGATCCGGATCATCCGCCGGCGCGGTCTTGTAGAAGCGGTAGAACGACTCCGCCGCCGGGATGTACTGGCCCTTGGCGTACAGCTCGGCCGCGCGCGAGAAGTTGAGCGAGCGGTTCTGCGAGATCGCGAGCTTGATCGCCTCGGCGTCGCCGCACTTCGCCGCGATGAACTGCTTGTTCGTCGCCTCGATCGCGTCGAAGTTCGACTGCGCCTCGTACACCGCGAGGATGCCGTCCTTGGCCTTCACCGCCTCCGGCGAGCCGCAGAACTTGTCCATCACGCCGCGGAACCGCGCGATCGCATCGTCGACGTGCAGGTATGCGAGGCTGATCAGCGCCGCGTTGATGCCCTGCCCCGGCGCTGCCTTCGGGTCCTGGACGACGTTCTGATAGGTCTCGTACTCGGCGCGCAGCTTCAGGTACAGCCCGGGGATCGGCTGCGGCCGCCACGAGCCGTTGGACTGGGACGCCTTGAGCTCGGCGATCGTCGGCACCTTGAGCGGCTGCAGCGCGCCGGCCGCCACCTGCTTCTCGACCTCGGCCTCGTACGACTGCAGGATCGAGCGCGCCGAGTCGATGTAGTACGCCGTGCCGATGTCGCGGTGATCGCGGACCCACTCGTAGGCGGTGACCGCCTCCATGTAGCGCTCGCTCCAGTACAGCGCCTCACCCTGGAGGAACGTGAACTCGTAGACGTAGTCGGACTCGGGATACGTCTTGATGAACGTGCGGTAGAGATCGACCGCCTTCGCGTACATCGCGAGGTAGTCCTGCTTGTCCTGCGGGTCCTTCGTCGACGACGCCTCGTAGTCCTTGCGCATCTGCGTCGCGGCCGAGTGCGTGTTGCGCGTCGCTGCGTACAGCGCGCGCTCCGCGATGCGGCGCTGGTTCTCCATCGCCTCGCGGTCCTTCTCGTTCGCCGCGTACCAGGGCGTGCACGGCGCGTAGCGCGTCGCGAGCTCGGCGGCCGCGGCGTCGGCCGCGAACTTGTCGCCCTTGAGCTCGAAGACGTTGACGATCTCCTGGTGCACGATCGGGTTCTGCGGGTTCAGCTCCCACGGCGGCCCGATCGCGATGCGATACGCATCGACGGCCTGGTCCCAGGCCTGGAGCTCGGTGAACGCCTTGCCCATCGCGACCCAGACGTCGCGCACGTGCGGCTCGTTCTCGCGGCCCTTGTAGAACGCCTGCGCGCGCTCGAACGCCTTGGTCGGGCTCGAGTTCGCCTCGCCCTCCCACGGATCCGTGAACGCGACAGAGACGTACTGGATCGACTCGTCGCGGAGCTCGAGGGCGGGCGTGCCGCCCTGCGCGACGATGCTGTCGTACAGCTTCACGCTCTCGTCGAAGCGACGGATCGAGTCGGGGAGGTAGTCGCGCTTGTAGTACGACCACGCGAGCTTGTAGAGCGACTCGGCATAGAGCTTCGACTCGTTGCCGCCGTCGGCGATCTTGAGGTACGCCGCGATCGCCTCGTCGATCTCGCCCGTGATGGTGAAGTGGTGGTCGGCGATGCCGCGCACCCACGCGTGGCGCACGAGCTCGGTCTCCGCGCCCGGATACGGCGTGCACGACGCGTACGGATCGCGCAGCTGGCGCTTCTCGATCCGCTTGAGCGCCTCCTCGCGCGTGGGGATCGGCGGCGCCGGCTGGTTCCACGTGTGCTGGTTCGCGCACGCGAGCGCGAGGAAGACCTGGAGCGACTTCCGCTCGTCCTTGGCCTTGCCGTAGTAGCCGAGCAGATAAAGCGTCGACGGCGTCTGCCGGTAGCTCGGGAACTCGGTGAGGATCCGCTCCCACAACGCCGTCGACCGCGTGTAGTCGGCGACCACGCCACCCTCGGGCATCGGAGCGCCGGTCGCCTCGGTCTCGGCGAGCTTGGCCTCGACCTCGTCGTCGGCGCTGTCGATGTAGAGATCCGCGAGGCGGAACATCGCGTCCGGCGTGAACTGCTCGTGCTTCGGATGTTCTGCGAGGAACTTCTCGAGCTTGGCGATCGTGTCGCCGTGACGCTTCGCCTTCTCCGACTGGATCTTGGCGATCCGATCCGCGTACTTCTTCGTCAGATCGTTGGAGCGCGTATCGAACTCGCGCTTCGCGATCGCACGCATGCGCGCGTCGTGCTCGTTCGCGGCCGCCGTGAAGCGGTCGAACTCGGCCTCGTTGTCGGAGAGCCGGCGCTTCTCGTCGGGCGTGAGCTGGCGCGGCGCGACGTTGACCGGCACCGTCGGCAGCGCGGGCGGCGTCCCACCGTTGCCCGGCTGGCATTGACCACCGGCGGGGACCGCCGTCGCGGGCGTGGGCGCAGCGGGCGTCGGCGTCGGCTGCGTCGGCTGTCCGAGCCCTGGACCGCTCGGAGGATCCGCCGGGATCGGCTGGCCGGTGTCGCCCGGCGCGCCGGTCGGAGTGTTGCCCGGCTGGGCCGCCGCCACCGACGGAGCGACGATCGTCGCGAGCATCGTCACGAGCGCGACGAAGGCGCTCGCCTTGGTTCGCATCGTCCTCATCACTTGGATCCTCCCTTCTTGGGAGTCGTCTCGTTATCGGGCCGCACCACCGGCGCCGCCGGAGCCTTCGGCGCATCGCCGCCCGGCTTCACGCGCGATGTCTCGCCGGTCGCCTTGTCGGGGCTCACCGCCGGCGAGGTGTCCGCGGCCGGCGTCGGCGCCGGCGCCGACGGCGTCTGCACGTTCGCGTCGAGGATCCCGCGGAACTCGTCGCGCAGCTGCTTGAGCTCGCGCGACTGGGTCAGGTTGAGCCGCTTGAGATCGTCGTCGGCGTCTTCCTTCTGCGACCACAGCACGTCGATCGCGCCGACGTCGGTGCGGACCACGATGTCCTCGAACTTCGCCTTCACGTTCTTGAAGCTCTCGCCGAGGACACCACCGCCGATCGCGCGTGACTCGACCTCGTACTCCGCGAGCTCTGCCTTGTACTCTTCGATCAGCTTGCGCTCTTCGGCGATCGTGTTGTTCGCGTTCGCGAGCGCCTGGTCGACGATGTTCTCGATCTGCTTGTCGGTGCCGTCGAGCTCCGTCGAGATCCGCTGCGCGCGATCCGCGAGCCCGACCAGCCGCGACGACTTGCTGCGATCTCGGCTCGCGCTCGCATAGCCCGCCAGCAGGCGCTGCTCGGCGTTCTGCGCTTCGAGCACCTTGCGACGTGCCTCGCGCGATCCGACGATCGCCTCGTCGCCGACACCGGCGAGGTCGCGCCCGAGCTGGAGCTCGCTGCGGATCTCCGCTAGCTCCTTCTCGATCGCGAACGCCTCGGCCGCGGTCGCCGCGAGCTCGGTGTTCACCGTCTGCTTCTGCTCGGGCGTGATCGCGAGCGCGCCCTCGGTGGGGCCGGTCGTGACGTACGTGCGCAGCGCGACCGCGACGGCCTGCGATGCGCCGAGCGCGCCGGTGATCTCGCCGACCGTCTCGTCGATCTTGTTGTAGCCGTCGCGGGTCTCCGTCAGCATCGCCGCGTGGGCCGCGTCGGCGTCGGGCATCGCCGCGAGCTGCGCGACGAGCGCCTTGCGATTGCTCGCGGCCTGCGAGACGTCGCTCGCCGGCGAGATCAGCGCGAGCTGCTGATCCGCGAGGTCGGCGCGCACGTCGATCAGCTCGCGCTGGAGCTGACCGATGCGCTGCCGCCGGGATGCGAGCCCCGGGTACACGACGGTCTTGTCGTTCGCCGCGAGCACCGCCTCGAGCCGCGCGACCGTGGCCTCGGCCTCGGCGAGGTCCGCCTGGATCGCGCCGAGATCGGACTGGTTCGCGACGACGCGCTGGACCTCGGGCTCCTCGCGCAGGTACTGCGCCGCCGCCTCGGGGATCGGTGCGGTCGCCTGGAACACCGTCGACGACCGGCCCGCGAGCTGCGCGATGTAGTCACCTGCGTTGCCGCTGCCGTCGACCATCGCCGTGATCGACTGGTACGACGGGTAGTACAGACGGTGCGTCTCCTCGAACACCGCGGCCGCCTTGTCGTACTCGATGGCCGGATCCTTGTGCTCGGCGTCGATGGTGCCGGTGATCAGCGCCTGGCGCAGCAGCTGCGCCTTGCGGATGCGGAGGTTGCCCTCGAGCAGGCGCACCGTCGGCGTCTTGTTCGACTGTGGCTCCGACTGCGCGAGCAGCTCGAGCGCACGCAGCGCCTTGTCGAACTGCTTGCTCTTCACGTAGACCCACGCGATCTCGTAGAGCGCGTCGGAGAACAGATCCGAGTGGCGATCGACGAGCAGGTACGCGTCGATCGACTTCGCGAGCTGATCGCGCTCGTAGTACAGGCGGCCGAGCGCGAGCTGCGAGAGCTCGATGACGCGGCGCTCGACGGCCGCCCGAGGTCCGATCGACGGACGCCGGCCGATCAGGTCCGTGTAGACCTCGGTCGCGCGCGCGAGGTCCTTCTTCGCGACGCTGGTCGCGCCGACGTAGTACTGCGCCTGCAGCTCCCACTCCGAGCCCTTGGCGACGGAGTTGAACAGCGACAGCGCGTCATCGAGCTTGCCCTGCGAGAAGGCGAGCTTGCCCTTCACGTACGGAATCTCGGCGGTGCTCGGGCTCGACCGCTCGAGCGCGGCCACCGTCGTCTCGAGGTCGGTCGCGTCGTTCTGCGCGATCGCGATCTCGACGAGCCGCACCAGCGACGGCTGGTGGTACTTGCTGCCCGGCTTCTGCGCGAGCTGCGCGAAGTACGCGCGGGCAGCGCCCTTGTCGCCCTTCTGGAACAGCGACTCGCCGAGATAGAACGTCGCAGCTTCCTGCTCGTTGCCCGGCTTGCTCGATAGC
>DATLHR010000310.1:0-3096 GCA_035539815.1 Kofleriaceae bacterium
GCGTGGCTCCAGGTCGGTCGCCCACCGGGCGCGGGCATCGAGGCTCCGCCGTTCGCTGCCACCGATCGAGACGCCTTCGTCGAGGGCCTGCCGTCGCCGCCCGATCGCTATCTCGCGCGCGGCCGCACGCGCCTGGTCGCCGGCTGGCAGGAGGTCGCAGGCATCGGGCCCGAAGGCCCGCGCTCCGCATCCTCCGCCGACGACGAGCGCGAGCCGACCGCCGCGCTGCCGCCGCTCGTCGAGGGGCAGCTGCTCGCCGCCACGTTCTCGTCGGCGGAGAAGCGCACCACGCCGCCGCCGCGCTACACCGATGCGACGCTGCTCGGCGCGATGGAGACCGCCGGCAAGCGCATCGACGACGAAGCGCTGCGCGAGGCGATGCGCGACACCGGGCTCGGCACGCCCGCCACGCGCGCGGCGATCATCGAGACGCTGCTGCGCCGCGACTACATCGTGCGCGACCGCCAGGCGCTCGTGCCCACGCCGGTGGGCCTCGGCCTCATCGCCGCGCTTCATTCCACGGGGGTCGCCAGCCTCGCGTCACCCGAGCTCACCGGCACCTGGGAGGCGCGGCTCGCCCGCATCGCCCGTGGCGGGGACTCGCGCGACGCGTTCATGGCCGACATCGCGCGCTACGTCACCGACGTCATCGATGCGATCCGCGGGGCGAGCCCGCCACCACCGCCACCGCCGGGAGCCGCTTCGTCGACTCCGTGGGGCGGCAAGCGCGGTGGCGGCAAGCGTGGCAAGGGCCGCGGCCGACGGGGTCGATCGGGACCCGCCGATCTCGAGCGCGGTGAGGCGGGCAGGGCGCGAACCAAGCAGCGTGGGCGACGATACTCGGGGCAAGACGCCGAGCAGCACGTCGCCGACGACCGCCCTTTCGAGAACGCGCAGCGTGCGCCGGATCCCAAGACGCCGTCGCCTGCGGTGTGGGCGGCGCGGATGTCCTCTGCGCTCGCATCGCGGCCGCTCGGCGATCTCTCGGTCGAGTCCACGCAATGGCTCGCCGACGCCGTGTTGAGGACGGCGGGCGGCCTCGCGGCAAGCGGCCCGGCCGCAGACGGCTCGGCGAGTGACCGTCCCGAGCGCGATCTCGCAGCTGCGGTTCCCGCCGCACGGGCGCGTGGTTCGAAGTCAAAGGCGGCCACGCGCTCGCGGTCGGCAAAGGTCGCGGCCAAGCCGTCCGCGTCCAAGCGCGCGCGCGCGACGAAGTCGGCGAGCAAGCAGGAGCTGCTCGCGTGCCCGCGCTGCAAGCAGGGCACGCTGATCACCGGCGCGCGTGGCTGGGGCTGCGATCGCTGGCGCGAGGGCTGTCGGTTCGTGATCTGGTTCGACACCGGGGGACGTCGATTGACCGCCGTGCAGCTGCGCGAGCTGGTCGGCAAGGGCAAGACGCGCAAGACGTCCTTCGTGCGTGCGAACGGCGAGGCAGTCGACGGACGTCTCGTCCTCGATCCGGCGGCCGACGGCGGCGTGCGCCTCGAGCCGTCGCGCAGGAGGTGACGAGAGCGTGCGTCGCGTGCTCGTCATCGTCGAGTCGGGTCGTCATCCGTCACGTGTTCTGATGCTCAGTCGTCGCACTCGATCACGGTGCGAAGATCCTCGAGCGCGATCTTCAGCGACGCCTCGACGCGGCCATCCGACACCTGGACCGACGAGTGGCCGAGCCGCTTCCAGCAGGCATTCCCGTCGAGCTCGTCGAGCGACTTCCCGAGCTCCTTCGCCGCCGTCGCGGCCTCGGTCGCCTCGATCGCGAGCGCGAGCTCGAGCGTGCCCCGGCGCACGCGTGCGTAGCCGACCATCGACGTGACTCCCTCGCGGGGAGAGCTCGCGACCACGACGGCGAACGCATCGGACGGCGCCTTCTCGACCAGCGAGGTCAGGCGTGTGACCCGCTTGTCGGGGAGCTTCCAGCCCTCGCTGACGAGGTAGCGCACGCCGTCTGGAGCCGTCGCGCGGGCGCCTGTCGGCAGCAGGGTGCTGGGAAACCCATGCTCGTGCGCGAGGTCCTCGAGGTTCTCGACCAGCTCACTCACCCACGGGATGAGCTCGCTGTCGCCCTGCTCGGCGAGCAAGACCCCGTGTTCGCCAGCGGCGACGAGGAAGCCCGAGACCCGCAGCGCGCGCGACACCTCGGCGACCTCGGGCAGCGCGCTCGCGAGCTCGCTCCGGGTGCCCTCGTCGAGGCGCACCCACAACAGGCCTTCGGCGTCGGCCGGCACGTGATCGAACAGCTTCGAGTCGGCGACGAGCGGCCCCGTACGATCCGGCAGGAACCACAGCGCGTGGTGGCGAACCGCAGACCACACGCGACGCGGACCCGCGATCGCAGCCAGCGTTGCCACGACGAGCACGCCGACCGTCGCGCCGCGCAAGAGCAAGCGCTCCCATCCGGTGGTCATCGGCTTTGCGGGCGGTGCGCGCCGCCGCTTGCGCTCGCCGAGCGTGTGCCAGATCAGCGCTGTGATCGGGAACGTGGCGAGGCCCGCTGCGAGCGAGAGCCACGGCGAGCCGCCGCGCGCTGCGATGTACGCGGCCGGCGTATCGAACAGCGCGAGGCAACACAGCGCGAGCACGAGCCCACGCACGACGTTCGCGATCACTCCTCCTGCGGAAGCCACGCCCGATCGTGCCACAGCCCGCGCCGAATGCCCGTCCGCTTTCTCGGGGCGACCACCGCCGGATGTGGCAGCGCGACGTTACTCGTCTTCGGGTTCAGCGCGCTTGCGGGCGCGTTCTGCCGCATCGCCCGCGGCCTCGCGTGCGCGCAGGTCCTCGTCGCGCTTCTCCCGCTTTCGCGTGACGTACCAGGCGAGCACGATCGAGAGGTTGTAGAGCACGATCATCGGGGTCGCCATCATGATCTGCGACACGACGTCGGGTGACGGCGTGAGGATCGCGCCGATGACGAATGCGATCACCACGAACCAGCGGTTGAACTTCCACAGGCCTCGGTGCGTGACGAGGCCGATCATCGAGAGGAACAGGATCAGCAGCGGCAGCTCGAACACCGCGCCGAACGCGAGCATCATGTTGCGCGTCAGATCCAGGTAGTCCTGCATCATGATCTGCGCTTGCTGCGTCGCGTCCGCG
>DATLHR010000311.1:0-23415 GCA_035539815.1 Kofleriaceae bacterium
CCTCGGCGCGCAGGCCGAGCCGAGCAGCGCAGCTCCGGCGCCCAGGAAGGTGCGGCGCGACCAACTCACGGCGCGTGGATGCCATGGACGCGCGCGCCGCCGCTTAATGCCGCTTAAATCTCGATCCGCGCGCGCGTCCATGGCATCCACGCGCCGTGAGTTGGTCGCGCCGCACCTTCCTGGGCGCCGGAGCTGCGCTGCTCGGCTCGGCCTGCGCGCCGAGGATGCGCGCCGTGGCGCCGTCGCGGCCCTACCTCGACGTGGCACGCGGCGCGCTGACCTGGTTGCGCGGACAAGCGATCCGCACGGACGCGGGGCTCGCCTGGCGCACCGGCGCGTCGTCTCGCGACACGCAGCCGATCGAGGCCAACCTCTATCACGGCACCTCCGGCATCGTGATGTTCCTGCTCGCGATGCACGAGGTCACGGGCGACGCCGCGCTGCTCGGCGATGCGCAGCGCACCGCCGACGATCTCCTCGTTCGTACCGCCGCGTTGCGGGCCACGCCCGCGCGGGACGGTCTCGCGCCGGAGCTGTGCGGACTGTACGGGACGCTGCCCGGCGCGGCGCTCGCCCTCGCGGCCGTCGCGCGCGCCACCGACGACGCTCGTTACCGTGAGGCCGCGATCGCGATCGCGCGTGACATTCGTGACGCGGCACGACCGGCAGGCGGCAGCGTCGAGTGGAATGCGACCTACGATGCGTCGTACGGCATCGCGAGCACCGCGCTGTTCCTTCTGCACGCAGCGCAAACGTTCGCGCCCGCGGAGCTCGCGCCGTCGCTCGTCGAGGTCGCGTCGCGCGGCGGCCATCGACTGATCGAGGTCGCGTCGCACGTCGATGACGGCCTCCACTGGCCGATCGGCGCGGACCACGCGTTGCGCATGCCCAACTTCGGCCACGGCACGGCGGGCATCGGCTACGTGCTCGCGACGCTGCATCGCCACACCCGCGATCCCGCGTTCCTCGACGCGGCGGTACGCGCGGGCAAGTACCTGCGCTCGGTCGCGCACACCGATGGGGACGTGTTCCTGGTGTTTCACGCCGATCCCGGCGGGCTCGATCGTTATTACCTATCGTGGTGCCACGGGCCGCCGGGGACAGGGCGCTTCCTTTACCGCCTCGCGCAGGTCACGGCCGATCCGGTGTGGATGCGGCTGCTCGAGGCCTCCGCGCGCGGCGTGATGACGAGCGGAATCCCCGCGCGCACGACGAGCGGGTTCTGGAACAACGTCGGGCAGTGTTGCGGCTCGGCCGGCGTCGCGGACTTCATGCTGAGCCTCTATCGGATCACGCGTCGCTCGGAGTACCTCGCGTTCGCGAGCACGATGATGGATGACGTGCTCCGCCGCGCGACGCACCATGCGGATGGTGGGCTGTCGTGGATGCACGCCGAGCACCGCGTGCTGCCCGCCGAACTGTCGACGCAGACCGGCTACATGCAGGGCGCCGCGGGCATCGGCGCGGCGTTCGCTCGGCTCGACGCCGTCCTGCATGATCGGCCGTGGCCGTATGTCCCGATCGACTCGCCGTTCCCGGGCTGACACGTCCGTGGCATGGTGACGCCGTGCCTGCGCGGTTGCATCACGAGCGAGTCGTAGCCGCCAACGCGACCCCGTCGCGCTGGATGCTGCTCACCCACGGCATCTTCGGCGCGGGGATGAACTGGCGCGGGATCGCGCGCAAGCTCGTCGAGCGGCGGCGCGAGTGGGGCATCGTGCTCGTCGATCTTCGCCTGCACGGGCGCTCCGAGGCCGGCGCGCCGCCGCACACGGTCCGCGCGTGCGCCGAGGACGTGCAGGCGCTCGCGGCGCAGCTCGGCAAGGTCGACGTGCTCGCGGGGCACAGCTTCGGCGGCAAGGTCATGGGCCGGGCGCGCGAGCTCGTCGAGGTCGTCCAGACCTGGATGCTCGACGCGACGCCGTCCGCGCGGCCGGAGCTGATCGATGATCCCGAGAACAGCGTCGGGCGCGTGCTCGCGCTGCTGTCCCGCGCGCCGCAGCGCTACGCCAAGCGCGACGACTTCATCGCGCTCGTGCAGGCGGAGGGGCATGACCAGGGGCTCGCGATGTGGCTCGCGATGAACGTCGTCCCCGACGGCAGCGGGCAGTTCGTGCTCAAGCTCGACTGGCGCGCGCTCGGCGAGGCGCTCGTCGACTACTACAACACCGATCTGTGGGCATCGCTGAGCGATCCTGCGCGCGGCGCCGTCGAGCTGGCGATCGCCGAGCGCTCACCGGTGTGGCGCGCGGAGGATCGCGCGCGGCTGGCGAACGCACCGCCGCACATCCACGTGCACTCGATCGACGCCGGCCACCTGCTGCACAACGAGGCCCCGGGGCCGGTGCTCGAGATGTTCGTGCGTAGCCTGCCGTAGGCGAGACTCTTGCACCGGTCGATGTCTCTGGCCGGCACCCGACATAGGTTCGCAGAACCACGTGCGTGCTCCGCCAACGGAGTTGGCGGACCGCTGCAACCGAGGCCGGGGACATGTGTCCTCGCGGTGATGCGACGCGCGGCGCTCGGCCTGTTCGTGCTCGTGGCGTGGGCGCGGACCAGCGCCGCGGATCCCGGGTTCTTGTGGCGCGCCCCGGTGACGTGTCCGAGCGCCGAGGAGGTCGCTGCGCGGATCGAGCGTCGCCTCGGCGGAGCGGTCGACGCCGCGCTCGGTGGCATCGAGATCGTGATCGAGCGCGAGCACGGGGAGTTCGTCGCCCGCATCGACGCACGCGCGGTGACCGTCGCCAATGCGGTGCGCACGTTGCGCAGTCGCCGCTGCGACGGGCTGGCCGATGCCGTCTCGATCGTGCTCGCGCGCCTCGCCTCGGAGCTGCGCGATCGCGTGCGCGTCGAGCCGGAGCCCGCGCCCGTCGTCGAGGCGGGGATGATCGTCGACGACGAGCTCATCCCCGGCGAGGAGCTCGTGCGCGTCCAGCCGCCGGCCTCGCCGACACCGCGCGCGTCTGCCCGGAGGTGGGGGGCAGGCCTGCGGCTCGTCGGGCTCTCGGGCATCGGCGCGCTGCCGGGGCTCAACGTCGGTGGCGAGCTCGGTGGATACGTGCGGCGCGGCGAGCTCGTCGGTGAGGCGGCGGTCGCGCACTGGGCACCGCAGCGCAAGTCCCTGCAGGGCAACGCGCCCGCGGGCGTCGTCGTGACGCTGCAGGTGCTCACCTTGCGCGCGGGCTGGGGACCGGCGGGCATGCCGCTGCGTGCCTGGGGCACCGTCGAGCTCGGCTCGCTTTCGGGGGAGGGCATGGCGGTCACGACGCCGCGGGAGGGCGCGGGTCGGTGGACCGCGGTCGGCGGCGGGTTCGGCGTGGCGTGGCCGATGTCGCCGTACGCTCGTCTGGTCGGCTCGATCGAGGTGGTGGTCCCGGTCGGGACGACGCGGTTCACGCTCGAGGGCGGCACCGAGCTGTGGCGCCCCGGGGTGGCCGCCGCCCGCTCGGCGCTCGGGCTCGAGGTCGGATTTCAGTGAGCTGGCGTGACGGATCCGGCGGGGCGGCGGCACCAACGCTCCAGATGCCCGCGCTCGCTCACGCGCTCGATGGATCGGAGGACGCCGTGCCGGCGAGCCTCCCGTCCTTCGACGAGGTCTACGCCGCGCACGTCGCCTTCGTCTGGCGGACGTTGCGCACGTTCGGCGTCGCGGACGCGCAGCTCGAGGACGCGGTGCAGGACGTGTTCGTCGTCGTGCATCGCCGGCTGCCCGAGTGGGAGGGGAGGGCGCAGCTCACCACGTGGCTGTTCGCGATCGCGCGGCGGGTGGCGAGCGCGCAGCGCCGCAAGGCCGGCAGCGCGCGCACCGAGCCGATGGTCGACGAGCCCGCCGGCGGCGACGACACGTTCGCCGCGATCCAGCGCGCCCAGGCCGCCGCGACGGTGACGGCCATCCTCGACCGTATGGACGAAGACAAGCGGATCGTGTTCGCGCTCGTCGAGCTCGAGCAGCTGACGGTTCCGGAGGTCGCGCGCGTGCTGTCGATCAATCTCAACACCGCCTACTCGCGGCTGCGCCTCGCGCGCGCGGCGTTCGAGCAGGCGGTCAAGGCGAGGGGGATCCGATGAGCGAGCTGTCTCCGGCGGCGCGCGAGCTGCTCGCGGCGGCGCGCGCGCAACTGGGCCCGGACCCCGCCGCGATCGCGCGCATGCGCAGTGGGATCGCCGCCACCGTCGGCAAGGGTGCCGCTGCGGGAACGGGCGCCACGCTCGCGGTCAAGCTCGGGCTCGCGACCGTCGTCGCGGCCGTCGCGATCGGCGCCGGTGTCTACGTCACGCGTGACTCCTCGGAGGCGTCTACCGTCGGTGCGCCGCGCGAGCGCACGACGCCGGCGCTCGTGGTGCCGCTGCCCATCGACGTCAGCTCCACACCGCACGCACCGGCTCCGATCCCGGCCGTCGAAGCCGCGCCGCCCTCGCCGACGCTTGCTCCGTCGCCGATCGAGCTCACCGCGCGTACGGCTCCGGTCACGGCCATCGATCCCGCTGCCCACGCGGCGCCCCCGCCGGTGCCTGCGAAACCAGCGCGACCGCGCGCCGCCGCGGATCTCGCGCGCGAGGTCGAGCTGATCGATCACGCGATGGATGCGCTGCGCGCCGGGAAGCCCACCGAGGCGCTCTCCGCGATCCGTCGCCACGCCGTCGAGACGCGCGGGCGCGGGCAGCTCGCCGAGGATGCCGCGGCGATCGAGATCGAGGCCGCGTGCCAGCTCCACGATCCGACCGTGGCCGAGAAGCTCGCCGCGTTCGACGAGCGCTACCCGACCTCCGCCCAGCGATCGCGCCTGACCTCGGACTGCCGGTGATGCGGGCGCTCGCGGGGCTCCTCGTCGTCGCGGCGTGTCACGACACGACGATCGTCGTCGGCGGCCTCGAAGAGGTCGCGCAGCTCAAGGCGATCCCCAACCGCGAGCTCGATCTGTTGTTCGTCGTCGACAACTCGGGCTCGATGGCCGACGATCAGGTGCGGCTCGCGGCGAGCTTCCCTCGCATGATCGACACGCTCGCGCAGCTCGACGATGGCGTGCCCGATATCCACATCGGCGTGATCACCACCGATCTAGGTACGAGCAGCACCGCGATGCCGGGTGGCTCGGGGGTGATCGGCAGCGACGGTACGGGCGGCTGTGCCGGCACGGGCGATGACGGTGCACTGGTGCAGGGCGCGAGCGTCGCCGATCGCTTCATCCGCGACGGCGGCGGCACGCGCAACTACACCGGCGAGCTGCGCGACGCATTCCGCGAGCTCGCCCTCGTCGGTGATACAGGCTGCGGCTTCGAGCAACCGCTCGCCGCGATCCGCCGCGCGCTGAGCAATCCGCTCAACGCGGGCTTCGTACGCCCGGAGGCCAACCTCGCCGTCGTCATCCTCTCCGACGAGGACGACTGCTCCGCGCTCGATCCGGCGCTGTTCTCTCCCGAGTCACCCGCGCTCGGCGCGCTGCACTCATTCCGCTGCTTCCGATTCGGCGTCGAGTGCGCGCAAGACACGAGTGCCATCGGGCGCAAGACCGATTGCCGGCCGCGCGCCGGGTCGCCGTACGTCGAGGACGTCGCGCCATTCGTCGAGCTCCTCTACGCGATCAAGCCCGATCCACGCATGGTGATGGTGTCGGGCATCGTCGGCGACCCGACGCCGGTCGAGGTCGCACTGCGTCCTCCACCCGGTGCTGGCGCCGATGTTCCGACGCTCGTGCCGTCGTGCACGGGCACCACCACGGCCGCGGATCCGGCCGTTCGCCTCGACGCGTTCATCTCGGCGTTCGCCCCGCGCGGCACGCTCACCTCGATCTGCCATGATGACGTCTCCGATCCGCTCGCGTCGATCGCGACCACGACGAAACGCCTCATGAACGATCCGTGTCTCGATACGGCGCTGCTCGCCGATGCCGACGATCACGCGCCGGGCGTGCAGCCGTCGTGCGAGGTCGTCGACCTCCGCGACGCCGCGCCGGACGCGCCGCTCCTGATCCCACCATGCGACTCCAGCTCCACCGACTGCTTCGAGCTCGTCGCCGACGAGGTGGCGTGCCCCGCGACCGACGATCACCTGCGCGTGTCGATCCGCCGCTCGCGGCCAGTCGCCGACGACACGTGGACCCACGTTCGATGCCAGCCGGCGCCGTGAAGCTCGCCGTCCGTGCTGACTACGACGAGCTGTCTTCGGACGCCGGCTCTTCCGTGCGCGGCGCCGGCAGCTCGCGCGGTGGCAGCAGCTCGGGCTCGTTGTCGACGGCGGCGGCCATGAAGATCGCGGCATCGAGCTTCTTGAAGTCGCGCTTCTTGTAGAACGCGAGTGCGCGCTCGTTGTTCTCGGCGACCTCGAGGACGAGGTGATTGAGGCCGTGCACGCGCGCGAGGTGATGCAGCTGCTCCATCGCGAACGAGCCGACGCCGCGCCCGTGCCAGCCGGGGTGCACGGCCAGCTCGTCGACGAACAGCGGCTTCATGTCGCGCTTCTCGAAGTAGCGCGGGTTGATCCAGTTGTCGGAGCCGGTCACCTCGTAGCTGCACTCGGCGTACGCGACGATCTCGCCCTCGACCTCGAACAGCAGCTGCTCGATGCCCTCCTCCTCGTAGATCTCCTCGAACCTGTGCTTGCTGCGCGGCCGCTGGTACTCGACGGTCTCCGCGTTCACCTCGCGGAAGCTGAGCTTCAAGAAGTCCCAGACGCGATTGATGTCGCGCCGGGTCATGTGCCGCACGTTGATCACCGGACCGGGAGGCGCCTTCTTCTTGCGCGCGCTCTTGCTCGCAACAACACGCGGCCGCGCCTCGGGGGCGCCATCGGTGACGGTCTTACGGGGAGTGCGCTTGCGCGCCATTGCCCGGAGCAAACCGCGCCACCCCGCCGCGCACAAGCGACCAGCGAACGAAAGCTACGAGCCGACGCGCGCGACCAGCGCCTGTACGCGCTCCACGAACGCCGCCTTGTGGTGGCGCTCGAACTCGGTCCACGTCGTGAACGTCGTCGGATCCGTGACGCGGTCGACGAAGATCTTGCCCTGCAGGTGGTCGCACTCGTGCTGGTAGGTGCCGGACTTGAGGCCGTGGACGACCTCGTCGATCGCGTTGCCGTGGCGGTCCCAGGCCTGCACGCGGACGTGGACGAAGCGCTTCACCATGCCGCGCAGGTTGGGCACCGAGAGGCAGCCTTCGTTGTTCTCGAACATCTCGTCGCCGACGGGAGTCAGCACCGGATTGACCAGGATGGTCAGCGGGATGGGCGGCTTGTACGGATAGCGCGGATTGTTGCGGACCTCGATCGCGCAGATCTGGACGGGTTCGTAGACCTGGATCGCCGCCAGCCCGGCGCCATCCGCGTCATGCATGGTCTCCACGAGGTCGTCGATGAACGCCTGGATCGCCGGCGAGGCGAGCTCCTCGCGGGTGAGCTGCCGCGCGGTCTGGCGGAGCACCGGGTGCCCGATCTGCGCGATCTTGCGGATGGCCATGCCGGGACCTTAGCAGGGCGCGAACACGCCGTTACAGGGACGGTGGGCGCCTGCCAGGGGCAGAGGCTGCAATCGGAGCGCGGACCGCGTGTATAACGGCCGTCCTATGCGTACCCGGATCTTGATCACGGCGCTGTTCGGTTGTGTGCTCGCCGCGTGTGGTGGCGATGACGGTGGCGGAAGCGGCGGCCCCGACGCGCCGCCAGCGATCGACGCGGCCCCGGACGCTCCTGCCATCAAGCAGATCGGCGCTCCCTGTACCCCCAGCCAAACGGACCCTGCGGGCGATTGCGGCGCTGGATTCCTTTGCGTAGGACTCCAGGGCGGCTCGGGCAACTTCTGCACGAAGACGTGTACCCAGGGCAGTGGCGATACCTGCGCCCAGGGCTACATCGGCCAGGGAAAGCCGGCGTGCATCATTTCCGCGATGCCAGCGGGCGGCGGCCAGTCGATCACCGTGTGCGGCATCATCTGCAGCGCGACGAATCCGCAGCTGTGCGCTACCTGTGACGGCACCTGCCCGAGCCCGCTGCAGTGCAACGTCCCGCTGATGGACACGGGCGGGAACACCGTCGGGCAGGCCTGCAAGTAACGATCAGGCGTCCGCGCCGATCGCCGCCTCGATCGAGGGCAGGCCGGCGGCGCGGACCTTCGCGGCGAGGTCGCGCTGGAGCCGGCGGGGCCAGGCGGGCCCGCCGTAGATGAAGCCGGTGTACGCCTGCACGAGCGTCGCGCCGGCGCGGATGCGCGCCCAGGCATCGTCGGCGGTCTCGATGCCACCGACGGCGATCAGCAGGACCTTGGTCCCGGTGCGCGCGCGCAAGCGGCGGAGCACCGCGAGCGAGCGCTCCTTGAGCGGTGCGCCGGACAGGCCGCCCGCGCCGAGGCGCTCGACGGCGTCGTCGGGGGTCGCGAGGCCGGTGCGCGCGATCGTCGTGTTGGTCGCGATGATGCCGTCGAGGCCGAGCTCGAGCGCGAGGTCGGCGACGGCGTCGACGTCCTCGTCGGCGAGGTCGGGCGCGATCTTCACGAGCAGCGGGACGCGGCGCAGCGGCGAGGCCTGGTCACACGCGGCGCGCACGGCCGCGAGCAGCGGGCGCAGCTTGTCGACGGCCTGCAGGTTGCGGAGGCCGGGCGTGTTCGGCGAGCTGACGTTGACGACGAGGTAGTCGGCGAGCGGTGCGAGGCGCGACGCGCTGGCCGTGAAGTCCGCGATCGCCTCGGCCTCCTCGACGCGCTTGGTCTTGCCGATGTTGATGCCGACGGTGCCCACGGGCCGGCGTACGAGGCGCTCGGCGGCAGCAGCCGCCCCGTCGTTGTTGAAGCCCATGCGATTCACGAGCGCGCGATCGCGTGGCAGGCGGAACAGGCGCGGCTTCGGGTTGCCGGGCTGCGCTTCGGCGGTGACGGTGCCGACCTCGACGAATCCGAAGCCGAGCGCGAGCAGCGCGCCGACGCCCTTGGCGTCCTTGTCGAACCCGGCGGCGAGGCCGAGCGGACCGGGCAGCTCCTTGCCGAACGCGCGCACGCGCAGCGCCTCGTCGCGCGGCGCGAGCCACCGGCGCACGAGCGCACCGAGACCGGGCACCGCGATCAGCAAGCGCAGCAGCGCGAACGAGACGCGGTGCGTCCCCTCGGCGGGCAGTCGCTGCAGCACGAGCCAGTAGAAGAACCGGTACATCGGACCGCAGGCATCCTACGCGCTCAACGCTGCCAGAGCACGGACAGGTCGAGCTCGATCGCGTCGAACGGCACCGCGCGCACGCGCTGCTCGCCGGACGCGACCATGATGATGCGGTAGGTCGCACCGTCGAGCTCGAGGACCTCGAGCACCTGCGCGATGGGATCGATGATCCACACATGGGGCACGTGCTCGCGCGCGTACGCGGCGAGCTTCGGCCCGCGGTCGAGCGCCGCTGTCGACGGCGACGAGACTTCCGTGACCCAGTCGGGGGCGAGGATGAAGTACGGCAGATCGACTGGCATCTCGGGCATGCGCGTGCGACGCCAGCCGGCGAGATCCGGCACGAGCGCGTCGTCGCCGAGGTGGAGCTCCGGCTCGAACAGGATCAGCCAACCGCCGGGGCCGCCGCGCCCGCGCTTGAACGGACCGTCGAGCTCCCCGAAGATCGCGCCAGTCGCTGCCGCATGCCGCGGCGCGGGGCGCGGCGACGCATAGAGCTCGCCCGCGACCAGCTCGCCCACCAAGTTGTCGGGCAGAGCGAGCAGGTCCTCGTAGCTGGCGGGGCTGCGTCGCGGCGCGACCATGATGGTAGTCTAGCAGCGTGGCGGCGCGCGGGCGGTCGGCGGTTCGCGTAGGCTTCGCGCGTGGCCGAGTTCGTGTTCGCGACCTGCTTGCCGGGCAACGAGCCCGCGGTGAAGCGCGAGGTCGCGCGCACGCGGCCCGAGCTGCGGTTCGCGTACTCGCGGCCGGGGCTCGTCACGTACAAGGCGCCGGGGGTGGTGACGCCCGAGGATCCACCGGGCTCGGTGTTCGCGCGCGCGTGGGGACGCTCCGTCGGCGCGGCGGCGGATCCGGCGGCCGCGGCGGCGTTGCTCGCCCCGCTCGGCGCGCAGCGCGTGCACGTGTTCGCGCGCGATCCGGACGCAGCGACGGAGCTCGCACCGTGGCGCGCCCTCGGGCCCGGCGGAGATGCGCTCGAAGGCGAGCTGGTGGCCGACGTGATCGTCGCCGACGGCGAGCCCGCGTGGATCGGGCTGCATCGCCACGACGCCTCGCGGCCGGCGGCGCCGGGCGGCCTCATCCACGTCGACATGCCGCCCGAGTCGCCATCGCGCGCCTACGCGAAGATCGAAGAGGCGATCGTGTGGGCGCGGCTGCCGATGGCGGCGGGGCAGGTCGCACTCGAGATCGGCGCAGCACCCGGCGGTGCGGTGCTCGCGCTCGCGCGCCGCGGGCTCGACGTGTGGGCCGTCGATACCGGCGAGCTCGCCCCGCAGGTCGCCGCGCTGCCGAACGTGCACCACCTCGCGAAGAAGGTCGGCGCGGTGCGCTGGGAGGAGCTGCCCGCGCGCGTCGACTGGCTCCTGGTCGACGTCAACCTCGCACCGCAGGTCGCGTTGCACGAGGTGGCGCGGCTGATGCCGCGGCTGCGGCCCACGCTCGCCGGCGCCGTGATCACGCTGAAGATGAACGACTGGCAGTTCGTCGACGAGCTGCCGAAGCTGATCGCGCGGATCCGCGAGCTCGGACTTCCCGAGGTCCAGCTGCGTCACCTCCCGTCGAACCGACGCGAGGTGTGCGCGGTCGCGCGGCCCGCCTAACGCGAGAAGCTGCCGACCGCGCTCGGCCGATGCGGTCGGCGCTCGCGCTCGGCGTACAAGCGCTCGAACTCCTCGCGCGTGTAGCGCAGGCCGAGCGGCGGCGGAGGATCGATCTGGATGAACGCGTTGTCCCGGATGCGCAGCGCCCGCACGCGCGCGAGCGTCGCCTCGGGATCGAGGGTGCCTTCGGTGCGGCCGAGCATGGTGACGGCGGCCTCGAGCGCACGCGGCGCGACCGGGATGCCGCTCTCGTCGTCGGTGCGGAACTCGCACGCGGCGAGCGCCACCCGCGCCACGCCCCAGGACGGGCTCGTGATCGCGGGCGCGAGCTGCTCGAACTTGCCTGCCTCGAGGTCGTCGCACGCCTGGCGCTCCATCGTCGCCTCGGGGCTCTTCATCACCGCTGGCTCGGTCTGCCCGACGATGCAGTCGAGCGTCTCGCGGAGCTCGGCCGCGATCGCGCCCTCGGGGTTGAGCTCGTACGCTGCCTTCGCATAGGGGTGCGCGTCGACGTGGCGGCCCTGACCGGCGAGCGCGCGCGCCATCGCGTGCAGCCCGGCGAGCCGGTGGTCGCGGGTGGCGGCCTCGGCGAGCAGCGTGCGCGCATGCTGTTCGCACTCGACGAACTCGCCGAGGCGAAACAGGCCCGTCACCAGCCCGACGAGCACGGCGGGATCCGTAGCGCCGAGCGCGGCGGCGCGCCTCCCGGCCTCGACGGTGACCGCGTCGGCGTTCCCACGGCTCGCCGCGAGTGCGAGCGTCGTCCAGTCCTCGATGGTGCGGAACCGGCGCGAGGCGTAGCGCAGCACGCCGATCGCCTCGGTGACGTGACCCGCTTCGAGCAGGAGGCGACCGACCACACGCGGCGCCTCGTTGCGTTCGTGCGCCGAGAAGACGCGGACCGCCTCCAGCCCGCGACCCTGGCGCGCGAGCGCGGCCGCGAGCGCGTGGGCGCGCGTCGGGTTCCCGGGCTCGACGGCGCTCGCCCAGCGCAGGTGCCGAACGCCGTCGTCGAGGCGACCGGCCGCGATCGCGGCCTGACCCGCAGAGAACGCCGCGTCGCCGTCGAACGGCACCGGCACGCCCGCGCGCTTCCAGCTCGCCGAGAGCGCGGCGAGCGCATCGGAGCGATCGCGCGCGGCAGCCGCCGTCATCGCCTTGCACGCGGCCGCGAACCCGTCGTCGGTGTGGCCGGCCGTGAACAGGCTCTCGGCGAGCCGGAGCCACGGCTCGGACAGCGACGGGTTCGCGAGTGCGGCGAGCCAGTGCACGTCGAGCTGCGCCTCGAGCGGGGCCTCCGCCTTCGCCGCGGCCGCAGACCATGCGAGCGGAACGCTGCCGCCTTCGACCGCACGCGCGCAGCGCACGAACATGTGCGTCGCGGGCTCGTACTGCGACGGATCCGCGGCGAGGTCGTGCGCGAGCCGCAGCTCCCAGCCGATGCGCTCGTCACCGCGCAGCAGGCGCTGCACCGTCGGCATCCCCGCGAGCATCCCGTCGAGGTAGGCGCCGTGCTCCGCCTCGAGATCGAGTGCGCGCTCGACGCGCGACAGCCAGGTGTCGAGCAGGCCGTCGGGCGCGCCGCCGAACGCATCGAGCACGCGCAGCAACGCCTGGATCGCGGCCGGATCGATCTGATAGCGCGCGCGCCGGACCAGGTGCAGCGCCTCCGTCGCGATGTGGCGATAGCCGCCCGCGATCGGCGTCGGTGGCCCGGAGGCGGCGACGAGATAGCTCGCGAGCGAGACGCCGAGCGCGAGCACGGCCCCCGCAGCGTGGGCGTCGCGATCGCGCGCCGGCGGCACCAGCACGGTCCACCACTCCTGCGCCAGCGCATCGGCCGCGCGCAGCGAGTCCTCCTCGGGCCACGCGAGCCGCTCGACGATCGCCGCCGACGAGCTGTGCACGGAGGGCAGTGCGCCGATCAGCTCCGCCGTCAGCAGCGGATCGAGAGTCAGCCGTGGGCGTTCGCCGAGCACGCGGCGCACGAGCGGCGTGTCCATCCCCGGCACGAAGTCCGCGAGGTCGCGCGCCGCGAGCTGCGCGAGCCGTACCGCCCCGCGCGCGAGGCGCCGCTCGATCACGCGCTCCCACTCCGCCGCCGGCCGGGTCGCCGCGAGGCGCAGCACGCGTTCGATGTCCGCTTCGAGCCGGCTCTGGCTGCGTCGCAGCTGCGCGAGCTGGAGCTGATCGAGCGCCTCGTCCAGATCGCCGCGCAAGATGAGCGCGCGGGCGGCGGCCACGCGCGCCTTGCCGTCGCCGAGTACGCCGTGCCCGTCGATGCCGGCGCAGTGCCAGTACGCGAGCTCCGCTTGCTCGAACCTGCCGGTCGCGATCAGCGCCTCGATCAGCATCGCGGCGTCGTCGTCGTCGCTGATCCGGCCGCGACCGAGACCCGCGATCACGCGACCGGGGTCCGCGCGGTGGTGGCCCTCCCACGCATACGACCGCGCGAGCAGCCCGGCATCGGTCTTCCAGTGCGCGATCCGCTTGTGCGCCCACGCGAACGCATCGCGCGTCGCGGCATCGTCGGGGAGCCGCACCATCGCGTCATCGGCGAGCTCGATCGCCTCGGCGAGCCGGCCGACGTCGAGGTGCGCGAACGCGATCAGCAGCGCGGCGTGATGCGGCGCCTGCCAGTCCGCGCCCGACAGGGTGCCGCTCGCGGCGCGGTCGAGGATCTCGCGGCACCGATACTGCGCCTCGGCGAACGCCTGCCCGGGCCGCTCGACCTGGCGCAGCCGGCGCACGCAGTCGAGGTGCGCGGGGCCGAAGTTCGGGGCCGCGACCGTCGCGCGGTCGGCCCATCGATAGCTCTCCTCGCGCCGCCCGTCCTCGGCGAGCTGCAGCGAGTAGTTGTGGCACGCGTATGGATTCGCAGGCATCAGGCTCGCCGCGATCCCCTGATGCCGCACGCCCATGCTCTCGTGCGCGCGCACTCCGGCGAACGGCTCGCCCCAGATCGAGAGATGCGGCTTGGCGAACATCGGTGCTTCCTCGGCGAGCGGCAGGATCGCGCGTCGATCCGCGCCGCCTCCGACGAGCTGCGCGACGTAGCGATTGCGGCGCGCGATCGGATGCGTGGGGTCGAGCTCGAGGATCGCCTCGTCGAGCGCGCGTGCGCCGTCGCGTGCGAGCTCCGACAGCACGCGCAGGTATGGCACCGCCAGCCGCTCGGGCGGCGCGAGCATCGAGGCCGGCAGCTGCGCGACCGTGCGGCCCTGCGCGAGCACCGCGTCCGCCTGGGCGAGCCGCTCGGCGACCACCCGGAGATCATCGGCCGTGAAGCGCTCGAACGCCGGTACGCCATGGAGCCGGCGCGCCTGCAGCCACGCCATGACGCACTGGCTCAGCTGGTGCGACAGCTCCACCTCGGCGCTCGCCGGCCACTCTTCGATCGCGCCGAACGGCCGCCGCGACCGCAGCACCACCGGGGCAGGACGATGGGGGTCCAGCGGGAGCTCCAGCCACAGCACCTCGTGCCGCCGCGACACACGGAAGAACCAATCGATCGAGTCCTCGATCTGCGAGTGCCGCGCATCGAGCAGCATCCCGTGCTCGTCGACGAGCCGCTCGTCATCGTGGTCGCCGAGGGTCAGCACGCGGTGGCGCACCAGCTGATCGAACAGCAAGAGCGACACCACGCGAGCGAGGTACGGCCGCGCCCGTTCGAGCGCCGGCGGGACGATCAGCGTGCTCGCCAGAAACGTCGCGCGGTGCGGGTACGGCAGCGGCCCCATGCCCGCATCATCCGACATCCACACTCATCGAGCGAGGCCGCGGGCGCTCGACTGCTCTAGCATTCCGCGCAAAACCCTGTGGTACGCTGAATCCGGGCGTGGGGTGTCAGAGAGAGGCACCTGTCGTCCCGAACCCAGAAACACGTCGCAGTTCGCAGCATCGGCTAGGAGACCGTCCGTGGGAACGAAGCTCTACGTGGGCAACCTGAACTACAACACCAACGAGGCCAGTCTCAGAGAAGCTTTCGGAGCAAACGGTCGCGAAGTGACGAGCGTGTCCATCATCATGGACCGCGAGACCGGTCGCTCCCGCGGCTTCGCGTTCGTCGAAATGGCGACTCCCGAGGCCGCGCAGGCGGCGCTGCAAGAGCTCGACGGTCAGGAGCTCGATGGCCGACAGCTGCGAATCAACGAGGCGCGCGAGCGCGATTCGCGCGGTCCCGGTGGCGGCGGTGGTGGTGGCTTTCGCGGTCCGCGGCCCGGCGGTCCCCCCGGCGGCGGCTACGGCGGTCGGCCGCCCGGCGGCGGCGGCTTCGGTGGTGGCGGCGGCGGCTTCGGCGGCGGCCGGCCGAGCGGCGGTCCGGGCGGCGGCGCCGGCTTCGGCCCTAACCGTCCGCCGGGTGGTGGTGGCGGTGACCGCAAGCGCAAGAGCGAGCGCGAGCGCGAGCGCGAGCGCGGAGATGACGGCGGCAAGAAGCGTCGCCGCGGCATGGGCGACGACGGCGACGATTGGTAGCCGCCGCTTCCGAGTTGCCGGGCTGGATCGCCGCCCAGCTGCCCCCCGGGTGGCGCTCGTCGACGATCCCGACGCTCGACCAGCGCATGCACGTGCTCGAGTGGGGGCCGCCCGACGGCCCGGCGATCTTGCTCGTGCACGGCAACCCGACCTGGGGCTTTCTCTGGCGCAAGGTGATCGCCGAGCTGCGGGCGCGCCCGCGCGGTGACGAGCTGCATCTGATCGTCCCCGACCTCATCGGTCTCGGCCTGTCGAGCAAGCCCGCCCTGGCGACGCACTCGCTCGCGCACCACGGCGCATGGATGGGCGCGGCGATCGATCAGCTCGCGCCGGGGCCGCTCGTCGTCGTCGCGCAGGACTGGGGCGGGCCGATCAGCATGCTCGCGATGGCCACGCGTCGCGAGCGCATGCGCGGTCTCGTGCTCGGCAACACCGCGCTCAGCCCGCCGCATCCGCAGTTCAAGCCGACGCTGTTCCATCGGCTCTCGCAGCTGCCGGTCGCGAGCGACCTGCTGTTCCGCGGTCTCGGCTTTCCGCTGCGCGTGCTGCACACCTCGCAGGGTGATCGCAGCACGATCCGCGGCGACGTCGCGCGCGCGTATCGCTGGCCGCTGCCATACGCCACACCCGCGCCGCTCGCGCTCGCGCGCATGGTGCCCGACCGCCACGACCATCCATCGGTGCCGAGCCTCGAGAAGACGCACGAGCTGTTCGCGACGATCGAGGCGCCAATCTCGCTCGTGTGGGGCACGAAAGATCCCATCCTCGGCCGCGTGATCAACCACCTCGAGCGCACGCGCCCTGACGCGAAGGTCACGCGCACGCAGGCCGGTCACTTCCTCCAGGAAGAAGTGCCGACCGAGCTCGCCGACGCGATCATCGACGTCGCCGGACGCGCCTGATCATGAAGGAGTCGTTCACCGTCGCCGCCGACGAGGATGGCCTGCGCCTCGATCAGGTCGTGCCGCGCCACGTGCCCGGGCTGTCGCGGCGCAAGGCGCGCGAGGTGATCGACGTCGGAGGCGTGTTCGTCGATCGCACGCGCGTGAAGGTCGCCGGCCGGCCCGTTCGCGCCGGCCAGCGCATCGAGGTCAACGTCGGTGGGGCGCTCGACCGCAAGGAGCCGCCGCCCGCGCCCTCGATCGTGTTCGTCGACGAGCACGTCATCGTCGCGGACAAGCCGGCGGGCCTCGTCACCGCGCCGACCCCCGAGAGCGATCGCGGCGACCTGCTCGATCAGCTGAGCCAGCGCTACGGCGAGGTCTACCTCGTCCACCGCATCGATCTCCCGACCAGCGGCCTGCTCGTGTTCGCGCGCACGCGCGATGCCAACAAGCGCCTGGGCGAGGCCTTCAAGGTGCACGATGTCGATCGCGAATACCGCGCCGTCGCGATCGGCGACGTGCCGACGCAGACCATCGATCGCCCCGTCGACGGCAAGCGCGCGGTCACCCACGTCGAGCGCATCGAGGCGCTCGCGGGAGCGACCTTGATCGCCGCGCGCCTCGAGACCGGCCGCACCCATCAGATCCGCGTGCACCTGGCAGGGCAGGGCACGCCGATCGCCGGCGATCCGCAGCACGGCGGCGAGAAGAGCCGTACGTTCGTACCGCGCGCCCCGCGGCTCGTGCTGCACGCCGCGCTGCTCGGCTTCGCGCACCCGGCGAGCGGCGAGCGCGTGCGCTTCGAGTCCGCGCTCCCCGACGAGCTCGCCGCATGGATCGCACGTCTTCGTCGATGATCGCCGCACCGAGATCCTCGGAAGCCGGTCCCCGAGCGCGCCCAGGCCGCTGCCGGCATCGATTCTGCATTTTCGTCCGAGGTGACGATCGAGTTCCTGAACCTGATCGCTCGTGATCATCGCGAGATCGTCAGCCAGCTGGTGCTGATGAGTGATCCGAGCGCGAGCATCTCCGAACAACAATCGGCGCTCGAGGTGGTGACGCTCGGCCTGACCGCGCATGCGGAGGCCGAAGGCGTCGTCCTCGCCAGCTTCGCAGACATTCCCGGACTGCAGTGCCTGATCGCTCAGGTCCAGGCCGAGCACCTCGCACAGGAGCGCGCTCTCTCGAGGCTCGTGTGTGCGCCGCTCGGGACACCGTGCGCGTACGACCGCGCGGCCGACCTGCGCGACATGATCGAGCACCATGCCCGCAAGGAAGAGGCGTACCTCCCCGCCGCGTTCGCGATGCACGCTCCGCGAGAAGCCTACGCGCGGCTGGCCGCCGCGTTCGCGACCGAGCGGCTCCGCCAGCTCGGGATGCTGCATCCGAGCCTCGAGCCCGAGAGTACGCAGGCCGACAGCGCGTGCAGGTAGCTATTCGATCGACGAGAACGTCCACGCCTTGACGACCGCGGCGCGGCCCGCGAGCTCGTCGAAGACGCCGGTCATCGCGGGCAGCGCGGCGAGCGCGTTCCACGCCTCCGTCGACGCGGCGGTGATGACGATCGACATGTCCCAGCGCCTCGCACTCTCGTCGGCGGGAAGTCCGACCACGACGTCGGCGCCCGCCGCGATCAGCTGCGCGCGCAGCATCTCGGCCAGCTCGGCGCGCGTCCCGACCTCGTCGTCGAGGAGCTTCACGAAGCAGAAGCGCTGGATCACGCCGCGAGCCTACCAGGGCGCGAGCCGGTCGAGCAGGTAGGTCGGTGCGATCGCGGCCCGCGGATCCCAGCGCGAGACGCCCGCGAGCAGCGCGACGTCGAGGCCGGCGGCGTGCGCGCACGCGACATCTGTCTCGAGCTGATCGCCGATCATCACCACCCGCTCGACGCCGAGCTGCCGGCGCGCTTCGAGCATCAGATCTGGTGCCGGCTTGCCGAGCCGGTCGAAGGCGAGGCCATGTGCGGGGAAGCGGCGGGTGAGCGCCGTCTCGATGAGCAGCGCCATCGCACCCGCGGTGAACCCGAGCTCGCGGGCGTCCTTGGGATAGACGAGGTCGGGGTTGGGCACGACGAGCGGCGGTCTCCGGCCGGCGTCGACGGCACGAACGACCGCCGACAGGGCGAGCTCGATGCCGTCGAGGAAGGGCGTGCCCGCGTCGTCGCACACGGCGAGCGCGTCGATCTCCATGCCGGGCGCGACCTCGACGGGGACGCCGCCACCCTCGACGACGAACGCGACCGAGTCCGGCGTCCCGAGCACGCACGTGCGCGCGCCCGCGAGCCCCTTCGCGCGGAAGTAGCCGGGCAACAGGCTGCCGGCCGACACCACCCGGTGGCCGGTGATCGGCAGCCCGAGGCGCGCGAACTTGTGCGCGTACGTCGCCTGCGACCGCGAGGCGTCATTGGTGACCACGGCGTACGGCGTGTCGCGTCGGTTCAGCTCCCCGATCAGCGCGGCCGCGCCGGGGAGGGCACCGCTGCCGTCGACGAGAACCCCGTACGCGTCGAGGAGGATCCCGTCGTAGGAAGCGAGCAGCTCGGGGATGGTCGTGGGGCGGGGCGCGTCGGTCATAGGGCGGTGCTACAAGGAGACATGAGGCCGTACCTCGATCTTCTGCGCCAGGTCCTCGAGCAAGGCGAGCGCCGCACGGATCGTACCGGCACCGGGACGATCTCGCTGTTCGGCGCCCAGACCCGCTACGACCTGCGCGAGGGGTTCCCGCTGGTCACCACCAAGAAGACCCTGTTCCCGGCGGTGGTCCGCGAGCTGCTGTGGTTCCTGCGCGGATCCACGAACATCAACGACGACCTCAAGCAGCACACGCCGATCTGGGACGCGTGGGCCGACGAGCAGGGCGAGCTCGGACCGATCTACGGCTACCAGTGGCGCAACTGGGGCGGGCAGGGGATCGATCAGATCAGCGACGCGATCGCGATGATCAAGACCAACCCGATGTCGCGCCGGATCATCGTCAGCGCGTGGAACGTGGGCGACCTCCCGAAGATGAAGCTGCCGCCGTGCCATGCGTTCTTCCAGTTCTACGTCGGCATGGACGGCACCACGCCGAGGTGGCTCGACTGTCAGCTCTACCAGCGCAGCGCGGATCTCGCACTCGGCGTGCCGTTCAACATCGCGAGCTACGCGCTGCTCACCGAGATGATCGCGCAAGAGTGCAAGCTGCGCTCGCGCCACTTCGTGCACACGCTCGGTGACGCGCACGTCTACCTCAACCACGTCGAGGGCGTGAAGATGCAGCTCGAGCGCGAGCCGTTCCCGCTGCCGCGCCTCGTGCTGGCCGACAAGCCGGTGCTCGAGATGACGTTCGATGACATCCGCCTCGAGGGCTACCAGCACCATCCCTTCATCAAGTTTCCGGTGGCTGTCTGAACGCCGCGAGCTCGCGTGCACGGCGCTGACACGCAGCCGCGCGCGGATCTCCGAGCGCCAGGCGCGCTCGAGCCTCCTCGAGCAACAGCTGCGCCGCGGCTCGCCTGCGCTCCACCGAACCCAGCATGCTGCTCAGCGTCGCGACATCGAGGACGTCGACCAGCTCGCGCGGCACATCACCGAGCAGCTGATCCCAGGCCTGCTCGAGCTCGCGCAGCGCCTGGGCCGGTGCACCACCCGCCGTGAAGCCCGCGGCGCGTGCGAGGAACGCCGCGAGCTGCTCGATCTGGCGCATCAGGTAGTCGTCGCGAAACACGCCGGCAACGTAACCAGCGTCCGCGCGGCCACAAGGTCGGTCAGACTCCGAGTGCGTCGCCGCCGAACAACTCAGCGCGTCGTCGACCAGAACACCTGCAGGTGGTCGTGGTCGCGATGTTGACCGGCGGCCAGGTACGAGGGTTGGCGTAGGTCGTACCAGTGGATGCCGCTCCACTCGATCTCGCTGCCATTGGCGACGCCCTTGTCCCATGCGATGTCGGTCCTCTCGACGACGAGGACTCCGTCGAGCCACACACGCGCGACGCCGTCGCTCGCACCGGGCGCATTCACGGCGAAGTAGGCCTCGAGCTGATGCCAGGCCCCGCGTGTGAGCTCGGGTCCCGTCGTCTGCAGGTACGTGGGCCCGTTCGGCGTCAGCACGCCGACGGACATGCGCAAGGGAACGGCCAGCGCTTCCGCCTCGGTGGTCGGGACCATCGCCTTGGCGAAGTCGACCGTGCTCTGCCCGAGCGTGCCGCCTCCCACGACCGAAAGCCTGGGCGCGAAGTAGGCCTCGCGTCCGTCGCTCGCCGCGTACGGATCGCTGAGCGCGAACATGTCGCGAAAATAGATGCGCTTCGACGGAGAGCTGATGGACCACGTCGCCCCGTCATTGGTCTCACCCGTGAACAGGGCCCGTCCGACCCCGGGGCCGCTCACGGGTGCGGTCGCGTTCGATGCATTCTCGAACATGCCGGCGACGTGGATCGGATCCGGACCGGAGATCTGGGTGTTCGCGAAGTCCCAGGTCACCGACTCGGTAAGCCCGAGCGCCGCCGGGTCGAGCGCGAACGGCGCATTCCAGCCCGGCTCCGGTGGCCCGTCCGGCGCTTGCGGCGCGTCGCCTCCGCCTCCGTCGCCATCGGCTGCGTCATCGACAGGGTCACTGCCGTTGCTGGTACCGCCGCAACCGGAGATCGAGAGTGCGATCAGCGCACTCGCTATCGAGCTTGTACCTCTTCGCATGTGATCGCTTTCGAGACGGCCCGTTCAGTGTCTCACGCCATCATGGTGGCTGCTTGCGTTATGCTTGCTCCTGCCGTCTGGAGGGTCATCGTGCACACGTCTTCACGCTCGTTCATCGCATCACTTTCGCTCGGTCTCGTCGTCGCCGCGTGCGGCGGCAGTGACGCGCCGTCCTCCGCCTCGGGGGCGGTGCAGGAGTCCATCCGCGCCACCTGTGCCAAGGCGTTCGCGTGCAGGTCTGCGTACGACCCGGCGATGAACAACGACCAGTCGTTCGAGAACAGCTACGGCACCAGCGAGAGCGATTGCTACGACCGGACGGTCGCGCTGGTGCTGGCGTTCGGCGGCACCGACTACTTCGACAAGCTCGACGCCTCGGCCGAGGCCGGCCGGATCGCCTACAACGCCGATGATCTGGAGACCTGCCTGGATGCGCTGGATGCGGTGAGCTGTGACGCGTACTTCGGGCAGAACGGCGCGATGGCGGACGAGCCCGCGGCCTGTCAGACGGTGCTCGAACCGCAGGTGCCCATCGGCGGTTCGTGCACGATCATCGGGGACTGTCGCGACGACGCGGACTGCGACGACACGACGATGACCTGCATGTAGCCGAGCTCGTTACTGCTCGATGATCAGCGGCGGAGTCTCGGCGGCGTTGCCGCCCCTAGGTCGGCGACCGCAGCCGCTCGATCCGGTAGCGCACCCCCGAGTCCTCCCCCTCGCACGCGCCGTCCCACGCGTCCACGACGAAGCCGCGGGCATCGAGATCGGGGAGCCTGGCGTCGGTGCCGAACGCGCCGTCGATGCGCGTCAGGTACACGTAGCGCAGCGCGGGATGATCGAACGCCTCGCGGAAGATCTGCGCACCACCGACGACGAACGTGCTCGCCACCCCCGCAGCCGTCGCGGTGGTGAGCGCCTGGTCCAGCGAGCGCACCGCGATCACGCCGTCGGGCACCGTGGGCGTACCGCGCGAGATCACGATGTTGAGCCGGCGCGGCAGCGGGCGGCCGGCGACCTCCGCGCTCTCCCACGTGCGGCGCCCCATGATGATCGCGTTGCGCTGGCCCTCGGGCGCTGCGCTCGTCACGCGCTTGAAGTGCGCGAGATCGCCTTTGAGCTTGGGCCAGGGCAGCGCGTTGTCCTTGCCGATGCCCCATTCGCGATCCACGGCCACGACGATGTCGAACACGCTGCCATGATAGCCTGCCGCGCGTGCCGACCGTGGTGTTCACGCCGAACCTCAAGCGACACGTCGAGTGTCCGACCGAGGCCGTCGCGGGCTCGACGGTACGCGAGGTACTCGACGCCGTGTTCGCGCCGAATCCGCGCCTGCGCGGCTACGTGCTCGACGATCAGGGCGCCTTGCGCAAGCACATGAGCGTGTTCGTCGATGGCGAGCAGATCGCCGATCGCGAGCGGATGTCGGATCCCGTTCGCGCCGCGAGCGAGATCTACGTCATGCAGGCCCTATCCGGAGGTTGAGTGTGCACACGCTACTGGTCTCGACGCGCAAGGGGTTGTTCGAAGTGGAGCGCAACGGCGGCGGCCTCGAGGTGACCCGCGGCCACTTCGTCGGTGACAACGTCTCGCTCGCGATGGCAGATCCGCGCGGCGGCTGGTACGCCGCGCTCGATCACGGCCACTTCGGGGTCAAGCTGCACCGCTCCGACGATCGCGGCGCGACGTGGACGGAGATCGCGACGCCCGCGTACCCCAAGCAGCCCGAGGGCGCCGAGCCCGAGAAGAACTTCTTCGGCGCCGAGCTCAAGTGGTCGACGCAGCTGATCTGGTCCCTCGCTCCCGCGACGGACAAGGATGGCGCGCTGTGGTGCGGCACCATCCCGGGCGGCCTGTTCCGCTCCGAGGATCGCGGCGCGTCGTGGAAGCTCGTCGAGGCGCTGTGGTTCCATCCCGACCGCAAGAAGTGGGGCGGCGGGGGACGCGACTTCGCGGGCATCCACTCGATCTGTGTCGATCCACGTGATCCCGAGACGGTCGCCATCGCGGTGTCGACGGGCGGCGTGTGGCGCACGCGTGACGCGGGCGCGACGTGGTCGCAGTGCGCGACCGGCATGCGCGCCGAGTACGTGCCGCCCGAGCTCGTCCGCGATGGCAACAGCCAGGACGTCCACTGCCTCGCCCAGTGCACCGCCGCGCCGCACGTGTGGTGGGTGCAGCACCACAACGGCATCTTCCGCTCGACGGACGACATGGCGACGTGGACCGAGGTCGACGCGGCGAGCACGACATCGGTGTTCGGCTTTCCCGTCATCGCCGATCCCGCCGATCCCCAGACCGCGTGGTTCGTGCCCGCGATCAAGGACGAGAAGCGCACCACGGTGAACGGCAAGCTCGTCGTCTCGCGCACGCGCGACGGCGGTCGTACGTTCGAGGCGCTCGGCACCGGCCTGCCCGGCGCGTTCGCGTACGACCTCGTCTATCGCCACGCGTTCGCGCGCGCGGCCGACGGCACCCTCGCGTTCGGCTCGACGACCGGCAACCTGTTCGCGAGCACGGATCGTGGCGACTCGTGGAGTGTGGTCTCGAACTATTTGCCGCCGGTCTACGCGGTCACGTTCGCGGCCTGATCACAGCGTGCCAGGAGGCTGCTCTTCACGAATGCGCAGATCTTCGTGGCAG
>DATLHR010000312.1:0-2160 GCA_035539815.1 Kofleriaceae bacterium
GTGGGCGGTGTGCAGCATCGCGTAGTTGTCGGAGTTGACCGGCACGTTGGTGTGGACGTTGCCGTCGCCGGCATGCATGTGCAGCGCGATGAACACGCGGCCCTTGAGCACGCGCTGGTGGATCGCCTCGGCCTCGGGGAGCACCGGCGCGAACGCCGCGCCCGAAAATATCCGCTCGAGCGGCCCGCGCACTTCGGTCTTCCAGGACACGCGGATCGTGCGGTCCTGCAGCAGGTCGAGCACCGTGTCCCCACGTCGGTTATCGCGCGGAAACCCACCTCGGTCATCCCGAGCAGTCCCACCTCGGTCATCCCGAGCAAAGCGAGGGATCTCGCCTCGGGGCGGCGGCGATGCCTCGCTGCGCTCGGAATGACTCGTCCCGCGGGCGACGACATGCGTGATCCCGAGCTGTGCCAGCGTCGCGGCCGACTCGCCGACCTGAGCGTCGAAGTGCGCCAGCAGCCAGCTCCAGCGCCGGCGCGTGAAGCTCAGCAACTCGCGCGCCTGCTCGATGCGATCGCCGAGGATCTCGGCGCGCGGCAGCCGGTCGAATTCCGGATCGCCGGTCTTGCCGAGCTTCGGCTCGCCGGCGAAAAAATCCTCGAGCGCGTCGAGCAGCTCGAGCTTGTTCTGCGTCGACAGCTCGATGTTGATGCGCTCGATCGCGTCGGTGTAGTCGCCCATGCGCTCGAGCGGAATGACCACGTCCTCGTTGAGCTTGAAGGCGTTGGTGTGGCGCGCGATCGCCGCGGTCTTGGAGCGGTCGAGCCAGAACTTCTTGCGCGCCTCGCCCGACACCGCGACGAAGCCCTCGCCCGAGCGGCCGTTGGCCAGGCGCACGACCTCGGAGGTGGCGCGCGCCACCGCGCTCTCGTCGTCGCCGACGATGTCGCCGACCAGCACCATCTTCGGCAGCACGCCGCGCTTGCTCTTGGTGGTGTAGCCGACCGCCCGCAGGTAGCGCTCGTCGAGATGTTCAAGGCCCGCGAGGCACACGCCGCCGGGGTTGGTGTCGAGGTAGTTCTTGATGTCGACGATCGACGGCACCGATTCGCGCGCCTGGCCGAAGAACTCCAGGCATACGGTGCGCACGTGGTTGGGCATGCGATGCAGCAGCCAGCGTGCGGAGGTGATCAGGCCGTCGCACCCTTCCTTCTGCACGCCGGGCAGGCCACCGAGGAACTTGTCGGTGACGTCCTTGCCGAGGCCGACCTTGCGGAAGTTCTGCCCCGGGATGACGATGTCCTCGGTGCGTAACGCGGGCGCGCCGTCGGGGTTCTCGCGGCCTTCCTTCCACGTCAGGCGGAAGCTCGCCTGCGGGGCGTCGTGGATCTTGCCGAGGTTGTGCTCGAGGCGCTCGACCTCGAGCCAGTTGCCCTCGGGGTCGACCATCCGCCACCACACGAGGTTGTCGAGCGCCGTGCCCCTCAGCACCGCCTTCTTGCCGCCGGCGTTCATCGCGATGTTGCCGCCGATGCACGAGGAGTCGGCTGAGGTCGGGTCGACCGCGAACACCAGGCCCGCGGCATCGGCCGCATCGGCCACGCGCCGCGTGACGACACCGGCGCCGCTGAAGATCGTCGGCACGGTCCTGGTCACGCCCGGCAACTGCATCGGCTCGACCACACCGAGGTCCTCGAGCTTTTCGGTGTTGATCACGGCCGAGCGCGCGCTCAGCGGAACGGCGCCGCCGGTATAGCCGGTGCCGCCGCCGCGCGGGATCACCGTCAGGCCGAGCTCGACGCAGGTGCGCACCAGCGCCGGCATCTCGCTCTCGCTGTCAGGCGAGAGCACGACGAACGGATACTCGACGCGCCAGTCGGTCGCGTCGGTGACGTGCGAGACACGCGCGAACGCGTCGAAGCCGATGTTGTCATCGCGCGTGTGGCGTGCCAGCAGACGGCGCGCGCGCTTGCGCAGGTCCCAGGTATCGCGGAAGTGCTGCTCGAACTCGGCCACGCACTTGCGCGCGGCGAGCAACAGTAGGCCGACCTTGACATCGCGATCGTGGTCGAGCGTCGAGGCCGGCGCGCCGCTGCGGCGCTTCTCGATCTCGCCGAGGCGGTGATGCAGCGCCTCGATCAGCAGCTTGCGCCGCTTGGGGTTGTCGAGCAGGTCGTCCTCGAGATACGGGTTGCGCTGCACGACCCAGATGTCGCC
>DATLHR010000313.1:0-1697 GCA_035539815.1 Kofleriaceae bacterium
CCCAACAGCGTCGCGGTGTCGAACGGCTTCTGCAGGAAGCGCACGTTGTCGTCACTGGGCAGGTCGCCCCGCCGGTCCGCACGGTCGTAGCCGCTCGCGACCACCACGCGCAGCCCGGGGCGTTCCGCGCGCAGGATCGCCATCACCTCGACGCCGCCCATGCGCGGCATCGTGAGGTCGAGCACTATCAGGTCGATCTCCGCACCGCGCGCGCGGCACACGTCGAGGCAGGCGATGCCGTCTTCCGCCTCGATCACCTGAAAGCCGGCCGGCTCGAGCGTGCGCCGGCAGATCCGTCGCAGCGCGGGCTCGTCGTCCACCACGAGGATCGTGCCGCGGCGCCCCGAGGTCGAGGCATCGACGGCCGCGTGCACCGGCGCGGCCGGGGCGGCGACCGCGGGGAAGTAGACATCGAACGTCGTCTGCAGTCCGGGCTCGCTCTCCAGCTCCAGCACGCCACCGGTCGAGCGGATGATGCCGATCACCGCGCTGAGCCCGAGGCCGCGCCCGGCCGCCTTCGTCGAGAAGAACGGGTCGAAGATCCGCCGTCGAACCTCCTCCGATATCCCGCTGCCGGTATCGGTCACGCGAAGATGCACCCATCCAGCGTCCGGATGTTCTCGCGGTTCCGCCGTGGCGGGCGGCGCGCCCGGCGCGGCGCGGAGCATGATCAGCCCCTGGCGCTCGCCGATCGCCTCGGCCGCATTGGTCAGCAGGTTGAGCGCCACCTGCGAGAGCTGCGCCGGGTCGATGCCGACCCAGAGCGGAGTCTCCATCGGGGCGATGTCGAAGGTGATCTTCTTCGAGTGCGCGGCGCGCACGAGCGCGACCATGTCGTGCAGCACCGGCCGCAGGTCGGTCGCCTCGCTGCGCAGGCTCGCGCGGCCTGCATACGCGAGCATCTGCCGCGTCAGCTCGGCCGCGCGACGCGTCGCCGCGGCGATCTGCTCGAGCGCTATGCGCACTTCGTCGGGGTCGTCGAGCGCCGTGCGCGCGAGGTCGACGTTGCCGAGCACCGCGCCGAGGATGTTGTTGAAGTCGTGCGCGATGCCGCCGGCCATGATGCCGAGGCTCTCGAGCTTCTGCGCCTGCTGCACGCTCGCGTCGCGATGCCGTCGCTCCTCCTCGGCCCGCGCCCGCTCGGTGAGGTCCGTGGCGACAAGGCCAAAGGCGTACGGCGCGGCGTCCGCGGTGCGGAGCGGGAAGGCCACCGCTTGCCAGGTGTGCGGGTCCTCGGCGGTCCCCAGCGTGACCTCGCACTCGGCGTGCGTGACGTCGCGCCTCGACTTGGCGAGCACCTCCCCGAGCGCGGCCGACGCCGCGTGCGGCAGCGCGTCCGCGAGCGCGGTGCCCACCAGGGAACCGGGTTCGCGATCCACCACCCACTCGTAGCGACGGTTCGCGAGCAGGATCCTGTGCTCCAGGTCCACCACCACGACGATCGTCGTCGAGTTGTCGACCACCTCCTGCAGCAGCGCGCGGTTGGCCTGCAGGCGCCGCGTCATCTCGTTGAAGACCGTCGCGAGCCGCCCGACCTCGTCCACGCCCTCCTCCGGCGCCGTCGCGCTGAAGTCTCCCCGCGCGACCGCCTCGGCGGCGGCGGTCACGGCGATCACCGGGCGCAGCGCCCGGCGCGAGATGGCGATCACGCCGAACGTGAGCAGCGTGGCGGCGAGCAGGCCCGTGAGCAGCGCGTT
>DATLHR010000314.1:0-17687 GCA_035539815.1 Kofleriaceae bacterium
GTCATCCTCGCGACGACGCTCGGCCAGGAGTCGCACGAGTGGTCGCGGATCGAGGCGGGCGTGTTCACGCACGAGCTGCTCTCGGGGCTGCTCGGCGCCGCCGACGTCAACGGTGATCACGTCGTCGAGTACACGGAGGCGCAGGCGTTCGTCGCGGCGGCCAATCGCAACGTCAAAGATCCGCGCGCCATCCCGCACGTGATCGCGCGGCCGCCGCAGGTCGATCACAACGCGCCGCTGATCGAGCTCTCGGCGCTGCGCGGCACCCGCCTCTTGCACGGCACCGCGGATGCGCTCGGGCACTTCCACATCGAGCTCGACAACGGCCAGCGCTATCTGGACGCCCACGTCGAGCCGGGCAGCGAGCTCGCGATCGCGGTGCCCGACGGAGTCACCGCGTTCTTGCGCACCGACTCGCGGGAGGTGCTGCTTCCCTCGCGCGGTGCGATCGCGATCGCGAAGTTCGCCCTCGCCGTGCGCAGCGCGACCGGGCGCGGCAGCATCGAGGCCTCGTATCAAGACGCGCTGTTCTCCGCCGGCTACGGCCGCGCGTACTACCAGGGCTTCGTCGACAGTGTCGGTGCCGTCGGCGTGCAGTTCCCCCAACCCGTCGCGCGCGACGACGCTCGCCCCCCGCGCAGCGGCTCGCGCCGCACCGCCGCGATCGCGACCACCGCCGTCGCCGGCGGCCTCGGGATCGGTGCGATCATCTCGGGCATCGTCGCGCTCGACGCGCGCCGCGCCTACAACTCGACCGACTTGCAGCGCCCCGCCGACGCCGCGCGCCAGCGCTTCGAACGCGCGCGCACGATCGGCATCGCGGCCGGCGCCGGCGCACTCGTGACCGGCGCAGTTGCATGGTGGCTGTGGCGCGACTCGAGCACCCACGTCACGCCGGTGGTCTCCGAGCGCGGGGCCGGCGTGTCGATGTCGTTCCGCTGGTGACTACTCGTCGTCGTCGGCGCGGTGGTCGATGCCGAGCGCGCGCATCTTCTTGTAGAGGTGGCTGCGTTCGAGCTGCAGCTCTCGCGCGGTGTTCGACACGTGATGATCGTTGGCGTCGAGCGCGGCCATGATGATCTCGCGCTCCGCCGCCGCGACGAGGTCCTTGAACGGCGTGCCGCGCGAGAAGTCCGCCTTCACGGCCTTGACCCGTGGCAGCGCGTCGCCGACGTCGGCCTCGGTGATCACCTCGGCATCGCCGGTCAGGATCGCGAGCCGCTCGACGACGTTCTTCAGCTCGCGCACGTTGCCCGGCCATTCGTGCTGCATGAGCAGCGTCATCGCCGAGGGATGCACCTTCTTGAGCCGCCGCCCGTTGTCCGCGCACACCAGCTCGAGGAAGTGCTCGACGAGCGACGGGATGTCCTCGCGGCGCGAGCGCAGCGGCGGGAGCTCGATCGGCACGACGGCGAGCCGGTAGTACAGATCTTCGCGGAACCTGCCGGCCGCGATCTCCGCGGGCAGGTCCTTGTTGGTCGCGGCGACGACGCGCACGTCGACCTTGATCGTCTCGGCGCCGCCGACGCGCTCGAGCTCGTTCTCCTGCAGCACCCGCAGCACCTTGGCCTGCGCGCTCGGGTTCATGTCGCCGACCTCGTCGAGGAATAGCGTGCCGCCGTCGGCGAGCTCGAACTTGCCGCGGCGCTGCTGGGTCGCGCCGGTGAACGCGCCCTTCTCGTGGCCGAACAGCTCGCTCTCGATCAGCTCCGACGGGATCGCCGCGCAGTTGAGCTTCACGAAGGGCCCGTCGGCGCGCTTGCTGTGCTCGTGGATCGCGCGCGCGACCAGCTCCTTGCCGGTGCCGTTCTCGCCGGAGATCAGCACGCGGCCCGAGCTCGGCGCTGTCTTCGCGACCTTGTCGAAGATCGCGCGCATCGCGCCGCCCTTGCCGATCATGGCGAAGTCGGTCTGCACGCGGCCGCGCAGCCGCGCGTTGTCGTGGCGCAGGCGCGCGAACTGCAGGGCGTTCTGCACGGTGATCAGGAGCTTGTCTCCCGACAGCGGCTTCTCGACGAAGTCGTGGGCCCCGCCCTTGGTCGCCTGCACCGCGGTCTCGATCGTCGCGTTGCCCGACATCATCACCACGATGGTCTCGGGGCTGGCGACGCGGATCTTGGGCAGCACCTCGAGGCCGCTCTCGCCGGGCATCATCACGTCGAGCAGCACGAGGTCGACGTCGAGCTCGGCGAGCTTCGCGAGCCCGATCGCGCCGTTGCCGGCGACCTCGACGCGGAAGCCCTCGACCTCGAGTGACGTCTTGACCGTCTTGAGGATGTTGGGCTCGTCATCGATGACGAGGATCGTCGAGCGCGCCATGTGTGATCTGGAACCTACCAGATGCCTCCTGCGATTTGACTAACGTGCCGAAGGCATTTAGGTTCCAGCCATGAGTGTCACTGCGCGAAGCCACGTGGGAGCCGTACTCGTAACGGCCTCCGCGCTCGTGCTGGGGTTCGTCACGTCCAGCTGCGGTCCCAAGCCGAAAGGGCCCGAATGCAAGGGCGACAAGGACTGCAAGGACGGCCTCAAGTGCTCCGAAAACAAGTGCGTGCAGTGCACGACCGACGCCCATTGCGGCGACGGTAAGAAGTGCGAGGCCGGTGCGTGCGTCGCCGCGCCCGAATGCACCAAGAACAGCGACTGCGCCAACGGCATGGCCTGCCTCGCGAACAAGTGCAAGCCGTGCGCGGGCGACGGCGACTGCGGCCCCGGCGGCACGTGCAACGCGGGCGCTTGCGAGCAGGCCAAGGCGTGTACGAAGGATGAGGACTGCGCCGACGACGAGGACTGCGTGAACGGCTTCTGCCGCCGCGCGGGCGCCGCGTCGAATGATCCGAACGCGTGCCCGCTCGCGACGGTGTACTTCGGGTTCGACGACTCGACCATCCAGGCGAGCGAGCGCGATCGCCTCGACGCCAACGCGCAGTGCATCGAGAAGACCAAGGGCAAGAACGTCTACCTCGCCGGGCACACCGATACGTCGGGCACCGAGGAGTACAACATCGCGCTGTCGGAGCGCCGCGCGCAGTCGGTCGCGGACTTCCTCTCGCGCCTCGGCAGTGATCCGGCGCGGCTCCAGGTCGTGCCCAAGGGCGAGACCGAGCCGACGGGCCTCGGCGACGATCGCGATCGCCGCGTGGAGTTCCAATGGCACTGATCAAAGGCCTGCTGCTTTCCCTTACTGTCGGGTTCGGCCTCGGCGGCTGCTTCTGGGTGACCACGAAGAGCGAGGGCGAGACGCTCCGCAAGGACGTCAATTCGATCAACTCGCGCCTGTCCGCGAAGGAGAAGGCGCTCGACGATCAGGTCGCGGAGCTGCAGAAGGTCCTCGACGACTCGGCGAAGCTGCTCAAGCGCAACAGCGCGGATCTCGGCGCCGAGGTCGACAAGATGTCCGGCGAGATGCGCACGCTCAACGGCCTCGTCGTCTCGCTCAACAATACGATCAACGAGCTCAAGGCCGAGCTCGCGAAGAGCACCGCCAAGGTCGACGCCCTCGAGGGGCGCGTCGCCCAGATCGAGAGCGGCAAGCCCTCGGCGAACAGCTCGCCCGACGACCTCTGGCGCCTCGGCTCGACGGCGTTCGAGGCCGCGCGCTACAACGACGCGATCGACATCTTCAAGCGCCTCGTCGCGAGCTACCCCACGCACGATCGCGCCGACGACGCGCAGTACTTCCGCGGCCAGAGCTACACGAACCTCAAGGACTGGGACAAGGCGATCGCCGCGTACCAGCTCCTCGTCGACAAGTACCCCGACAGCTCGTTCGCCGACGACGGCCTGTACTTCGCCGCGCTCGCCGCCCAGAGCCTCAAGAACTGCACCGAGGCGCGCGCCTACCTGGGCGTGATCAAGTCCAAGTACGGCAAGGGCAACGTCGCGAAGGTCTCGAGCGACCTCGACGCGCAGGTCAAGAAGGACGCGAAGAACAAGTCCAAGTGCACCTCGTGACGTGCCGCTGTTCGTCGCCATCCTGACCGTCCCGCGCGCAGAGCTCGCCGCGTTCCGCGCCTACGAGCACGCCGCCGCCCAGATCATGGCGCGCCACCACGGCGCCATCGAGCGCGCCCTCGTCCTCGATGACGGCGGCGACACGCTCCGCGAGCTCCACGTCGTGCGGTTCGCAACCGCCGACGACTTCACGAGCTACCGCACCGACCCCGCGCTGCTCGCCCTGGCCGACGTCCGCACGCGATGCGTGCTTCACACCGAGCTGCTGCCGGCCACCGACGGCCCGCGCTACTGACGCGACGGGTTCCTGTCCCCGCGCCTGGTCCGACGCGATCAACGCCGCGCATCCGGCCCTCTCCGCGTGTGACCAGCGCGCCGCGATAGCTCGAGATTCTTGAAACGGACGCGCGAGGCGGGTGTCCTTCACCGCGTGCTGCCGCTGGGAACAAGAGCCGGCGTGCCGGTCGCCGGCGCCGTCGTCGTTGCGGTCGTCGTCGGCGTGACCGCCACGCGGACCGTGCACGGCGTCGTCACGGCGATCGCCACGCAGGAGGCTCCGCGGCCGCGCTCCACAGTGCTCGATGCGAGCGTCCAGGCCAGCGTCCCCACCGTGATCGCCTCCGACCCGTCGCAGCTGACGTTCTTCGCTCTCGCCGCGCCGATCGGCGAGTCGTTCGTCGTGCACGACCCCTTCGCTCCCGACGCGAGCACCGCGGTCGTGCTCACCGGTCACCGCGGACCGTGCCGGCCGCTGCTCGAGATGGGAGAGGCATCCGTCCTCGGACCGCTCGAGCCGGTCCTCGACAATCTCTCGCTCCGATCCCGCGGATGTGGGTTTTCGCGCTCGCACGAGCCGGACTACGTCGTCGCGTACGTTCGAGCCGGTGCATGGAGCTATCGCCTCACCTGCGGTCCGTCCGGCGACGTGCACACGGGCCGCGTTACGCAGCGGCACGGAGATGATCGGGCCACGATCAACCTCGACGATGACGTGTATCGCATCGAGCACGGCACCGAGATCCCGGACGTCACCGTCGGGCTGTGGGCGTACGACTGGGTGCGCGTGGGGACCTGCGTGTCGCCTGCGCAAAACCGCGGCAGCGAGGACTGCGAGCGCGTGCGCATCGGGCGTGCGCTCGTCGCACCAAAGGACTGGCGCATCCAGCTGCACCTCACGTCCCCGAGCGGAGAACACGTGCTCGAGACGAACGCGCCGAAGATCGTCGTGCCTGGCCGGCTCCTCCGCGATGGGACCTATCGCCTGCGCGCGGTCACCGGCGTGCGAAAGAGTGGAGTCTGGGTCCCGATCGCCACGAGCGCCCACGAGCGCGCCACGCTCGTGATCGCGACCGATCCTGCTGCCCTACCGTTTCAGCTCGCGTCCCCGGCCGATGGTGCGCGCTGGGGCACCACGCTCTCGATCCAAGGCACGACCCGGCCAGGCGCTGAGGTTCACGTGCTCTCGTTTGGAGAGCTCCTCGGGGGCGACGGAGCTCTTCGCGATGTCGCGATCGCTCGTGCTCCTCTCCACGTAGATCCGTCGGGTCGGTTCGCCGCAGACGTCCCCACCCCGTCGACTGGCGTCCTCGTGATCGAGGTTCGCCATCCCTCGCATGGCACGCACTACTTCTTGCGGCGGGCATGGCATGCGGGCGGGCGGGCGCAGCCGGGGGAGCTCGATTGACCGCTCGTCGTCAGCTTCGCGGGCACGGGCGGACTTCCCACGCGCCCGTCAGCTTCGCGGCGAACCGATCGCTCAACGTCTCTCCTGCGTTGACCTCGAGGTGGTAGCTACCGCGAATCATGCCGCCGACCGCGAGCTCGTCGATGGTCACGGTGGCGACGCGGCAGCCATGCGGAAAGCACGGGCTGAAGTACGCGGTGCGGCGCTCCGGCGGGCCTTCGGTGAAGGTGCGAGGGACCGGATCCGTGGGCCCGTGCACGAGGTCGAGCTGCATCCAGTCGACGCGCGGCGCCTCGCCCGGCGGCGTGTCCGTGTTCTGGAACAGCAGCACGATCTTCTGCGGCCCGTCCGGCGTGCACTCGCGGATCGCCGTCGCTTCGAGCTGCGGATAGCGCACGTTGACGCGCGCGCGCTTCGCCGGCGGCGCCTCATCGAGGCTGCGCTGCGCAGGCTCCTCTGCTCCACCGCGATAGCAGCTCGTCACGACGAGCACGATCGCCCAGCGGACGGCGATCACTTGGTCGGCGCGGCGGCCTTGGGCTTCGTCGTCATCGCCGGCTTCTTGGCGTCGACGAGCTTGCCGCCGAGCTTCACGAACTGCTCGAGGCCGTCGGCCTTCAGGTCGTAGGTCGGGGCGAGCTTGGAGTGGCACTGGTTGCAGCTCTTGATCCCCTTCTCCTTCGCCCACGCCTTCATCGCGTCCTTCGCGGCCTTCTGGCCGCCCTTTGCGCACGCCTCCTTGACCATCACGGTCTTGAGATCGGAGTGCTTGCATGCACCCGCACCCTGCGCGGACGGCGTGGACAGCTGAGCGAAGGTGAGCGCGCCGGCGATCACGGAGACAGAGGCGAGGAGACCGAGCTTGACCATGGGGACTTCCCTCGTGAGGAGTGCAACGTTCGACGCGGACGCCCCGGCTCTATTCACCCCGTCGCCGCGTCGCGAGCATCCTGCTACAGCTTGGAATCCTTGGCAAACGCGCGCGCAGCCAGGCCTACATCGGGAGCGTCGTTGACCGCGCTGATCGCACAGATGGCCGCCGCTCCTGTGGCGTAGATTGCGCTGGCCTGGTCGACCGGGATGCCGCCGATCGCGACCACCGGGACCGTGCCGGCCGCGATGACCGCCGCGCGCAGCCCCGCGAGCCCTTGCACCGGATCGGGGTTCTTCTTGGTCCTCGTCGCAAACACCGGCCCGAAGCCGAGGTAGTCCGCGCCCCCGGCGACCGCAGCCCGCACCTGATCGACGTCGTGCGTAGAGATGCCGATCCACAGCCGATCGCCGGCGACCTCGCGCGCGGAGGCGAGCGGCATGTCCGTCTGACCGAGATGCACGCCATCGGCGCCCACGGTGAGCGCGACGTCGAGGCGGTCGTTGATCACGAGCGCCGCGCCAACCTCGTCGCACATCGTGCGCGCCCACCGGCCGATGCGCGCGAGCTCACCGCCGCCGATGCGTTGATCGCCCTTGATGCGCAGCTGCAGCACGCGTGCGCCTGCCGTGAGCAACGCGCGCGCGAGCTGCGGATCGTCGCGGTCGAGCACCGCATAGAAGCCGCGGATCGCATCGGCGAGCTGCATCGATGCGCCGCAGGATAGCTCACGCCAGCTTAGAACGCGCCCGCGATCCCGACGCGCGTGATGCCGTCGCCGTGCGACACGGTCGGAGAGAACGCAGGACGCTCGGCGCTGTTGTCATGGAGCAGCACGGCGTCGAGGGTGGCGCCGACGGCGAGCCCTCCCATCGTGCCCCACAGCATGCCTTCGAAGCCACACAGCCAATCCTCACGGTTGGCGTTGCAGCCAGCCGCGTAGCCGACAAGCATCCCCATGGTGGCCGACATCGCGCGCATCCCGTAGCTGCCACCCGCGCGCCCGGCGCGTCCGTGGGCGAGGTGAATGATCGGAGCACCGAACGCGGCGACTCCCATGCCGACGCTGAGCAGACCGCCGCTCACATCTTCATCGCGACCGGTCGACAAGCCGATCAGCCCGGCCGTGGCCGCGGCGACGCCGACCGCGTCGACGACGATCGTGGCGGCTCGATAGCTGCCGCTCTCGCATTCCGTCTCACCGACGGTCGCACGTGCCGGCGACGCGGGCTTCGCGGTCCCGTACCAGCAGCCAGACAGCGCGACGTATGCGGAAAGGCAGAGCGCGGTGCGCATGCGTGCAGCGAACCATGCCTCGCTTGACGGCGAGCGGGAACGAGCTGGCACTCGCTGGCAGACCGAGTCAGTGCATCTGCTGCTCGAGCGACTCGGTCAGAAGCCACGAGCCCTCGAGGTCGGCGCCTCGCCCGACGGGGGCATGGCTGAGAGTCGCCACGGTCGCACGGTGCATCGAGCTGCGCGCGCTGCTCGCCCGGCCGGGCGCTCGCCGTGTAGAGCGCCGCGTCCACACGGAGGTGGATCTCGAGATCCGCGCGAACGCGTCAGCGCATCTGCAGCTCGAGCTGCTCGAGCTCGCGCGCCTTGTCGCGCAGCGCGGCGGCCCGCTCGAACTCGAGGTCCGCGGCGGCCTGCTTCATCTCGGTCCGCAGCTTGTCGATCGCGGCGCGCAGCGAGTCGAGGTCGTCGATCTTCTTGAGGTCGATCGCGGCGATCTGCGGCGCGCGGCGGCCCTTCGTCGGCATCGGCTCCGCCGGCTGGATATCGAGGATCTTGCGGCTCGCCGAGGTGGGCACGATGCCGTGCTGCTCGTTGAACGCTCGCTGGACCGCGCGACGGCGGTTGGTCTCGCTCACCGCGTAGGTGATCGACTCGGTCTGCTTGTCGGCGTACAGCAGCACCCGCCCGTGGAGGTTGCGCGCGGCGCGGCCGATGGTCTGGATCAGCGAACGCTCGCTGCGAAGGAAGCCTTCCTTGTCGGCATCGAGGATGCCGACGAGCGAGACCTCGGGGATGTCGAGGCCCTCACGCAGGAGGTTGATGCCGACGAGCACGTCGAACTCGCCGCGCCGCAGGTCGCGGATGATCTGGATGCGCTCGAGGGTGTCGACGTCGGAGTGCAGGTAGCGGACCTTGACCCCGATCTCCCGGTAGTACTCGGTGAGGTCCTCTGCCATGCGCTTGGTCAGCGTCGTGACCAGCACCCTGTCGCCCTTCGCGGTGCGCTCGCGGATCTCGGCGAGCAGATCGTCGACCTGGTGCGCGACGGGCCGCACCTCGACCTCCGGATCGAGGAGGCCGGTCGGCCGGATGATCTGTTCGACGATGACGCCCTTCGCCTGGCCGAGCTCCCAGTCGGCCGGCGTCGCCGAGACGTAGATCGTCTGCTTGGCGCGCTGGCGCCACTCGTCGAACCGCAGCGGCCGGTTGTCGAGCGCGCTCGGCAGCCGGAAGCCGTACTCGACGAGCACCTCCTTGCGCGAGCGGTCGCCGTTGTACATCGCGCCGATCTGCGGGACCGTCTGGTGCGACTCGTCGACGACCAACAGATAATCGTCGCCGAAATAATCCATCAGCGTCGGCGGTGGATCGCCCTCGGTGCGCCCGGTCAGGTGCCGCGAGTAGTTCTCGATGCCCGAGCAGAACCCCATCTGCTCGATCGACTCGAGATCGTACATCGTGCGCTGCTCGAGGCGCTGCCGCTCGAGGAGCTTGCTCTCCGCCGACAGCCGCTCGAGCTGGCCCTTGAGCTCCTCGCGAATGCTCTGCACCGCGCGGCGCATCGTCTCGTCGGGCGTCGCGTAGTGCGAGGCCGCGAAGATCACGGCGCGATCGAGCTTGCGCTTCTCGCCGCCGCGCAGCGGGTCGATCTCGCTCATCGCCTCGATCTGGTCGCCGAACCACTCGATGCGGATCGCCGTCTCCGCCTCGTACGCCGGGAACACCTCGACGGTGTCGCCGCGTACGCGGAACGTCCCGCGGTGGAAGTCGACGTCGTTGCGCTCGTACTGCAGCTCGATGAGCCGGCGCAGCACCGAATCGCGATCGATCGAGGTCCCGACGTCCAGCTCGGCCGTCATCGATGCGTACGTCGAGCGCTCGCCGATGCCGTAGATGCACGACACGCTCGCGACGATGATCACGTCCTTGCGCGATAGCAACGCGAACGTCGCCGCGTGGCGCATCCGATCGATCTCCTCGTTCACGATCGAGTCTTTCTCGATGAACGTGTCGGTCGTCGGGACGTACGCCTCGGGCTGGTAATAGTCGTAGTAGCTGACGAAGTAGTGGACGGCGTTGTCGGGGAACAGCTCCTTGAACTCGCCGTACAGCTGCGCCGCGAGGATCTTGTTGTGCGCGATGATCAGCGTCGGCTTGTTGATCTCCGCGATCACGTTGGCGACGGTGAACGTCTTGCCCGAGCCCGTGATGCCGAGCAGCACCTGCGCCTCGTCTCCGCGCCGGATGCCATCGATCAGCTCCTTGATCGCCTTGGGCTGATCCCCGGCCGGCTTGAATGGCGAGGCCAGGCGAAACCCTGACGTGACGGGCCGCGGGAGGTCCTGCTTCACGGGCAGGGCATCCGACTTGTTCGCCTTCTTGCGGTAGCTCGTCGCCACGGGCGGCACTGTAGCCCCGCCATCATCGTCCTGCACGGCGATCTCCGGTCGACAAGGTCGCGAGATACCGCCACCAATCGGGGTGAACATTCAGGGTCTCCAGCCAGCGGAGCAGCGCAGCCATACCCAACCACTTGCCGCTGCATCGTGACAGCCTTCTGTCAGCTTTCCGAGTACGCTGCCGAGATGCGCCGCAAGACCCGTCTGTTCGCGCTCGCCGAGGCTCTCCGCGCCCGTCGCACCGGCGTGACCGCGCAGCAGCTCGCGGACCGCTTCGGCGTCACGCTCCGCACCATCTACCGTGACCTCGAGGCGCTTCAGGACGCCGGCATGCCCATCCGCGCGGACCGAGGGCGCGGCGGCGGCTACGCCCTCGACAAGAGCTACCAGCTGCCGCCCGTCAACTTCACCGCCCGCGAGGCCGCCCTGCTCATCGCCCTCTCGCGCCTCGCGCTCGAACAGCGCCTGATCCCGTTCCCCAAGGCGATCGAGAAGGCCACCGACAAGGTCCGCGCCGCGCTCTCCACCTCCGCGCAGCGCGAGCTGCTCCAGCTCATCGGCGAGCTCCAGCTCGTCGGCGTCCCTGCCCTTCCCATCCCCACCACCGTGCGCGACGCGATCGAGACCGCGTGGTTCGAGTCGCGCGCGCTGCGCATCGTCTACGAGAAGAAGGCGTGGGAGCTCACGCCGCGCCTCGTGCGCATCCGCAGCCTCGTGTTCGATCGCCAGATCACGCTGCTCAACTGCACCGATCTCGAGACCGGCAACGATCGCCAGTTCCGCCTCGACAAGATCAAGCAGGCGACCCTCCTCGATCCCAATCCCAGCTAGCGAGCTGGCCACAGTCGATCGATCATCCGGGGTTCCGCGCGCAGGTCGAGTGGGAGCTCGACGGGCTCGACCGCGCCGACGTGATCGCAACGTGGTTCGAGCCTTCGACCAAGGCGCCGATCACGCTGCTCGAGCTCGGGCTACACGCGCGCTCGGGCAAGGTTATCGTCGGCTGCCCACCCGGCTACTGGCGCAAGGGCAACATCGAGATCGTCTGTGCGCGCTACGGCGTGCCGCTCGTCGAGGAGTGGGCGAGCTTCGTCGCGGCGATCCGCCGCGTCCTCTCGTCATAGCGCTACGTACTTCTACGTAGACCACGGGGACTCGACGAGCACGCGAGCGATCGCGATAATCGCCGACGGTGAGTCGGGTGAAAGTTGCTGTTGTTCTCGTCGCGGGATTGGTGGCATGCACGCCCAAGCCCCCTCCGTCGCCGCCGCGCCACACGACGATGGATCTGGAGATCTCGAACGCGGCGCTCGCGAACGGGCTGCGGGTCGTGCTCGTGCGCGACCCACGCGCGCGCGACATCCAGGTCACGATGCGCTACGGCGTCGGCTCCGTCGACGATCCGCCGGGCCAGCTCGGGATCGCGCACCTCGTCGAGCACTTGATGTTCCAACAGGTCCTCGGCAGCGAGACGATCTTTGCGAAGCTCGAAGCGAGCTCGCATGGCTTCAACGCATTCACGACGCAGGACGCGACGACGTTTGTCACGCGCGCCGCGCCCGAACAACTCGACACGCTGCTCGCGATCGAGAGCGTGCGGGTTGGACTGCGATGCACATCGATCACCTCCTCGGCGTTCGAGCGCGAACGTGAAGTCGTCGTCAACGAGTTGCGGATGCGCAGCCGACTCGACGAGCTGCTCACCGCGTTTCATCGCGGCGTGTACACCGGCGCGCATCCGTACGCGCGCAGCTCGAACCCCGCGCAGGTCGCCGCGATCACGATGGAACAGGCGTGCGCGTTCGCCGACGAGCACTACGCGCCGACGAACGCCGTGCTCGTGATCTCCGGCAACCTGGACGAGGGGCGCGTGTCCGATTCGCTCACGAAGCTCATGTCGAGGATCCAGCGCCGCGATGCAGTCCCCGCCGTTGCGGTCGCCCGCGCGAGGGCCGCGGCCGTCAAGACGAACGCGCCGATCACCGACGACGCGGTCCTGATCGCCTGGCCCCTCCCCGTAGAGCCCGAGGCTCGCGCGCGGGTCGGCGCGGTCGCGACCATCATCACCGCGGCGATCGACTCCGCGGTCAAGGGACGCGTGATCCCGATGGCGCTCGGCGACCAGCGCGCGCCGATGTTCGGGGTGCTCGTCGTGACCAAGGACCGTGAGAGCCCGACCGAGGTCGTCACTCGGGTTCGCAAGGCACTGGACGCGGCGCCGTCCTGGTTTCAGGGCGGCGGCCGGCTTGGCGATGCGCTGTTCCACCGCATCCAGCAACTCGCGCTGTTTCAAGCGTTCGCCGGGTTCGAGGACGGCAGCGAGCGCGACAGCGTGCTCGCCGCACAGGTGCTCGCAGGACGCGATCCCAAGCAAGTGCTCGCGAGCGAGCTGCAAAGCCTCCGCAGGCTCACGCCCACGGACGCGTCCGCGATCGCGGCGCAGCTCTTCGCGTTCGAGCTGGCCTCGGTGGTCGTGCTCGAGGCCGACGAGGAGACGCGCGGCGGAGACACGGTGACGCTCACCAAGCCGGTCCACGATCTCGGTCAACGGCGGGAGGTCAGGGACCCCGCCACTGCGATGCAGCCGGTGAGCGAGCCGCTCACGGCCCACATCCCCGACGAGGTGGTCACGCGCACGCTACCCAACGGGTTGCGCGTGGTGCTGCTGCCGGTGACGAGCGTACCGACGGTGGACGTCCGTATCGTGTTCGGCGCCGGCACCGCCGACGAGCCGGCGGATCGGCGAGGCGTGGCGATGATCGCCGCCGAGGCGCTCACCTGGAAGGGCAAGCACGTCGAGGATCTCCTCGCGTTCGTCGAGGCCGGAGCGTCGGCCGACGTCGAAGTCACGCCCGATCACGTCGCGTTCGCCGCGCGTGGCCTCGACATGCATCTCGACTACCTGCTGTCTGGCTTGCACAAGCTGGTCGTCGATGGCGCATACGGTGGTGGTGCACGCAGCATGGCGCGAGCGCTGCGGGCACGCGCCAAGCTTACCGACGACGCCGGTGCCCTCACCGATGCGTTTCGCAAGGCGCGGTTCGGCGGCGCGCATCCGTACGTGGCCGCCGGCCTCCCGCGCCACGTGAGCCCCGTGCTCACCCTTGCGGATGCGAAGGAGTTCCGCGCCGCGCACTTCACGCCCGACAACGCGACGCTCGTGATCTCCGGCCGGTTCGACGCCGAGCTCGCGAATCGCTGGATCGATCACTTGTTCTCCAGGTGGTCTGGCAAGGCCATGCCACGCGGTGACGCTCTCGCGACCGTGTCCCCGTCTTCGATCGCCAGCGATGAAGCCCTCGCGCAGGTCCAGATCGCCATGACGCTGCCGGCGAGAGGAGGTGTGCGTGCGCATCGCGTGGTCGCCGCCGCGATGCTGCGCGAGATCGTCAACGACGTCCGCCATCAGCTCGGCGCCGCCTACACGTTCGAGGCGAGCTACGACGAGCTTCGTCTTTCGACGACGTACTCGATCGGGGGCGCGACCGACGCTCCGCGTACGCACGAGGCCATCGCGCTGATCCGCGATCGCCTCGCGCAGCTCCGCAGCGATCCCGACGCCGCCGCACGCGCGTTCGTGACGGCGCGCAAGCAGGTGCTCGCCTCGCTATCGGCGAGCGTGGGCAGCGCCGCCGTGCTCGGCGCGACCGTGACGCGCGACCTCGGCCTCGGGCGTGGCGTGTTCGCCGACCCGCGCCTGGCTCAGGAGGTCCACGCGTTGACACTCGACCGCATGACGCCAGCGCTCGAGGACCTCGTACTCGAGCGCGCCGCGATCCTGATGCGCGGTCCCGCCGCCGACGTTACCAAGGCCTTCTCCGTCCTCGGCCGCACCCCGGAGATGATCGCGGCGCAGCCCGACGCGGCTGCCAATATCGAGTTCGCCGCCCAGGACTCGTCGTTCGACGACGTTGACGATGACGATGACGAGCGCCCCAGCACCCAGTTCCTGCTCGGCGTCAGCGGGCTCTATACGAAGGGCAGCGTCACCGGACAAGATCTCGACGGCAAGGCGTTCAGCGCGCACTTCGGTCTGAACATCCAGCGCTCGGTGACGGCCGGTCTCCTGTTCTCGTACGGGACCTACGCGAGCATGCACGAAGTTCCCTTCCGAGGTACGCAGCCGCTCGAGCTCGACGCGGTCTCGTTCTCGCTGTTTGTCCAGCGGACGTTCTTCGACCGCGTGTGGGGCTCACTGCTCACCGGGTTCCACTTCAATGGCCTCACCACGGACCGAGACGTCGGCAAGTCGTGGGTCTCGGGCGTCGGCGCCGGCGCCGAGGCTGGCGTCGATGTTCTGAAGCTTGGGAGGCATCGCCTCGCAGCATCGATCCGCTACGAGATCGAGTTCGACTCGGAAGCCGACTACCGCGTACTGTCGTTCGGCGCCGGATACCGTTTCTTCTAAGGGAGTCGTGATGAAGCGCATTGGTGTCTTGTTGGTCGCGGGACTGGTGGCGTGTCGGCCGGGTCCACCGGCGCCTCCTCGGCAGACGTCGATGGATCTCGCGATCTCGAACGCGACGCTCGCGAACGGGCTGCGCGTGGTGCTCGTGCGCGATCCGCACGCGACGGATCTCCAGGTCACGATGCGCTACAACGTCGGCTCCGTCGACGATCCGAAAGATCAGTCGGGCGTCGCGCACCTCGTCGAGCACCTGATGTTTCAACAGGTGCTCGGCAACGAGTCGATCTTCGCGAAGCTCGAGGCGACGACACGGTTCTTCAACGCGATGACGTCGCCAGACGCAACGACGTACCTCGCGCGCGCCCCCATCGATCGGCTCGAGTCTCTCCTCTCGATCGAGGCGGTGCGGCTCGGCTTCCGTTGTACATCGATCACGCCGGCCACGTTCGAGCGCGAGCGCGAGGTGGTGGTCAACGAAGAGCGCTTGCGCGCGCGGGGCGAGCTGCTATGGACGGCGTTGCACCGCGGCGTGTTCTCGGATGCGCATCCGTACGCACGGCGGTCGACGCCGGAGTCGGTGGGTGCGATCACGATGGCGCAGGCCTGCGCGTTCGCGGACGCGCACTACACGCCGACCAACGCGGTGCTCGTGGTCTCCGGCGACCTGCGCGAGACCGCCGTGGTCGACGCGATGGCGAAGTTCATCGCCCGGCTGCCGCGGCGCGACGCCGCACCGGCTCCTGCCGTGCCGGTGGCCGAGCGCCGCACCGGCGAGGCGACGGCACCGCTCGACGACGATGCGGTGCTGGTCGCGTGGCCAGTGCCGGTGGATCCCGTGCGCCGCGTGCGCGCCGAGGCCGTGTTCACCACCGTCCTCGGCGCCATCGACGCGAACGTCAAGGGCATCGTCCTGCCGCTCTCTCTCGGAGACCAGCGCGCGAAGATGTTCGGGGCGCTGATCTATCGGACGAGCAAGGAGACGACCGAGTCGGTGAGAGCTGCGGTCAAGGCCGCGGTGTCGGGCGCTCCTCTCGCATTCTCGGTGGGCGGCCGCTATGGCAAGTTCGTGTTCAACCGCGTCCAGCAGCGCGCGCTGTTCGAGGCCTTCTCGAGCTTCGACGACGCTTGGAAGCGCGACGCGATGATCGCCGCGCACGTGCTCGCCGGGCGCGATCCCAAGCTCGTGCTCGGGACCGAGCTGCGAAGCCTCGGCACGTTGACACGAGACGCCGCCGCGCAGGTCGTGCGCGAGGTGTTCGCGTTCGAGCGCGCTTCCATCATCGCACTCACCGCAGACACGCAGACCCGCGGCGGTACGCGCCGCCCGATCGCGACGCCGGTCCACGACATCGGCATCCATCGCGATGCGCCGGATCCCGCGGATGCGCACCAGCCCGCGCCCGAGCGCATCGCCGTCACCACCCCGGCGGCGATCATGCGGACGCTGCCGAATGGGCTACGTGTCGTGCTGTTACCGGTGACCAGTGTCCCGACCGTCGACGCACGCATCGTGTTCTCCGCCGGAAGCGCGGACGATCCGGCGACCAAGCATGGCGCCGCGGCGGTCGCGGCGTACGCGTTGCGCTGGAACGGTCGCGATTTCGGAAAGGTCATCGCACTCGCAGAGTCGGGCGGCTCGACGGATGTCGAGGTGACACCTGATCACGTCGTGTTCTCGGCACGCGGGCTCGACATGCACCTCGACTACTTGCTCACGGGGCTGCGCAAGCTGGTCGTCGACGGCGACTACGGCGGCGGCGCGACGCTCATGGTGCGCGCGCTGAATCGCGGCGTGAAGCGCCTCGACGACGAGGACACGTTGGCCGACGCGTACCGCGCCGCGCGCTACGGCGCGGATCACCCCTATGCCGCCTCCTCGCGCCACCCGAGCCCCACGCTCTCCGTCGCAGATGCGCGCGCGTTCCGCGGCACGTACTTCACGCCCGCCAACGCCACGCTCGTGATCTCCGGCAGGTTCGATGCGGCGCTGGCGAACCGCTGGATCGACCATTTGTATGCAGACTGGAGCGGCAAGGTCCCGCTTCGCGACGCCCCGTTCGCTTCGGTGCAGCCCGTCGCGCTCGCGAAGGAGGACGCGATCTCCGAGGTCCAGATCTCGATGACGCTGCCTGCAACGGGCGGCGGCCGCGCAGAGCGCCTGGTCGCCGCCGAGATGCTCGACGAGATCGTCGGCGACGTGCGTCACCAGCTCGGTGCCGCGTACGCGATCGATGCATCCTATGACGACCGTCGTCTCGCCAGCAGCTACCGCGTCGACGGCGCGACCGATGCAGCGCGAACGCACGAAGCGATCGCCCTCGTCCGCGATCGTCTCGCGCAGCTCCGTCGCGATCCCGATGCCACCGCGCGCGCCTTCGTCACCGCGCGGCGCCGCGTGCTGGCATCGCTGGCCTCGACCACCGGCACGGCCGCCTCGCTCGCCGCGCGCGTCACCAGCGATCTCAGCCTCGGACGTGAGCTGCTCTCGGAAGGCAAGCTCGCCGCCGACGTTCAGATGCTGACGATCGAGCACATGACCGCAGCGCTCGGCGATCTCGATCTCGCGCGCGCCGCGATCCTCCTGCGCGGCCCGACCGCCGACGTCGATCGCGCGTTCGCTGTCCTCGGTCGCACGCCGCAGCATCTCGCCGCTACAGATCGGAGCGACGACGACTCGCCGTTCGACGACCTCGACGATGATCGCGAGCTCGAGGACACGCTCGTCGACACCACTCCTCCGGCGAAGCTCGCCGCGAGCCTCCTCCCCGGCTATGCCTTCGGCGGGGTGAACGGCGAAGCCGTCTCGGGACCGGTGCTCTCCGCCCAGCTAGGCGTACGCGTCGACCGCCGCGTCACCGTCGGCTTCCTCGCCTCCGTCGGCAAGCTCACAGGACCGAACGAGACGTCGGTGACCCCGGTCGTCGGCGCGCTGTCCGTGCAGGCCGATCTCGGCCGCCTGTGGGGCGCGGGGCTTGTCGGCCTGCGCGTCGAAGATGCGGCGCACCCCATGATCATCGGCTCGCGCTGGTACAAGACGATCGAGCTCGGCGCCGAGGTGGGCGTCATGGTCCTGAGGTCAGGGCCGCACCAGCTGTCCGCGTTCGCGCGGTACGAGCACGGCCTGGGCTCCGA
>DATLHR010000315.1:0-8728 GCA_035539815.1 Kofleriaceae bacterium
GTCGCGACGTCGGCGTGGATCGACGCCATCGTCGGCGCGAGCCCCGGCGGCTGGCCCGGACCCGGGAGCGTGCCGGGCTTGGCAGCGGGCGCAGCCGTCGCCGCGAACGCGTCGTCGTCCCCGTCGCTCATCCAGACCTCAGGGTATCTGATTACTTACGCTCCACGTGCGATTCGATGCGACTGTCCGCCGCGAGCTCCGTCCGGAAGGGCATGTCCCGGTTCGTAGCCCTCGCCTCCGCGGCGTTGGCGTGCTCGCTCGCCGCCACGATCGCCACCGCATGTCGCAAGAGCGATGCGCCGGAGGCGTATCGCGGGGCGATCACCGCCGAGCGCATCGCGATCGCGCAGGAGCGCGTACGGGTTCGCGCCAACTGGCAGACCACGGTCGCGCAGATCGAGTCCGAGGCCGGCAAGGCGACCTGGGGCGCCGTCGATCTTCGCGCGTGGGCCGTGATCGAAGGCGGCAAGTGCTCGTCGCTCGTGATCAAGCGCAAGCGCGGCTACGTCGGCAGCGTGCGCTACCAGCCGCCGATCAGCCCCGCGGCCGAGACCGACTACGACGAGTGCGCGGAGCTCGCGGGGCCCGTGCGCAGCGCCGCGCGATAGCAGCGCTCCATCGCGCCGACGTCGCTCGCGCGTCCGCCGACGGCGGGCCGCTCCTCGAGCTGCACCACCGCATCGTAGTGCGCGCGCACCTCGGCGTCGGGCACCGAGAACGGTGGCCCCTGCATGCGGTCCTGCGGGTACGCGAGGGTGACCAGCAGCACCGGGGTCGCGGCGGCCGCGAGCGCGCCCAGGTGAGCGACGTAGCGCTCTCGCATCTCCGGCGGCAGCGCGACGAGCGCGGCACGATCGTAGATCGCGTCGATCGTGCCGACATCGTCGCGCGTCACCGCGAACACGTCGCCCGCGAAGATCGTGACCGCTCCGGCGGTGTACTGCGTGAGCACGCCGCGCCGGGTGATCTCGGGCTCCACCGCGTGCTCGGCGAAGAATGTGCGCACCGCGTCCTCGACGAGCTCGATGCCGATCACCTCGCGGCCATGCGAGGCGAGGTACGCGAGGTCCTCGGTCTTGCCGCACAGCGGGACGAGCACGCGCGTCCCGGGCAGCTCGCCGAGGTACGTCGTGAGGTACGCGTTCGGCGCTCCCTCGTGAAAGCCGATGCTGCCTTCGCGCCAGCGGCCGCGCCAGAACTCGGCCTCCATCAGCGCACGCTCCACAGGTCCGACTCGAACGTGAAGCCGGCGAGCAAGTAGGGGAAGGCGCGGCTCGTGTAGTCGTCGGGACGGCCACCGGTCGGCAGCGTGTCAGGTGTTCCCATGCGGTAACGATGCTGGTGATACCAGGACGCGATCAACAGCACCGTGGGCTTGTTGAACGTCGACGGGCCGAGGTCCTTGAAGGTGTACGCCGCGAACAGGCCGAGGCGGCTGTGCATGTTGTGGCCAGCATAGGCCGCGAAGTCGGCGGCGTCGACGAAGTGCCGCTCCTCGTAGAAGGGATGCACGTGGCTGTGCCGCAGCCCGATCGCGAGCCCCGGGCGCCCCACGTACAGGAGGTCGACGTCGGTCGACAGCGTCCAGCCTCGGTCCGGCAGCAGCGTGTCGTACGTGGCCTCGTACGCGGTGGTCTCGCCGTCGCGGACGTTGGACAGCACCCAGTAGTCGAGCTGCGCCTGGCCCTTGAACGCGATCGGCCCGAGCTTGAGCTGCACCAGCGGCTGGATGCGGGCATTGAGGATGCGCGCCGTCTGCGGCTTCATCGCCGGGTCGTCACGAAGGTCGCTCAGCGTCTGGTCAGAAAAGTTCGCATTGGCGGAGCCGAACGACTGCAGGAACCCGACCGTGCCGAAGTACTGCTGGACCTCGGCCGAGGCGCGCAGGTTGAAGATCGACGCAGGCTGGAGCTCGCCGCCGACCGCGAGGATCGCCGCGGCGGGGTTGAGCTTGGGGAACGCGCCGACGAACGCGAAGTTGTGCTGCGTGATCGCCGCGGTCGAGGGGTACAGCTTCTTCTGCACCCCGATGCGCGCCCGCGTCTCGAGCCCGAGCGGATTGAGCCGGAACACCGAGAGGTCGCTGATCATGAGCCGCCAGCCACTCGGCGGCGGCGTCTTCGCGCCCAGATAGCGGTCCCCGACCAGGAGCAGGTCCCTGGCGCCGACCGCGGGCGCGCCGGTCCCCGCCGCCGGCGAGACAGCCTCCGGCGCGGGAGCCGCGGGTGGCCCCGCTGGCTGTGCGAGCGCGACCGAGGGAACGACCACCCAACACAGGCCCAGCAACACGCTCCGCATAGGCGCGCATCCTAAGCCCAACCTCGCGCGCACCCATGCGCAAATCACGCAGCAGCAAGCACGAGGCCACGCGCGAAGGAGACCCCGCGCGCCAGCGTCCATGGCGTAGTACGCCACTCGCAACGCGACGGCTGCGAGTGGCGCGTGACGAACCTACTCCTTCGGAGCGTTCTTGATCTCGCTGACCTCGTTGCGGACGGTCTGCGCGAACGCCTTCAGGTCCTGCATCGCGCTCCGGACGCGGGTGCCCGCGGCCTTGTTTCCGTCCTGGTAGAACTTCTGAAAGTCGGCGGCCATCGACGCGACGAGCGCTTGGAGCTCGGCATAGCGGCCGGTAGCCGACGTCTTGTTCTCGGTGGTGGCGGTGTCGTTTTGAGTCTCCATGAGGCTGGCTACCTTGCCCCATCCGTCTGACATCCGCACCTGAATCTGATTCTGGCAATGATTCCAAAGGGTCCAAAAACGCGGTTTTCCGGTACCCCCCTCCTAGAACGCGGTTTGCGGCCGGTACCCGGTGCCGGTAACGTGCGCGGTCCGTGGCCTCTCTCGACGAAAAACTGCGCGCTCCCGACGACGATCCGGAGGCGGTCTGGATCCGCGACACGTATCGGCCGAACGAGCCGAACCTCACGGTGCGCGCCGTCGTCGCCGGAATCCTGCTGGGCGGGATGCTGTGCGCCTCGAACATCTACGTCTTCTTCAAGACGGGGTGGAGCCTCGGCGTCACGCTCACCGCCTGCATCGTCGCTTGGCTGGTGTTTCAGCTCGGCCATGCGATCGGGCTCACGAAGCGACCGCTGGGAGCGCTCGAAAACAACGCGCTAACCACGGTGGCCTCGGGCGCGGGCTACATGACCGCGGGTGGCAACGCCGCGGCGTTCGGTGCGCTGCTGTTGCTCACGACCGTGCGGCCGAGCGACATCGGCCTCGCGGTGTGGTTCGGCGTGATCTCGGCGCTCGGCGTGTTCGCGGCGATTCCGATCAAGCGCCAGCTGATCAACCGGGAGCAGCTGGTGTTCCCGACGGGCAAGGCGACCGCAGAGACGATCTCCCTCATCCATTCGGGGGGCAAGGCGAGTGAGGCCGGCCGGCGTGCCGCGTGGTCCTTGATCGGCGCGTTCGGGTTCGGGGCCGCGCTGACGGTCGCCCGCGATGCTCTCAAGTGGCTGGGGCCCGCGAAGTGGGGCGCGCCGTTCGAGATCCTGGGGCACACGGCCAAGAAGTGGACGCTCGCGGTGACCGCCGAGGCCGTGTTCCTGGGTGCCGGCGCGCTGATGTCGTTCCGCACCGCGTGGTCGATGCTGCTCGGCGGACTGCTGACCTACGGTGTGCTGGCGCCGGCACAGTTCGAGGCGGGGGCGATCCGCGTCGTCGACTACAAGGCCGAGGGCGGCATCATGTCGTGGACGCTGTGGCCCGGCGCCGCGATCCTCGTCGCCGCGGGGCTCACGCAGTTCGTGCTCGACTACAAGAGCCTCGCGCGCACGTTCCGCGGCCTCGGCCGCATCTTCGGAGGATCGAAGGGGCTGCCCGACGACGAAATCTCCGCGGTCGAGGCACCCGCGTGGTGGTTCCCCGCCGGCTTCGCCGTGCTGACGCCGGTGATCGTCGTGCTGATGTCGGTGATGTTCAACATCCCCGTCTGGGCCGCACTCGTCGCGGTGCCGCTGTCGCTGGTGATGGGGCTCATCGCCGCGCGCGTGACCGGCGAGACCGACGTGACGCCGACCAAGGCGCTCGGGCCGGTGACCCAGGGCATCTATGGTGTGCTCACGCCCGGCAACCTGACCGGCAACATCATGGCGGCGAACGTCACGGGCGGCATCGGCCTCCACGCGGCGGACCTGTTGACCACCCTCAAGACCGGCTGGCTGCTCGGCGCGAAGCCGCGGCACCAGATCTACGCGCAGCTGTTCGGCGTGCTCGCCGGCTCCGTGATGATCGTCGTGATGTTCGATGTGCTGATCGATCCGTCGATGCTTGGCACCGAGAAGTGGCCGGCGCCCTCGGTCAAGGTGTGGGCGAACGTGTCGAAGACGTTCGTCGACGGGCTCGACGCGCTGCCGGAGTCCGCCAAGACCGCCACGTTCATCGGCGTCGCGCTCGGTGTGGGGCTCGCGCTGCTCGAGAAGTTCGCGCCCAAGCCGGTGAAGCCGTTCATCCCGTCCTCCGCCGGCATCGGCATCGCGATGATCGTCCCGGCCTACAACAGCATCATGATGTTCTTCGGTGCGGCGGTCGCGGAGACCGTGCGGCGCAAGACGCCGGAGTACGAGCCCTTCGTCATCCCGGTCGCGTCGGGGCTGATCGCGGGCGAGAGCCTGGCGGGCATCGTCGTCACCGTCGGTCAGAACCTCTAACCGCCGCGTTCTTGCTCCGTGGACGACGCACGGGCGACAATCGCCTCGTGCGCACGCAGACGCTTCGGTCGTTCCTTGCCCTCCTGACGCTCGGCACCGTCGCGTGCGGCGGCGGTGACGATGGTGGCTACCAGCCTCCCGCCGGCACCATCGACGCCCCGGGCTCCGACGCGAGACCGCCGGGGGATGCGCCGAGCGATGCACCGCCGGGTGACGGCCCACCGAGCGATGGGCCGCCATCGGGCGATGGTGGCAGCTCGACGGGCGCGCCGGAGATCACGATCGTCTCGCCCGCGCCGGGCACGCTGGTGAGCGGCACGGTGGCGCTCGAGGTCACGATCACCGACGACGACGGCGTCGCCTCGGCGAGCGCGACGGTCGGCACGTCGACGATCACACTGACCAAGCAGGCCAACTCCGACACCTGGGTCGGCAACCTCAACACGCTGCCGCTCGCCGGGCTGATCGCGCCGACGGTGATCGTGCGCGCCTCCGACACGCAGGGCGAGATGGCGCAGGTCGGCTTCTCGCTCGTGCTCGACAACGAGCCGCCGGTCGCCTCGCTCGACTCTCCGCGCGTGCGCACGATGCGGCTCGACGGCACGACGAAGCTGTGCAGCGTCGACTTCGATCCGCTCGGCAGCGACGCGCCCGACGACCGGACCGCCGTGCCGCAGCTGATCGAGCTGCGCGCGCGCGTACGCGACGTGCCGAACACGGGCACGCTCAACTCGAGCCTGTTCATCCCGCGCGCCGGCACCGAGAGCGTGCAGCTGTTCGTGTTCGACGACACCAGCAAGCCGCTCGTCGTCGACACCAACGCCGACGGCGTGTGCGACGCGATCAACCCGACGATCGTGCCGAAGACCACGCCGATGCTCGCGAACGAGGCCGCGACGCTGACGCTGGCGGCGGTCACGCCCGCGGGCGACGGCGTCTACGCGCCCGACATGTTCGGCGGGTCGAACGGTGCGCTGTGCACCGCGGGCGATCAGATGGACTCGGGAGAGCCGCTGTGCCTCGGCGAGGCCAGCACGACCGTCGCGATCCACACGCCGTTCACCGATCAGCCGGAGATCTTCGGCATCCCGCCGGCTGCGGGAGGCAACTGCCTCGGGTTCGCGTTCGACGTGCGCGCGAGCAACATCTCCGAGGGCTGGGCGTGCGCCGCGGTCAAGGTCACCGATGCGCTCGGCAACTCGAGCGTGTCCGCGCCGCTCCGCATCTGCGTCGACTCCAACGGCGACCTCAGCAACGGCTGCTCGGCATGGGGCACCGTGTCGGCGAACCCGCCGAACTGCACGGGCACGCTGAGCGGCGGCGTCGTCAATACGACGCCGTGCACCCCGCGCGACTTCTTCCGCAGCACCACGCCGGACGAGTACGAGGTCCTCGAGCCCTGAGGGGCGCGGTCACGGCGCTGCGATGCAGGTGTACGTCACCGCATCGCACTCGTGATTGGAGGGGCAGCCGTCCCCCGCGAACGCCGGATCGCAGCGAATCGGTTCGCACTGCGCGACCGGCACACACTGGATATACGGAAGCTCGCGCTCGGGATCGAGCGCCCACAGGCTGCCGAGCGGACAGGGGGCCGGCGGCGGAGTGAAGTCGCGCGTCGAGTTGCGCGGGATCAGCGATGGATCGCATAGGAACGGACCGCCGGCGACCGGTTCGATCGGCTCGTGCGTGCAAGCGATCGCCGTGCCGGCGAGCCCGCCATCGTTGCACGCGCTGTAGTAGTTGCACTCGTCGAGCTGCCGCCCGAGGCAGACCTCGCCCAGGTGGCATGGACGACCACTCGGGAAGTAGCAGGTAGCGTCGTCGGCGCCGCTCTCGCAGCCAGCGAGCGCGACGGCGATCGCTGCCGCGATGATCGTGCACCCATGCATCGCATCAGTATCCAGGCTCTCTCCGTCGCCGTCGACAAGAATCCACTTTCGCCGGCGCGCCATCCCGATCCGGCGGTGTCGATGTTACTCACGTGCGCATGCGGCTCCTCGGTTCGTGCTTGTTGGTCGCGCTGATCGCGTGTGGATCGTCCTCGCGCGCGCCGGCGCCGACGCCCGCCGCGAAGATGGACGTGTTCCAGATCAACGGCTACGAGCTGACCGGCGCCGAGTACTGGCCGTACGCGGGGACCGAGGACATCAAGTACCCCGAGGAGGTCCTGTGGGGCTTCTACCCGGTGGCGGGTGTGGTGCCACCGGGCGAGACGGATCCGAACCCCGCGACCGCGCGGCCCGAGGCGCTCGCGTGCGCGGAGAAGGCGTACGCGGCGCTGGTCGCGTTCGTGAAATCGGACCCACCGAAGTTCCGGCGCGCCAACGAGCTAGGTGCCCAACGAGGCTTCGTGGTGCCTCGATTTTATTTGTGGACCAACGATTATGGCCGCGCCGCGACACCGTACCCGCCCGGCGTGCGCGAGGCGCGGCTGTGGTACTGGAAGCGCAAGCAGCCCGCGCCACCCAAGCCGCCGGGCTACTGGAAGTGGGAGTCGTCGCTGTTGCAGAGCGGCGAGTGCACGATCCCGCAGCCCGCGCAGATCGAGGCATTCCTCGACGATCTCATCGCCGAGCTCGAGAAGCCGCAGTGAGAGCTTCGCCGACGTCGCCGCGATAGCGCTCGGGAGCGCGGACCGCTACAGTCGGTCGCCGTGCCCCGCCTCGTCACCTGCGCGCTGCTCGTCACGCTCGTCGCGTGCAAGGATCGCGATCGCGTGCAGCCGCCGCCCGCGCCCGTGAAGACCGCGGAGCCGCCGCCGGCCAAGCCCGCGGTGCACGGCGATCCGCACTCGCAGGCACGACCCGATCAGATCGTCGTGAAGCACCTGTCGCTCGATCTGGCGGTGTTCTTCACGACCAAGCAGCTGGCGGGCACCGCGAAGCTCACGGTCGAGCGCGTCGTCCCCGATGCCAAGGAGCTCGTGCTCGACACCGACGGGCTCGCGGTCGACGGCGTGCACGACTGCGCGTCGCAGCAGGCGCTCTCGTACAAGCTCGGGCCGATCGACAAGCTCCGCGGCAGTGCGTTGACGATCGCGCTCGCGGGCGACTGCGTCGAGATCGCGTATCGCGTGAGTCCGGCGGCGCGCGCGCTGCTCTGGGTCGACCCGGCTGGCACGGCGAGCAAGCAGCAGCCGATGCTGTTCACGCAGTCGCAGGCGATCCTCGCGCGCTCGTGGATCCCGCTACAAGACACGCCCGGCGTGCGGTTCACCTACGACGCGACGATCCGCGTGCCGAAGGGGCTCTGGGCGCTGATGAGCGCGACCAACCCGCAGGCACCATCGGCCGACGGCGTGTATCGGTTCACGATGGATCAACCGATCCCGTCGTACCTGATGGCGCTCGCCGTCGGCGAGCTCGCGTTCAAGTCGCTCGGGCCGCGCACCGGCGTGTACGCCGAGCCCAGCGTGCTCGCGGCGGCCGCGCACGAGTTCGCCGAGACCGAGGCGATGATGATCGCCGCCGAGAAGCTGTACGGGCCGTATCGCTGGGGGCGCTACGACATCCGGGTGCTGCCGGCGAGCTTCCCGTTCGGCGGCATGGAGAAACCGCGGCTGACGTTCCTCACCCCGACGGTGATCAACGGCGATCGCTCGCTGGTGTCGCTGATCGCGCACGAGCTCGCGCACTCGTGGTCCGGCAACCTCGTCACCAACTCGACGTGGAACGACCTGTGGCTCAACGAGGGTTTCACCACGTACGTCGAGCGACGGATCATGGAAGCGGTGCGCGGCAAGGAGCGTGGGGACTTCGGTTGGGCGATGGGGCGCAAGGATCTGGACGAGGTGATCGCGCGGGTCGGCCGCACCAACGCAGACACCCGCCTCGCGCTCGACTTCGGACCGGATCGCGATCCCGAGGACGCGCCGTCCGACATCGCCTACGAGAAGGGCGCGCTGCTGCTGCGCGCCATGGAGCTGGCGTTCGGCCGCGAGGCGTTCGACGCCTTCATGCGCGCGCGGTTCGATCGCCTCGCGTTCCGCTCGACGGACTCCAGGGCGTTCGAGGCCGACGCCGAGGCGCTGTTCGCGAAGCAGCGCGTCGGCTGGACCCTCGCCGAATGGC
>DATLHR010000316.1:0-4980 GCA_035539815.1 Kofleriaceae bacterium
CGGCGATGCCTGTCGAGGTACTGCAGGCTCGATCGGCTGGTCCGCAGCAGCGCGGCGAACATGCTGCGCGAGAGCACCGTCGGCAGTCCGTCGGGGAAATGCTCGTTGAACCACGGATCGTCGAACACGCGATGGATGGCCCGCAGGTCCACCAGCGCGCGGGCGACCTCGGGCTCGGCGAGCTCGTCGCGCAGCACGACGTACAGCGCACACCCGCGCACCGATCCGGTGGAGCTCAGAACGATGCTCTCCACGATGCCCGCCAGGCGCTGCACGATGCTGTCGGTAAGGGCCTGGGCCCGCTCCTGCACTTCACGCAGGTTCGCGATCGGAACGTCGCGCTCGCGGCTCCCCTCAGGCGCGCGCAAGGCCGGACGCGCGCGCGGCATCGCCGCCAGCGCGCGGTTGATCTCGCGAAACGCCAGCGCGCCCGCGCAAAAGCGCAGCCGGCTCACGGGACCGCGCTGGAAACGCTCGCGCTGCATCGCCTGCAGGTCGCCCACGGGGGCGGGTGCGCCGTGGTGCCGCATCCACGCGTCGATCCGCCGGTCCTGGGTGGGCATCGCCAGGTACGCCGGATCCAGCGACAGCAGCGAACGCCAGAACGACTTGTGCAGCTGCCGGCGCGCGACGAGCGCGAAGTCCTGCGCCCGGGGCTCCTCCTTGAGTGCCACGTGCATGAGGTTCTGGAAGTGCCCGAGTCCGTGCGCGATCCGATCGCACTCCGCCTGCTCGCTCGTCGTGTCGAACGCGTCGCGACGAAGGTCCGTGCCTGCCAGGCATCGCCAGTGCCGCACCTCGTCCAGCGGATCGCCGCCGCCCCCGAGCGCCTGCCACCGCTCGAACTCCGCACGGCTCAGCAACGTCAGGTCATTGGCCGGCAGGAAGCGCCGCAGTGCGATCCAGCGCCGGCGCATCCTCTGGTAGAAGCGCAGGCGGTCGGGCGCGTCGAACACGACGACCAGGTCGAAGTCGGAGAGGCCCGGGAAGCATTCGCCCAGCGGCAGGCCGTGCGTGAGATAGACCGTGCACACGCCGGGAACCGCGCGGATCCGCGCGCCGAGCAGTCGCTCGACTACGCGGTAGGCCCGGACGTGGAGCGCGAACAGCGCGGGAAAGCGGCTGCTCCACACCAGGTAGTGCTTGACGGCATCGGCCGTCCCGCGCCTGACGCTGGCCAGGCGCAACGTCATGCATCGTCCCGGTCGTGCGTCGTGCCGGTCCGCGGGTCGCGAGGCGTTGCGTCGGCGGACGAAACCATGGTCCGCGCTAGCCGAGCAGGTCCTTCGACACCTTGGAGGCGCGAACGGGCTTCGCCGCAGCCACGACGGGGGCCTTGGCCGACCGGCGGGACTGCGCATCGAGCACCGGCTTCAGGTAGCGCCCGGTGTGGCTCCCCGCGACACGTGCCACGTCCTCGGGCGCACCCTCCGCGACGATGCGCCCGCCGCCCGCACCGCCCTCGGGGCCGAGGTCGACGATCCAGTCGGCGGTCTTGATCACGTCGAGGTTGTGCTCGATCACGACCACCGTGTTGCCGTGGTCGCGCAACCGGTGCAGCACGGTGAGCAGGAGCTCGATGTCGTGGAAGTGCAGCCCGGTGGTCGGCTCGTCCAGGATGTAGAGCGTGCGCCCGGTGTCGCGCTTCGACAGCTCGAGCGCGAGCTTCACGCGCTGCGCCTCGCCGCCCGACAGCGTCGTCGCCGACTGTCCGAGCGTGATGTAGCCGAGCCCCACGTCGAGCAGCGTCGCGAGCTTGCGCGCGACCGCCGTCACCGGCTCGAAGAACGCGTGCGCCTGTTCGACCGTCATCGCGAGCACTTCGTGGATGTTCCTGCCCTTGTAGCGGATCTCGAGCGTCTCGCGGTTGTAGCGCTGCCCGTGGCACACGTCGCAGGACACGTAGACGTCGGGCAGGAAGTGCATCTCGACCTTGATGAGACCGTCGCCCTGGCACGCCTCGCAGCGGCCGCCCTTCACGTTGAACGAGAAGCGCCCCGGGCCGTAGCCGCGCTCGCGCGCCTCCTTGACCTGCGCGAACAGCTCGCGGATCGGCGTGAACAGCCCCGTGTAGGTCGCCGGATTGGAGCGCGGCGTGCGCCCGATCGGGCTCTGGTCGACGCTGATGACCTTGTCGAAGTGGTCGAGCCCGTCGATCGACTCGTACGGCGCGGGTTCCTCCGCGCTGTCGTACAGGTGCCGCGCCACCGCGTGGTAGAGCGTGTCGTTGATGAGCGTCGACTTGCCCGAGCCGGACACGCCGGTGACGCAGACGAACAGGCCCACGGGCAGGTCGAACGACACGTCGCGCAGGTTGTTGCCGCGCGCGCCGCTGACCGACAGGACCCGCGCTGGATCGCGCTTGTGCCGCCGCTCGGGCATCGGGATCTGGCGATGGCCGGCGAGGTACTGGCCGGTGAGCGAATGCGGCGCGCGCCGGATGTCGTCGGGCGTCCCCTGCGCGACGACCTGGCCGCCGTGCTCGCCGGCTCCGGGGCCCATGTCGACGACGTGGTCGGCCGACAGGATCGCATCGTGGTCGTGCTCGACGACGATGACGCTGTTGCCGAGGTCGCGCAGGTGCTTGAGCGTCGTCAGCAGGCGGTCGTTGTCGCGCTGGTGCAGTCCGATCGACGGCTCGTCCAGCACGTACATGACGCCGGTGAGGCCCGAGCCGATCTGCGACGCGAGACGGATGCGCTGCGCCTCGCCGCCCGACAGCGTCTCCGCGGAGCGGTCGAGCGCCAGGTAGTCCAGGCCGACGTTGTTGAGGAACGCGAGGCGCGACACGATCTCCTTGACGATCTTGTCGGCGATCGCGGCCTTGTGCCCCTCGAGCGCGAGCTCGGCGAAGAAGCGCGACGTCTGCTTGAGCGGCCACGCCGACACCTCGTAGATCGCGCGCGCGTCCGTGTCCGGACCGATCTTGACGTTGCGCGCCTCGCGCTTGAGGCGAGTCCCGTGGCACTCCGGGCACGGCTTACTGTTCAGGTACTTGGCGAGCTCCTCGCGCACCATCATGCTGTCGGTCTCGCGGTAGCGGCGCTCGAGGTTGGGCAGGATGCCCTCGAACACGTGCTCGCGCACCAGCGGGCGACCGCGCTCGGACAGGTAGGTGAACGGGATCTTCTCGTCGCCGGAGCCGTTCAGCACCAGCGACTGGATGCGCTCCGGCAGGCGCGCGAACGGCCGCTCGAGGTCGAAGCCCGCGTGCTTCGCGAGCGACTGCAGCATCTGGAAATAGAACTGGTTGCGCCGGTCCCAGCCCTTGATCGCGCCCGAGGCGAGCGAGAGCTGCGGGAACGCGACCACGCGCTTGGGATCGAAGAAGCTGATCGCGCCCAGGCCGTCGCAGCGTGGGCATGCGCCGGCCGGGTTGTTGAACGAGAACAGGCGCGGCTCGAGCTCGGCGAGCGAGTAGTTGCAGATCGGACAGGCGAACTTGGAGCTGAACAGGTGCTCGCGGCCGGTGTCGGTCTCCACCGCGATCGCGCGGCCGTCGCCGTGCCGCAGCGCGGTCTCGTAGGACTCGGCGAGCCGCTGCTTGAACTCGGGCGACACGCGCAGGCGATCGACCACCACCTCGATCGTGTGCTTGGTCGTCTTGGCGATCCTGGGCACCGCGTCGATCTCGTGCACGGCGCCGTCGACGCGCACGCGCACGAAGCCTTGCGCGCGCAGCTCGACCAGGAGCTCGACGTGTTCGCCCTTGCGGTTGCTCACCGCCGGCGCGAGGATCATGAGCCGGGTGTCCCCCGGCAGCGCCAGCGTCGCGTCGACCATCTGCGAGATGGTCATCGACGCGAGCTTCTGCTCCGGGTGGTCGGGGCAGTACGGATCGCCGACGCGCGCATAGAGCAGGCGCAGGTAGTCGTGGATCTCGGTCACCGTGCCGACCGTCGAGCGCGGGTTGTGCGAGGTCGCCTTCTGCTCGATCGAGATCGCGGGCGACAGGCCCTCGATCAGGTCGACGTCGGGCTTCTCCATCAGCTGCAGGAACTGGCGGGCGTACGCCGACAGCGACTCGACGTAGCGCCGCTGCCCCTCGGCATAGAGCGTGTCGAACGCCAGCGAGCTCTTGCCCGACCCGGACAGCCCGGTCACCACGATGAGGCGGTGGCGCGGCAGGTCGAGGCTGAGGTTCTTGAGGTTGTGCGTGCGTGCGCCGCGGATGCGGATGAGGTCCATGCTTCGCTTGGGTTCGCGGACCCCGCGCGGTCTCGGTCCGATGGCCGAAGGCGCGCGAGGCGAACCTGATATTATAATCCGTTAGGCGCGTCAGAGATCGTCCGCTCGCTCGGGCGCGACGCCACGCCCGCCTCGACACCGCTTCCCGATGGCTTCCCGCGACCGCCGCCCCGGCTCCCGCATGACGTCCGGCGAGCGCCGCGCGACCGCGTGCCTCGCGGGCGTCAGCGGGTTGCGCATGCTCGGGCTGTTCATCGTGCTCCCGGTGCTCGCGCTGTACGCCGCGGCGCTGCCCGGCGGCGAGGATCCGGCGCGTATCGGCCTCGCGCTCGGCGCCTACGGCCTCGCGCAGGCGCTGCTCCAGGTGCCGTTCGGCTGGGCGTCCGACCACGTCGGCCGCAAGCCGGCCATCGCGGCCGGCCTCGTCGTCTTCGCCGCGGGCAGCTTCCTCGCCGCATGGGCGCCCGACGTCGCGTCGCTGATCGCCGGACGAGCGCTGCAGGGTGCCGGCGCCGTGTCGGCCGCCGCGATGGCGCTCGCCGCGGATCTCACGCGCGACGAGGTGCGCACGCGCACGATGGCGGCGATCGGCATCACGATCGGCGCGACGTTCGCGGTGTCGCTGGTCGCCGGCCCGCCGCTGGCCGGCGGCATCGGCGTCCCGGGGATCTTCGTGCTGACCGGCAGGTAGACGAGCCAGTGGCGCGTGGCGTCGAGTCCGGCGTCGCGCAGCGCGAACGGGAGCTCGACGAACAGCGCCATCAGGATCGCGTGCAGCGCGAAGATGCCGAA
>DATLHR010000317.1:0-4564 GCA_035539815.1 Kofleriaceae bacterium
CTCGCGGGGACCGCATTCATCGCGCAGTACCCGCGCGTCGAGGGCTCGACCATCGATCGGGGGATCTATCTGTTCGCGATCGCGGTCATCTGCGGCGCGACCACGGCGATCGCAGTCCTCCGGGCCCCCCGCGCGGAGCCACCCGCCGAGCGCTAACCGCGGGCGGCGAGCAACGCGGCGCGCGCGGCGTCGGCGTCGTCGAGCTTGAGCGCCGTGCGCGCCATCGAACGCAGCACGAAGAACGCGGCCACCGTCAACACCACCGGGCCGGTGAGCAGGAAGGTGGCGAGCACGTCGTGGCCCTCGAAGCGCAGCGGTTGCTGCAGGAACACGGTGAGGTCATAGGCGCCGTGGAACGCGACCGCGAGCAGGTAGCCGCCGAGCAGCCCGAGGCCTCTCCCATCGAAGCGTCGGCGCGCCGCGAGCGCGCCGATCATGCCGGTCCACATGGCGTGGCCCGGGACGGCGAGCAGCGCGCGCGCGATCCACACGAACAGCGCACCCTCGAGGGTCGTCTGCCCGAGGAGGTACAGCATGTTCTCGACGAGCGCGAAGCCGAGCCCCGCGCGACTCGCGTAGACGATGCCATCCATCCGCTCGTCGAAGTCGGGGCGCCGCCACACGATCCAGTAGACCGCCGAGATCTTGCAGGCCTCCTCGACGCCGGCGGCGATCACGAAGGAGGTCCAGGTCGCACCCTGGTAGGTGAACTGCGGATCGAGCATGTCACCGACGCTGCTCGTCAGGGCCGTGCCGACCAGCAGGGCCGGGATCACCGAGAGCATGCCCACGAACGCGACCAGGCGGCGTGTCGACGGCGGCTCGGGGCGCTTGCGGTCGAGGCGGTCGACCACCCACATCGCGATCAGCGCGGGAACGGCGCCGGACAGCGCGACCTGGAGGTTGGCATCCACGCGGGCGTGAGTATGCCCGAACGCCACCGGGGCGATGGGAGCGTCGCTTGACACCTCTGTCCAACCAGCCGATTCTTCTAAGGTGGCGCCGCCGGAGCCCGCCGCTGGCCCGATGAGGGTCGGTCGGTACGAGGTCATTGCTCACCTCGCGACCGGCGGTATGGCGCAGATTTATCTCGCCCGGCAGAGCGGCCTGGGAGCGTTCGAGCGCCACGTGGTGCTGAAGACGATCCTGCGCGAGCGCGCGAACGATCAGCGCTTCATCACCATGTTCCTCGACGAGGCGCGGCTCGCGGCGACGCTGAACCACCAGAACGTCGCGCAGGTGTTCGAGGTCGACCAGGCCGATGGCGCGTACTTCATGGCGATGGAGTACGTGCACGGCGAGAACGCGCGCGCGATCCTCGAGACGTCGGTGCGCCGCGGCTGGACGATCCCGCTCGAGCTCGCGGTGATGATCGTCGGCGGTGCCGCGGCGGGGCTGCATCACGCGCACGAGCGGCGCGGCAAGAACGGCCAACCGCTCAACATCGTGCATCGCGACGTGTCGCCGGCGAACATCATGGTCGGCTTCGACGGCAGCGTGAAGGTGCTCGACTTCGGCATCGCGAAGGCCGAGGAGCGCGCGACCAAGACCGTCGGCGGCACGATCAAGGGCAAGTACGGCTACATGTCGCCCGAGCAGTGCAAGGGCAAGTCGCTCGATCGGCGCAGCGACATCTTCGCGCTCGGTATCGTGCTCTACGAGCTCACGACGCTGCGTCGCGCCTTCAGGGGCAACGACGACTTCGAGACGATGAAGCGCATCGTCGCCGGCGACATCATGTTGCCGTCGCACGCCGTGCCCGGCTTTCCGCGCGAGCTCGAAGCGATCATCCTCACCGCGATGGCGAATGATCCGGCGGCGCGGTTCCAGACCGCCTCCGAGCTGATCGAAGCGCTCGACACGTTCGCGGTGCGCGCGAAGCTCACCGGCTCGAACACGGCGATGTCTCGCTTCATGGTCCAGCTGTTCGGGACCAAGAAGGAGCCGTGGGTCGAAGGAGCGCGCGGCGAGAAGACGGTGGTCCACGAGGCCCCGCAGGACATCGACAACGAGAAGACCGCGATCGCCGAGCCGAGGATCCCGCCCGAGGCGTTCCGCGACGGGGGAGGCGCCGAGACCCGCCCCGACGAAGATCCACTCGACGCTCCGACGTTCCTCGATCGCGGAGACGCCGCGGCGACGGCGCGCCTGCCCGAGCTACGCGAGCGCGCGCCGGCCCCCGTCGAGAGCGTTCCGCCGCCACGTGTGACGCCGGTGCCGAACGTGCCGCGTCCGCAGCTCGCCCCGACACCGCAGCCGCCGGTGGTGCTGCAGCCGCCGGTGGTGCCGCAGCCGCATCCACGTCTGTCCAGCGCCGACTACAAGATCGAGTCCAGCACCGGCTGGCTCGTGTTCGCCGTGCTGCTCGTGCTCGCGGTCGCGGGAGCGATCGTCGCGGTCGCTCTCTACTGACGTGTTCGGGAGCGTACGTGGCGCATTCAGTTGAAGGCTCGCGCGCCTTCCTGCTTGAGGCCCGCGATGCTCGGTGCCATGGTCGCGGCCATGGCCACCGTCGCGACGACCACGACCACCACCACCGATCGTCTGACCAGCTACAACCCGGCCACCGGCGAGCCCGTCGGCAGCGTGCCGATCTTCAGCGCCGCCGAGGTCGACGCAGCGGTCGCGCGTTCACGTGTCGCTGCACAGGCGTGGGGGGCGCTGTCGTTCCAGGCGCGTAACGAGGAGCTGACCGGGTTTCGCAAGGCGCTCGCCAACCACGTCGACGACCTCGTCGATCTGCTGCATCGCGAGAACGGCAAGCCGGTGCTCGAGGGCTACTCCGAGGTGCTGAACGCGCTCTCGCACCTGTCGCACGCGATCGGTCGCGCCGAGGAGGCGCTCGCGCCGCGCAAGGTGTCGTCGGGCGTGCTCGCGAACTTCCGCTCGACGATCAGCTATCACCCGCTCGGGGTGATCGGTGTCATCGGTCCGTGGAACTACCCCTTGTTCACGCCGATGGGATCCATCTCGTACGCACTCGCCGCCGGCAACACGGTCGTGTGGAAGCCGAGCGAGCTCACGCCGCTGATCGCGGTGAAGGTCGCGGAGATCGCGGCGAACACCTTCGCGCTCCCCGACGTCCTCCAGGTCGTCACCGGCGCAGGGGCGACGGGTGCGGCGCTCGCCAAGGCCGCCGTCGACAAGATCGCGTTCACCGGCTCGGCCGCGACCGGCAAGCGCGTGATGATGGCCGCGGCGGAGCGGCTGACGCCCGTGCTGCTCGAGCTCGGTGGCAAGGACCCGATGATCGTCGCCGACGACGCCGACGTCGAGAAGGCCGCGGAGGCCGCCGTGTTCGGCGCGCTGACCAATGCGGGCCAGGCCTGCGTGTCGATCGAGCGCATCTACGTCGCGGACGCGATCCACGACAAGTTCGTCGACGAGCTCGTGAAGCAAGTGCGCGAGCTGAAGGTCGGCGGCGACGATGGTGACATCGGTGCGATGACCAGCGCGCAGCAGGTCGCGATCGTCAAGGATCACCTCGAGGACGCGATCGCGAAGGGCGCGAAGGTTCGCACCGGCGGTCCCGACGCGATCAGCGGCAGCTACATCCAGCCCACCGTGCTCACCGATGTCGACCACCGCATGAAGGTGATGAGCGACGAGACGTTCGGCCCGGTCATCCCCGTCAAGCGCGTGGCCTCGCTCGACGAGGCGGTCAAGCTCGCGAACGACACCTCCTACGGCCTCGGCTCGTCGGTGTTCGGCGGCAAGGCGATCCGCGGCATCGCCTCGAAGCTGCGCGCGGGCATGACGGCGGTGAACTCCGTCATGGCGTTCTCGGGCATCCCGAACCTGCCGTTCGGCGGCATCGGTGACTCCGGGTTCGGCCGCATCCACGGCGACGAGGGGCTCCGCGAGTTCACGCGGGTCAAGTCGACGGCCGAGCAGACGTTCTCGATCCCGATGAACATGATGTCGTTCCGCCAGCCGAAGGACGCATCGAAGCGCCTGCGCGGGATGATCAAGCAGCTGTACGGCGAGGGCGTCGTGGCGAAGGCCACCGATACGTGGCGCAAGCTGCGCGCGCGCTAAGTACAGGCCTCCGCAAGTTGGTGATCATCCGAGCCCGAGCCCGAGCCCGAGCCCGAGCCCGACGCAACGAGGCAATCCGGTGCCCCACGGGCCGATGACGCTGGGTATGAACGACTTCGAGCATGAGCGTCTCGATGTGTATCGAGCCGCCATCGAGTTGCTCGCCTTGGCGGATACGATCGCCGGTGCGCTGCCTCGCGGGCGAGCCTATCTGGCCGATCAGCTCCGCCGCGCTTCAACGTCGATCTCCTTCAACATCGCCGAGGGCGCCGGAGAGTTCGCATCAGCGGACAAGGCTCGCTTCTACCGGATCGCACGTCGATCTGCGACCGAGTCCGCGGCGATTCTCGACGCGTGCCGAACACTCGCCCTTGCCGACGATGCGGCGTTGTTGACAGGGCGAGCCCTCCTGTTGCGCATCGTCGCGATGCTGACAGCGATGGTCGTCAAGCTCGGCGTTTCGGGCTCGGGCTCGGGCTCGGGCTCGGGCTCGGGCTCGCCACCGGAGCGCTAGCTGGCCACCAAC
>DATLHR010000318.1:0-6142 GCA_035539815.1 Kofleriaceae bacterium
GCTCAAGGGCGTGGAGGGAGACACGGAGGCGAGTCGCCTGCTGCGCCTCCACGCCGACGAGGCGCGCGCGCGCGCGGCGGGCGCGGCCGCGCGGCACGGGACCGGCGCGGCTCGCGAGCGCCATGCGATCATCGCCACCAACGCGCCGCGATGGGCCGGCTTCTCCAACCGGCTCGCGGCCGCTCGCAAGGGCGGGCTGCGCCGGCTCGGCGAGGACGGCGTTCGCGAGTTCGTGCAGGAGTACCGCGAACTCACGGCCGACCTCGCGCGCCTGCGCACCGCGAGCAAGGGCGCGTCGGTGCCGGAGGTCTTCTATCTCAACCGGCTCGTCGCCGCAGCGCACAACCTCCTCTACCGTCGGCGCGCCATCCCCACCGGCGACATCGCGGTGTTCCTGTTCGACACGGTGCCGCGCGAGATCCGCGCCTCGGCGCGCCCGATCCTCCTCGCCGCGGCGCTGCTGTTCACGCCGATGGCGGTCGCAGGCATTGCCGTCGCGCGCGATGCCAATGCGGCTGCGGCCTTCCTCCCGCCGCAGATGTTCGATCGGGTCGAGGACGGGCTGCGCGCGGCGGAGCGCGGCACCGGCTACGTCGACGTGCCCGAGATCTACCGGCCCACGATGGCGTCACAGCTCATCGCGAACAACATCCAGGTCGCGTTCCTCGCGTTCGCCGCGGGCATCTCGGCCGGCATCCTGACGGTGTTCGTGCTCGTGATGAACGGCGTCAGCATCGGCGCGGTCATCGGGCTCTACGTCGCGAAGGGGATACCCGGCCTGATGTTGGCGTTCATCGCGCCCCATGGCCCATTCGAGCTGTCGGCCATCTGCATTGCCGGCGGGGCCGGCCTGCTGCTTGGCAAGGCACTCGTGCTTCCCGGGAACCGCACGCGCCGGCGAGCCCTCGTCGAGAACGCCCAGCGCGCCGCAAGGCTCGTCGCGGGATCGGTGTTGCTCCTGCTGTTCGCCGGCCTCATCGAAGGGTTCGTCTCGCCCATCCCCTACTGGCCGCTCGCGCTCAAGCTCGTGTTCGCGGCCACGATGCTGGTGCTGCTGTATGTGTACCTGCGTCTGGGCGCCGGGCGGGCTCCGCTCGCCGGGGTCAGAGCGCCCCGCGCGCCTTGAGTTCGAGGTAGCGGTTGATGACGCCCGCGGTCATGACCTGGGGCGAGACATCCAGCACGATCGCGCCGGCGCGGCGCATGTGCTCGAGCGCCTCCTCGCGCTCCTGGATGAGCTCCTCGGCGGCGGCCCGCGAGTAGAGCCCGTCGGTCGTCGTCGTGCCGTCCTGCGCCGCGGCGAAGATGTCGTCGTTGCGCAGCGCGACCACGAGGGCGAGATGGCGCGCGCTGCTGCGCGAGACGTGCGCGAGCAGGGCGCGCGAGGCGCGCACGCCGAGGACATCGGTGAAGAAGACGATCAGCGCTCTCTTGCGCTGACGGCTCGCAAGGAAGCGGAACGCATTCGCATAGTCCGGCTCGGCCGACGAGGCGGTGACGGGCACCAGCGCGTCGCGCACCGCCTGCAACGCGCCGCGGCTCGCGCGCGGCGGCACGTAGGCGCGCACCTGGTCGTCGAACACCATCGTGCCGACGCGGTCACCGGAGGTCGCGGCGATGTCGGTGAGCACGAGCGCCGAGCTGAGCGCCTGCTCGAACCGGCTCCACTCGCCGGCGAGCTGCGTCATGTTGCGGCCGGCATCGATGAGCGTGAGCACGGTCTGCGAGCGCTCGATGGTGAACTCGCGCGTGATCGGCTTGCCGCGCTTGGCGGTCGACTTCCAGTCGATGTGGCGCGGGTCGTCGCCAAGCACGTACTCGCGGAGTCCGGCGAAGCCCTGGCCCTCGCCGCGGCGGCGGAGCGATCTCACGCCCACGCGGTCCAGATGGTGCTGCATCGCGAGCAGCCGGAACCGTCGCACCCCCTTCATCGAGGGGATCACGCGCACCGTCTCGCCCGGGTCGTAGCGAAAGCGCACGCCGAGCAGACCCAGCGCCGTCGTGACGCGCGCACCGAACGCGCCGTACGCCACCTCGGCGCGCGCGATGCCACGCACCGGCACCTCGTGGTGTGTGACCGCGCGGCGGTTGACGTGCAGACGGAGGGAGCCGGCGCCGCCGGTGAGCGCCGGCGGAAAGCGGTCGGCCAGCGTGACCTGGAGCGCGACCGGCCCGGGGTTGGATATGATGTACTCGCCGGACGCAGCATCCCCGAGGCCGAGTGAGACCGGCAGCTCGCGCGCAACGCTGAAGCTGGCCGCCGTGGGCAACCTCACGTAGTCGAAGGCGGTCGCGAGGGCGATCAGCGCCAGCGCCGCGAAACCCGCGACGACGCCGACTGCGCCCGGCAGCAGCCACAGCAGCGCCGCGACCGCGAGCGCCGCCGCGAGCCGGGGCTCCGGCACGACCGAGAGGAAGAAGCGCGCGCGGCGCCGGACAGCCATCACTTCGGCGCTTCGATGCGGAGCAGCAGCGCGTCGAGCACGTCATCGGCCGAGCGGCCCTCGACCTCCAGCTCCGGCGAGACGGAGATGCGATGCCTGAGCACGGCGTGGACTCGCTCCTTCACGTCATCCGGCGTCACGTAGTCACGGCCGCCGAGCACCGCCGCGGCGCGCGCGGCGCGCATCAGCGCGACCGTCGCGCGCGGGGAGGCGCCGAGCGAGAGCGTGGTTTCCTCGCGCGTGGCGCGCGTGATCGCCGCGATGTACTCGCGCACCTCGGGGGCGACGCGCACCGTGTCGGCGAGCGAGCGCAGGCCGCTCGCCTCCTCACGCGTGAGGACGGGCTCCGCGAGAGGCACGTCATGGCGCTCGGGGTCGAATCCCTCCTCGTGCTTCGCGAGCATCTCCAACTCGGCCGCGAGCTGCGGGTACGGCATGACGGTCTTGAGGAGGAACCGGTCGAGCTGCGCCTCGGGGAGCGGATAGGTGCCCTCGTGCTCCACCGGGTTCTGCGTCGCGAAGACGGTGAAGAGCGCGTCGAGCCGGCGCGTTGTCCCGTCGGTGGAGACCTGTCGCTCGGCCATCGCCTCGAGCAGCGCCGACTGCGTCTTGGCCGGTGCGCGGTTGATCTCGTCGCCGAGCAGCACGTCCGTGAAGACCGGTCCGGGTTGGAACTCGAACCCCTTCGCCGCGTCGCGCATGACCGAGATGCCGGTGAGGTCGCTCGGCATGAGGTCAGGGGTGAACTGGACGCGCGTGAACTTGAGGCCGAGCGCCTCGGAGAGTGTGCGCACGAGCAGGGTCTTGGCGGTCCCGGGCACGCCCTCGACGAGCAGGTGCCCGCGCGCGAGGAACGCGACAAGCGCGTCGTCGATCGCGACATCCTGCCCGATGATGCGGCGGGCGGTCGCCGCGCGGAGGGACGCGAGCAGTTCGGCGCCGTGTTCGATGGAGAGCGTCATGTCAGGACCTTTTTTTGTTCGATCGCATGAGGGTGGATTCGACGCGGAGCAGTGCGGGACCGATCGCGGCGAACTGCGCGACCGGGAGGGGCGTGGACAGGGCGCGGCGGAGCAGCGCGACGTCGGTGTGAAGCGACGGGACGAGCGCTTCGATGCGGTCGAGGAAGCGGTCGTCGGCGTCGATGTGCGCGCCGGCGTGCGAGCCGGCTGGTGCGCGCTCGGCTCGTTGCGCGCGCTCCACGCGGCGCCGCAGGCCGCGGACAAGCCGGCGCGTCGACGTGCGCGTCGCGCCGACCTGCGCATATGCGCGCGCGAGCGCATCGACCTGCTCCAGCGGTGAGCGGCGTTCGAGCCGGCCCGGGTCCTGCGGCGCCACGATGCGAGGCGCGAGTGCGGCGAGCATAATGAGACCGGCGATGGAGAGCTGGAAGAGCAGCCGGCCCGAGGGGGTGCCACGCAGGTATGCGGCGACGGCGCCGAGCGAGCCCGGGCGTGCGCCATGGCCTTGGTGATACTCGTCAAAGACCAGGCGACGCCGCGGGGTCTCGCCGCCTGCCGAGAGGAACTCCAGCGCACGCACCGCCGCGATGCCGAGCCCGAAGCGGCAATCGCGCACCGCGTCCGTGCGAAAGATGTCCGGGTCGGACGCGACGACGATGCGACCCGCGCCGAGCGCCAGTGCGAGCATCGCTGGATTGTCCCTCTCGAAGCTCGTGCGCCGTTCGCGGACCGTCTCTTTCACCGTGAGCAGCGTGTCGACGAAGCCCCGCGCCGGACGGCGCCACTCGATCGTCCAGAGTGACGCGGTCGCCCCGGGCCAGAGCGCGGCGAAGCGGCCACCGTCGTCCTCGGGGCAGTACAGATCGTCCTGCTTGCCTGAGTCGACGCGGTCGGCGATGAGGCCGGAGCTCCCGCGCGCAATCCCGAGGCTGTCCTCAAACGCCGACGAACCGCCGCCGAGCACGAGCAGCAGGCCGCCGCCCTCGCGCACATGCTCGAGGAGCTCGTGCGTCTCGGTCGCGCGAAGTGGGATGGCCGGGTCCATCACCGCGTGGATGACCGACGGATGCCGCTCGAGCACGTTGTTCATGCGTCGTTCAGGCTGCCATCCGAGTCGCTGGGAGAGCTCGTGGAAGAGTTGGGCACCGAGCGGGGCGCTGGAGAGCGACGAGAGCCGCGCGTCACCGGAACGGGAGCCGACGGTGGTCGGCGTCACCAGTGCGACGGCGATGACGAGGGCGGAGATGGCCGGCAGGACCAGGCGCGGGCGCACATACCACGGCGCGACCGGGCGCTCGGGGGCGGATGGCGAGGTCATGCTGCGCGTCCCTGTGCGACGATCGGCATCGCCTCGGCGAGTAGCGCGGCGTACTCCTCGGGCGAACAGCGCTGCAGGTCATAGAGCACGCGGTCATAGCGCGCCCGGAAGCGCTGGAAGCCGGCGGCCGACGGCGCCGGGCGGCGGCGCAGCTCGCGCGCGTAGTCGCCGGTGGTTTTGGAGGGGTGCAGTCGCAGTTCGCCCCGCGCCGCGCAGCTCAGCAGCAGCGCCTCACAGAGCGCGTGCGCGGCGGCGGTGTGGTCGCCGGCGGCGGCGAGCCGCTCCGCCTCGTGCCAGGCATCCGCGCGCCGCCCCGGTGCCGCCTGCTCGGTGGCCTGCCAGGCGGCGCGGCTTCGGCCGGCGGTCGCCATGCGCGCGAGCACGAGCACGGCCAGCAGCACGGCGAGCATCACCGGCACCCAGGGACTCACGTCGAGCTCGGGGAGCCACTCAAGGAAGTCGCCCAGCAGCGCGAGGATCCAAGTGGTGAAGCGGTCCCAGGCCGACTGGTTCAATTGGCGCTGGAAGGCGTCGCCGCGCGCGACGGCCGCGACGGAGTCGGCGATCGCGGCGTCGGGCCAGGGAGTCGCGGGGGCCTGCGCGGCCCCCTGCGCGTACAGTGTCAGTGGGTCGCCGCCGCCGGCGTCATCGACTGCGACATGTGCTGCAGGTCGAAGCCCTCGGCGCGGATGCGCGAGTCGTAGTAGAGCAGCATCATGAGCAACCCGACGATGGGGAAGGCGAAGATGGAGAACGCAGTGCCCACGATCACCATCAAGATCTCGCTGCCGAACATCGTGCCGACGATCGCGGCCGCGATCGAGGCGACGATGTAGATCACGAAGCCGAGCGCGAGCGTCTTGAGGACGTGCCACTTGCGCCCGTCGGTCAGCACCGAGGAGCGCGCGAAGGCGGCGCTCGAGTCCTTGTCCTCGAGCACGATCGCCGCCTCGACCGCGAACCAGCGCGCGAACACGTAGAAGACCCCGACGAGGAACGCGAGGAGCCCGAGCACGCCGAGGATCGCGCGCATGATGCTCGCGGCGACGAGCGAGCCGAGCTTGGGCACGACGATGCGGATGGAACGGGCCACGTCGGCCTCGCCGCCGAGGTACACCTGCGAGCCGAGCACCATGACGACCCCGGTCATGAGGGCGTACGAGAGCAGGGAGACGATCGCGAGCGCGAACTGCGCCATGATGAAGCCTCCGCTCGCCGGATTGCCCGCCTGGCCGAGCAGCGCGAGCTGCGTGACCATCTGAGGCACGCTGGCGATCGCGGTGACCATGATGTACGCCGCGGCATCGCGCCGGTACAGCGCGAACGCCGCGTCGACGAGTTCCGAGACGCTGCGGGCGCGGATCGCGGTATCGATCATCTTCGGGGCTCCTGGTGGGGGAGATCGTTCCTGTCGCGCC
>DATLHR010000319.1:0-22142 GCA_035539815.1 Kofleriaceae bacterium
CGCCGCCGCTCCGCTCGCAGCGCCCGGACCGATGCACGCGCCGGATCCGATCGCGCCCGCCGCCGCGCCGACGTCGATCGGTGCGCCCGCGTCGGTGGTCCCGATCGCGGACAAGACCAAGGGCCGCAACCTGGTGGGGCAGGGCGCGAAGCGCGTCGTCGGTCGCGCGGTGGCGATGCCCGGTCGCCGCGGCGTGCAGTTCGATCCGCTCGACGCGAAGACCGTCAAGCTGCTCGACCTCCAGGCCAACATCCTCGAGCGCCTGCGCACCAAGCTCGATCTCGACAAGCTCCCGCTCGAGCGCCTGCAGGAAGACGAGCTGTGGGATCGCGCGCAGAACGCGACGATCTCCATGGTCGAAGCGCTCGAGACCTCCGGCGAGCTGCCGAAGTACATCGAGCACCAGACGCTGATCGACGAGACGCTCAAGGAAGCGCTCGCACTCGGGCCGCTCGAGCACCTGCTCGCCGACGAGAACATCGACGAGATCATCATCGATCGCCGCGACCGCATCGTCGTCGGCAAGGACGGCAACCTGCGCGGCTCGGGTCGCGCGTTCTCGTCGGATGACGTGTTCGAGCGCGTGGTCAAGCGGCTCGTCGGGTCGGAGGGCGGCCGCATCGACGAGACCACGCCGATCATCGACCTCCGGATGCACGACGGCACGCGGCTGACCGCCGCGATCTCTCCGGTCGCGGTGCACGGTGCGACGCTCGTGCTCAAGAAGGCCAAGGCGCCGATGCCGACGCTCGCCGACCTCGGCGCGCGCGGCACGATGAGCACGGGCATGGCGAACTTCCTCGCCACGTGCGTCACCGCGCGGCGCAACATCCTCGTGTGCGGTGCGCCCGGCTCGGGCAAGACCTCGGTGGTCGCGGCGCTCGCGGCCGCGTCGCCGCAGGGCGAGCGCGTCGTGTCGATCGAGGAGGTCGGCGAGCTGTCGCTGGCCCGCGAGGAGTGGGTCGCGCTCGAGACCCGCGTCGGCGTGGGCAAGCACGCGGACGTCGACATGACCGCGCTGCTCGAGACCGCGCTGCGCCTCTTGCCCGATCGTCTCGTCGTCGGCGAGGTCCGCGGTCGCGAGGCGCTGCCGCTGATCCACGCGCTCAACGCGTCGGCCGACGGCACCGTGGTCGCGATGACGGGGGAGGGCGCGAACACCGCGCTCACGCGGCTCGCGACGCTCGCGCGCGCGGCCGGTGGCCAGCACGACGCGGTCCGCGATCTCGTCGCGCAGGCGTTCGAGATCGTCGTCCACGTCGTGCGCTGGAGCGATGGCTCGGTGCGCGTCGCCTCGATCGACGAGGTCGTCGGCTCGAGCGAGATCGGGTTCGATACGCAGCCGCTGTTCCTGTTCCAGAACGGGAACTTCGTGCCCGCGGGCCACGTGCCGCGCTTCTACTCGGAGCTCGAGGCGCGCGGCATCCCGGCCGATCAGGCAGTCTTTCGCTAAGCCCGGCGCTAAGGAACGGTGACCGCGGTCGGGCGGGTGGCATCCGTCGTCGACGAGGTGCCGAGCCGCCCGTATGTGCCTTCGCCCCAGCACCACAGCGTGCCGTCGAGCTTGATGCCGCACGTGTGGTCCCTGCCGGCGCTCACGCGCGCCCATCCGGTCCCGACGTAGCTCGGTGAGGTGCGGCGCGTGATGGTCGTGTCGCCGAGCTGTCCGCTCTCGTTCGCACCCCAGCAGTAGAGCGTGGAGTCCGTCGCGATGGCGCAGGCGTGGCGGCCGCCGGCCGAGACCTGCGCCCACGCGATCGACGGCCCGACCTGGCGCGGCGTCGCCGACGAGTTGCTCGTGCCGTCGCCGAGCTGCCCCCAGACGCCGTCGCCGCGGCAGTAGAGCGTGTTGTTCTCGGTGAGCGCGCACCAGAACGCGTCGCCGGGCTCGATCGAGCGCCAGGTCTGCGAGCTGTTCGTGGTGAGCGCCTCCTCGAACAGCTCGCAGCGGATCACGCCGGCCGCGGTGACGCCGCACGCCGAGTCGCCGCCCGAGCCGATCGTCTGCAGGAACACGCCCATGTACGCCGGCGTGCTCGCGGGGAACCCGCCGGCGATCATGCCGGCACACGAGCTGGTGGTGCCGCCGTCGCGCAGCGCGCACGTGTGCGTCGCGCCCGCGCTCAGCTCGCCGTACGGATAGTCCTGCGGCTCGGTGAACTGCACCGGCGTGGCCGTGGTGACGAGGTTGCCGTTGCCGAGCTGGCCGCTATCGCCGCGGCCCCAGCACCACGCGCGGCCGTCGGTGCGCAGCCCGCACGCGTGCGCGTCGCCCGCAGCGACGGCGGTCCAGTCGTTCGCGGTCTCGAGGCGGATCGGGCGCGCATCGAAGCCGAACGGCGTGCCGCCGGCGCCGAGCTGCTTGTAGTTGTTGCGGCCGAAGCACCACATCGATCCGTCATCGCGCAGCGCGCACGTGTGCTCGCCGCCCGCCGCGATCGCGGTCCACACGATCGGATCGGGTGGTTGCGGGCACGTCCCGCAGGCGAGCGTGCCGCCGCAACCGTCGGAGGCGGTGCCGCACGACAGGCCGATCGCGGCGCACGTCGTCGGTGTGCAGCCACTACCACTACCGCTGCCGCTGCCATCGTCGGGCACGCAGCCGCTATCGTCGAAGCCGCGGCAGTCGGCGCGGCAGGCGAGCGTGCCCGTGCCGAGGCCGAGCGCGGCGCACGAGAGCCCGTCGAGCTCGGCACCGTCGCAGGTCTCGTCCGCGTCGAGCATGCCGTTGCCGCACGTCGCGGGCGGTGTCGTCGTCGGATCCGCGGGCGGGCTCGTGCACGCCGCGAGGGCGAGGAGCAGCGTCGCGCGCTTCACGGGATCCTCACCGGGACCGAGGACGAGCCGCCGCCCGTGCCGAGCTGGCCGTACGCGTTGTGCCCCCAGCACCACAGCTGCTGGTCGGTGTCGAGCGCGCAGGTGTGCGCGTAGCCGCCGGACACGCTCGCGAAGCCGCTGCCGATCAGCACGGGCTCGTAGCGATTCGTCATCGAACCGTCGCCGATCTGCCCGCCGTCGTTGATGCCCCAGCAGTAGAGGTTGCCGTTCTCCTTGACGCCGCACGTGTGCGCGTCGCCCAGGCCCATCTCGCGCCAATCGCTGAGCCCGTCGACGACGCTCGGCAGCGACTCCGCGGCGCCGAGGTTGCCGAGTTGGCCGTACTCGTTCGAGCCCCAGCAGTAGAGCAGGCCCGTGTACGCGAACCCGCAGGTGTGCGAGCCGCCCGCGAACACGTCGCTCCACTCGGTGTCGAGGCCGACGTCCGTCGGCGGCGACGAGGGTTGGATCGAGCCATCGCCGAGCTGGCCCGACGTGTCGAGCCCACCGCACACGATGTACGGCCCGAGCACGCCCTCACGCAGGTAGCACGCATGGCCGCCACCGAGCGCGACCACCGTGTAGACGCTGCCGACGGAGGTCGGGCTCGTCACGTCGCCGAGCTCCTCGCTGAGCTGGTTGTAGATGTTGTTGCCCCAGCAGTAGCGCTCGTTGTCGCTCGCGCACGTCGTCGTGTAACCGGCGACGACGTCGCGCCACTCGCGATCGCTCTCGATCAGGCGCGGCGTGGTCGCGGCGTTCGTCGTGCCATCGCCCAGCTGATAGCTGTCGTTCCAGCCCCAGCAGTAGAGGTGGTTGTAGTTGATGCCGCAGGTGTGGAAGCCACCGGTCGCGACCTCGGTCCAGCCGAACGAGGTGCCGACCCGCTGCGGTGTGGTCATCGTGCCGCCCGTCGCGCCGAGGCCGAGCTGACCGAGGTTGTTGCGACCCCAGCACCACAGCGAGCCATCCTGCTTGATCGCGCACGTGTGGTAGTTGCCGGTCGCCACCTGCTGCCACTGCGACGGCGGTGCCGCGCACACGTTCGGCTGACCGCCGGTGCCGCACGTCGCGCCGCCGCTGCACGTCCCACAGGTCAGCGCTTCGCCACAGCCGTTGTCGATCGTGCCGCACTCGGCGCCGGCCTCGGCGCACGTCCGCGGCGTACACGTGCCTTGCCCGCACTGGTTGACCTGCTGCGCCCCGCAGGTCTCGTTCGCACCGCAGCCGCCGCACTCGAGCGTGTTGCCGCAGCCATCGTCGACGAGCCCGCACTCGGCGCCGGCCTGTGCGCACGTACGAGGCGTGCAGCTGTCGGGTTCGCATACGCCGGCGGCGCTGCACGTTCCGTCCGAGCACGTGCCGCAGACGGTGCCGCACACGGGATCGAGGCCGCAGCTGCGGCCGTCGCAGTCGGGCTGACAGCCGGTCGGCGCATCGGGCGACGGCGGCGGATCGTCGGAGCCGCCGCCGCCCCCGCCGCAGGCGGGGAGAGAGAGGACGAGGGAGAGGAGGGGGACGAGCGTGCGCATGGTCGCCGCCCTCGTTCACGCGATGTGCCACGCGCACCCACGCGCAACTGCCGTGGATGCGCGGCCGTGCGCCCCGCCTGCACCCGGCCGGAGCGAGCCGGACAGGTGCACCCCGAGGTGCACCAGGTGCACCCCCGCGGCGCTTGAAACCCTCCGGGCGGTCCTCGATGATCGCCGCGATGGCCGACCCGGGCGCTCGCACGGAGACGCTCCACTCGAGCCCGAAAGCCGAGGTGGCGTCCGCGCTCGCGCCGGGGCAGCGGCTCGGGCGATTCGTCATCGAGCAGACGCTCGGCGCCGGCGGCATGGGCATCGTCGTCGAGGCGCGCGATCCGGATCTCGATCGCACGGTCGCGATCAAGGTGCTGCATGCGGGAACCCGCGATCGCGCGCGGCAGGAGCGGCTGATCCGCGAGGCGCGTGCGCTCGCTCGGATCGCGCATCCGAACGTCGTCACCGTGCACGAGGTCGGCGAGCACGACGGACAGATGTTCATCGTGATGGAGCGGATCGACGGGCCATCGCTGCGGGCGTGGCTCGCCGAGGCGCCGCGTACGGTGGAGGCGACGCTCGACATCCTCGCGGGCGCTGCGCGCGGCCTCGCCGAGGCGCACGCGCATGGCATCACCCACCGCGACTTCAAGCCCGAGAACGTGATGATCGACGGCGACGGCCGGGCGCGCGTCGTCGATTTCGGCATCGCCGAGCTCGGCGCCGAGCTGCGCGGGGCAGGCGATGGCCACCTCGAGGTCACGCAGTCGCGCGACGCGGTGGGCACGCCCGCGTACATGGCGCCCGAGCAGCTGCGCGGCGAGGCGCTCGATGCCGCGTGCGATCAGTTCGGCTGGTGCGTGACGCTGTACGAGGCGCTCGTCGGCGAGCGGCCGCGCCGGCGCCCCGAGCTCGCGCAGATCGCGGCCGGCGCGGCGCCCGAGCCGATCGCGATCCCGCCGAGCGGACGTGCAGGCAAGCTGCCGGTGCGGGTGCGCGCGGTGCTCGCGCGCGGGCTGGCGGGCACGCCCGCCGAGCGGTTTCCGTCGATGCAGGCGCTGCTCGCCGCACTCGCGCCGCCGCCGCGGCGATGGCCGTTCGCCGTCGTCGGTGGCGCCGTCGCGGTCGGTGCCGCGCTCGGCGCGGTGGCCCTCGCGACGCGAGGTGCGTCGGGCGGTGCGTCGTCGGCGTGCGGCGACGGCGACGTGCGGCTGGCCTCGATGTGGAGCCCGGCCACCGCCGAGCAGCTCGGCGCCAGCCTCGGCCCCTATGGAGCGCGCGTCGTGGCGGCGGTCGACGCCCGCGCACAGGCGTGGCGCGCGAGCTTCGCGAGCGTGTGCCGGGATGCACCCGCGGGCGCGCTTCGCGATCATCGGCTCGCGTGTCTCGACGACGCGATGACGAGCATGCGCGCCTTCGTCGAGTTCTGGTCGCTGCGCGAGCCCGGGCTCGATCGATCGCGCGCGACCAGCGGGGCGGTGTCGCTCGCGGATCCGGCCGCGTGCGAGACCTCCGCGCCGGTCGCCGGCGTCGCGCCGCGCTCCGAAGCCGAGGAGGACCTGTGGGCACGGCTCGAGCAGGCGACCGTCGCCCGCAGCGCGGCCGCGCTCGACCGCGCGCACGAGATCGCCCGCGCGGTCGCCGACGATGCACGCGCGATCGGCTCGGATCGGCTGTACGCCAAGGCACGCATCATCTCGGGTGACGCGCTCAGCTTCCTGCATCGGTTCGACGAGGCCGAGCGCGCGCTGCGCGACGCGGTCGATGCGAGCGCCCGGGCGCGCGACGACCAGCTCACCGCGAATGCCTGGGGCGCGCTGATCGTCCACCTCGGCGTCAATGCGGGGCGCGCGAAGGAAGCGCTCAGCCTGGCGACGGCGGCGCGCGCGGCCGTGACGCGGCTGGGCGGCGATCATGCGGCCCAGGTCCGGCTTCACCTCGACCTCGGCCGCGTGCTCGTGAGCGCCGACGACTACGCACACGCCCGCGACGAGCTGCAGCAGGCGCTCGCGCTGCTCGAGAAGCCGCCGCGCCAGCCCGACAAGCTCGTCGCCGAGGTCCACTTCGAGCTCGCCGACGCGCTGCGCTCTCTCGGTGAGCCAACCGCCGCGCTGCCGCACTTCGAGCGCGCACTCGAGCTCCAGCGCCGCGTCTACGGCGACGCGCATCCCGCGGTCGGCCTCACCACGGAGCTGCTCGGGGTCACGCGCGGCGACCTGGGAGAGACCGAGGCGGCGCTCGCGCTGCTCGAGCGGGCGCGCGCCATCTTCACCGCCACCGTCGGCACCGAGCATCCGCTGTACGCGGCCAACGAGGCCGACATCGGCGCCGTGCTCGGCGCGCTCGGCCGCTACGAGGAGGCGTTGCCCAGCTTCGAGCGTCAGGCCGAGGTCATGGCGCGCGTGTACGGCGCCACGCACCCGCTCGCGGTCGACATGCGCACGAACTACGGCACGATGCTGATGCGCGCGAAGCAGCCGCAGCGCGCGATCGCCGTGTTCGAGCCGCTCGCTGCAGCTCCCGACGCCGACGATCCGCGGTTGCTCGTCAACCTCGGGGTGTCGTACGTCGACGTGGGGCGTGCCGCCGACGGCGAACGCGCGTGTCGACGCGGCGAGGCGGTGATCCCCTCGGACGACGCCAGCTCGCGCGTCGTCGCGCTCGGCTGCATCGGGACCGCGCTCGCGCGGCAAGGCAAGCGCGCGGCGGCACGCGAGGTGCTGGCGCGCGCACGGGCCCTCGCGGCGACGCTGCCCCCCGACGTCGGCGCCGAGCTCGACAAGCAGCTGGCGGAGGCCGGCGTGAAATGACCAACGGCACCATCACCCTCAGCTCCGGTCCGACGACGCGCCCGCGCCGCATCGCGGAGCACTTGTATATCGTCTTCGATAGCGAGCGCCCTCGCGGCGAGGTCGCGCGCTACGCACTGGAGGGCGTGACGAGCATCGAGCTCGGGCGCGCCGCGGCGCACGACTCGGCGCGCGAGGACGATCGGCTGCGCGTCGGACGCGCCGACGGCGCGATGTCCACGCGCCACGCCGAGCTGCGGTTCGAGCGCGGCGGCTGGACGATCACGGACCTCGGTTCGAAGAACGGACTCTGGGTCGACGGCCGCCAGGTCACGAGCGCGCCGCTGCCGCCGGGCACGATCGTCCAGCTCGGCCACACCTTCATCTCGCTCGGCCCGCCCGTCGACGTCACGCTCGACGACGTCCGCGATCTCGTCGTGCGCGACGACGCGACCACCGTCGGTACCACGACGCTCGTCCCGTCGCTGCGCGCCGCGCTCGCCGACCTCCGGCGCATCGCGCGCTCGCCGACGCCGATCGTCCTCACCGGGCCCACGGGCACGGGCAAGGAGCGGATGGCGCAGCTCGTCCATACCGCGTCGGGCCGCGCGGGCCAGCTCGTGTCGCTCAACTGCGGTGCCGTGCCCGCCGGGCTGATCGAGAGCGAGCTGTTCGGCGCCAAGCGAGGCGCGTTCTCGGGCGCGGGCGAGGATCGCGCCGGCCTCGTCGAGACGGCGACGGGCGGCACGCTGTTCCTCGACGAGATCGGCGATCTCCCTCTCGACGCGCAGGCGGCGCTGCTGCGCACGCTCGAGCTCGGCGAGGTCCGTCGCGTCGGCGACACGCGCACGCGCAAGCTCGACGTCCGCGTGATCGCCGCGACCCACCGCGACCTCGAGACGATGGTGAAGGATGGTGCGTTCCGCGAGGACCTGCTCGCGCGCCTGTCCGGTCACGTGCTCGCGCTGCCGCCGCTCGCCGCGCGCGCCGTCGACCTCGGCATCCTGATCGCAGGGCTGTTGCGCGAGCTCGCGCCCGATCGCCCCGAGCTCGCGGTGTCCACCGTCGCCACGCGCGCGCTGCTCGCCTACAGCTGGCCGCGCAACGTGCGCGAGCTGCGCCGCTGCCTCGAGCGCGCGCTGTCGCTCGCGACCACGCGCATCGAGCCGCAGCACCTGCCGGAGTGGGCCAGCGCACCGTCGGTGGCGGCCACGCTCGACGACGACGAGGCGGCGCGACGCGACGAGCTGATCCGCTTGCTCGCGCTGCACGAAGGCAACATCAGCGCGGTCGCGCGTGCGATGGGCAAGGTGCGGCCGCAGGTCCAGCGCTGGCTCGCGCGCTACGGGCTCGACGCCGAGGCGTATCGCAAGTCGTGACGAATCAGAGCTCGACGCGCTTGGACAGCTCGAGCACCTCGAGGTCACGCGGCCACACGGCGCGCAGCAGCTCGAGGAGGCCCTTGGCCGATGCGAGGTCGCCCGCCTCGAGCGAGTCGCGCGCACCGTCGAGCTGCGCGCGCTTGAGCGTCGGCGCGAGCAGTGACGTCTTGGTCGCGGCCTGCGCGCGCAGGATGTCGTCGCCGCTGCGGATCGCGAGCCGCGCGAGCTGCGCCCAGAAGTAGCCGGCCTGCGGATGTTGCGTGCCCTCCGCGGTCTGCGCGGCCATGCGCAGCTCGTCGACGGCGTTGCCCAGCTCGCCGAGGCGCTCCGAGATCCGCGCGAGGTCGAGCCACGCCCACGTGAACGCGGGATCGTCGGCGACGACCTGCTCGAGCTCGTTGCGCGCGTCCTCGACCGCGCCCTGATCGAGCAGCGCGAGCCCGAGCTTCCAGCGGATGCCCGGCGCGGCCGCGTCGCGCTTGAGCTGCGCGCGCAGCTGGCGCTCGCGCACGACGGGGAGGACCTCGCCGTCCTCGTCGAACACGTCGTCCGCGAACTCGCCATCACCGTCGTAGAGCAGGCCGGTCGCGTCGAGCACGCCGGCGAGCCAGCGATCGAGCCGGGTGCCGTCGCACACGTCGTCGTCGAGGGACTCGTCGGTGCGCCAGATCCGGCCCCTGTGATCCATCGCGATCGCGTCGCCCTCGTGGGTCGCGAACTCCCACTTTCCGGGCGTGGGCATCGTGACCTCGGTCTGCGGCACGATCTCGAGCGCGTCGAGGAACATCCGCAGCCCGTTGCACCGCGCGTAGAGCTCGATCAGCGGCTCGGGCAGGCCCTTCGGCAGCTCGTTGGCCGGCGGTTCGACGTCGTGCAGCCCGGCGGGCGCTTCATCGAGTCGCTCGAGCACGCGGTCGAGACCGCCGCTGCTCTCTTCATCGCGCCGCTTCTTCGCCATGACTACAGGCGAGCTTAGCGGGAGAACGGCATCGCGCCGACCGCGACGATCGGCTCACCCGCGGCATCGACGCCACGATAGACCGCGACGATCCGTGTGCCGTTTGCCGGGGCCGCGACCTTGGCGAGCTCCTCGCCGTTGCCGGTCTGGGCCGACACCAGGGAGGTACGTACGCCGCGATCATCCTCGACGAGGATCTCGATCGTCCCTGGCCCGAGTCCCTTTCCACTCACGGTGATGGTGTCGGCGATCTTGATGCTCAGGTCGCCGCGCAGGAGGAAGTCGAGCAGGCCGGCTTCGTAGGCCGCGACCTCGGGGAGGAGGTCCTCGATCTGATCGAGCATGCACTCGTCGTCCATCCAGAACGACAGCGTGCCGCGCTCGACCTTGTAGCGCGCGAGGCACGTGCCCGCCGGGTTGCGGAGCGTCGTGCCGTCGTCGCGGCTGGCGGCCATCAGGTTCAGGCGCGCGGGGAGGGCGGGCTCGTTGCGCGCGAGGCGCGGCTTGGTGTCGGTGCCGACGCGCGTCGGCGCGGGCAGCGTGTTGGGCGAGAAGTACGAGCGCGCGACCACGTCGACGAGCCCACCATCCAGCTTGTTCGCCGTCGGCGCCGGCGCGATGAAGTAGTCGCGCAGGTGCTCACGCGTGATCACGCGTGACGGGCCCGGCACGCCGAGCCGACCGAACGCGAGCGCGGCGATCCGCTCGAATCGCGAGCCGAGATCGTCGGGACCCGCACCGAGCGGCTCGAGGTGTGCGGCCTCGTCGCCGCGCACGCGCGACGGCGCGCCGAGATCACCGAGCGTGTGGAGGATCGCGCCTGCCGCGACCAGCGCCGCCGCCATGTGACGCGAGCGCTCGCCCGGCGTCTTCGCGCTGACCGCCTTGACGTACTGCGCGTAGAAGTTGTCGAGGTTGAACGGATTGGCCTTGTGCGTGACCCAGTCCGGCGCAGGAATGCCCTGCGCGGGCAGCGCCGCGCGGCCGACGGCTTCGCGCACCTTGTCCGAGAGGCCGGTGAGGAGGCCACGGCTCGGCGCCTTCCAGCCGCCCTTGGTCTGCGGATCGAAGAAGTGGTTCGCGCCGTGCGCGGCGGGAATGTCGGCGAGCGCGGCGCCCGCGGCGATCCACGCGAGCGCGACCTGCCGCCCGCGTGCGTCGGGGACCGCGCCGTGGCTCGGCGACAGCAGCTTGAGCGCGTTGGTCAGCGCCGGTGCGTCGGCAGGTGGAATCGTGAGTGGTTCGAACAGCCCGCCGGTGAACCCGATCGAGACGAGGCGCTGGTGCAAGCGGGAGGAGAGGGCGGCCTGCTCGGCGAGACCTGCCTGGGTGGTCTCGGGCTCCCACGCACCGGCGGCGGCGGGCAGCGCGAGCGCGAGCGCGAACACGACGGCAGCGAAGCGGTTCACGGGCGGCCTCCGGGCGCGGGCACGAGCGCCTTGATCTTTCCGTACACCGTCGCGCCGAGCGCCGCGACGTCCTCGGGCGACGAGCACTGATCCTGCCCACACGTGAGCAGCACGACGAGCCCGCGCGCCGCATCGAGGAAGCCGACGCCGCGGATCACTTCACCGGTCGGCAGCTTCTCGGTCGCGATGAACGACTTGCTCGCGATGTCATCCTTCTGCACGGCATCGGGCAGCGATCCGAGCAGCTCCTCGTAGCGATCCTCCGCTTGCGGCCCTTCGAGGCGCCACAGGCGCAGCGCGACGTCCCACGTCTCGGGGCGCCCGAGCGCCTTGAAGTGCTGCGACGAGTACGCCGAGGTGTCGGGCTCGTCGGAGAGCGGGCCGGTCTCGAACCCGCCGTCGTACTTCGTGCGCGCCTTGATGTCCCCCTCGGAGAGCAGCTGCGCCGCGACGATGTACGGACCTACGCCGCGTCCCGGCCGCAGCTCCTGGCCTCCCGTGCCGCGCTTGCCATCGAGCTCGGCGCTCGCATCGGCGAGCTCCCACTGGGTCAGCGCCGCGACCGCGGTGCCGCCGCCGACGAACCGCAGGTGACGTGCGTGCGAGAGGTCGGTGCGCCAGCGCTCGAGCAGCACCTGGTTGCCTTCCTGCGCGAAGTCCATGCGCGGACCGAGATCCGCGAACCGGCGATCGCTGCGGTACGCGATGTAGCCGCGCTTGTAGACCAGCAGCGTGAACTCGGTGACCCGGGCACCGCGCGGCATCGACCCGAGCTCTGGGATCGAGTACGCACCATTCGCGTCGGTCGAGCCGACGAACTCGCGCGCGCCGGCGGGCTCGGGGAGCGCGGTGCCGCGCTCGAGCGTCCAGGCTCCGTAGACCAGCGCACCGGCGACGGGGGCGTGGGTCGTGGAGTCGACGACGCGCCCGGTGAACGGCCCGGCGAGCGCACCTGCCTCGGGGGCATCGGGGCGCACGCGAAACGGCGCGGTGCGGACGGCGGAGTCCACGCATCCGGCCGCGCCGACCATGGCGATGGTAGCGAGGAAGGCGAGCCGATGTGCGAGGTTACCCACGGAGGCGACCGGTCTTAACAAAGCGCCCTCGCGCATGCAAACCGGCCCGCGCCCATTCCCGAGCGGCGCGCGTGCTGCGACACTCGGTGCGGGTTCATTGCAAGGGTCCTGATGCGTTGCTCGATGTGTGGCCACGATAGCCCGGCCGGATCGTCGTTCTGCCTCAACTGCGGCAGTGCACTGTCCGCGCCTCCTCCGGCGTACGGGCAGACCCCGGCGTCGCCCCCAGGGTTGCCCGTGATCTGCCCGATCTGCCGAGGTGAGAACCCGCCGGGCATGAAGTTCTGCCGCAACTGCGGGAGCGGCCTCGCCGCGGTCCCGGTCGCCGCGCCGCCGCCTCCGTTCGGCGCGCCGATGATCGCCCCGCTGGGCGGTGCGCCGATGATGCCCCCCTCGAGCGTCGCGCCGCAGCCGTCGATGCCCGCGCCCGCGCCGATCCCGGTGACGCCGGTCGCGAAGCCCGCGCCGTCGGCAAACACGATCATGTGCCCGCGCTGCGGAACGCCGACGCCCGTCGGCTTCGCCTACTGCCAGCAGTGCGGCCTGCACATGCAGGCGTTGCAGCCCACGGATCCGGGAGCGAACGCGCGCGCACGCACGCCGTCGTCGGCCATCGGGCCCGCGCCGGGCCTCGTCGATCGGCCGATCGATCCGCAGGGCGCGACGCTCGCCACCGATCACCGCACGCCCGCGTCGCGTCCCTCGGCCGCGGGCGGACTCGTGTGGGGCACCGCGATCCTCGTGAATCGCGATGGCTCCGACGGCCAGCGCTTCCAGCTCGTCGGCGAGTACTGCGTCATCGGCCGTGCAGGTGCGGACATCGCGTTCGACGACGATCGGTTCCTCGCGCGCCAGCACGCGCGGCTCGAGCGCGCGCTCGATGGCTCGGTGAAGGTGCTCGCGCTCGACACGCTGAATGGCGTGTTCCGCAAGGCCGACCTGCCGGTCGAGCTCGTCGACGGCACCACGATCCTCGTCGGGCGCGAGGTGCTGCGCTTCGAGCGCGTCGCACCCGAGGAGGTCAAGGTCCACCCGCTCGTGCGTCACGGCGTCGCGCTGTTCGGATCGCCGCCACGTGAGCCGTGGGGCCGGTTCCATCAGATCGTGCCGTCGGGCGGCTATCGCGACGTGCGTCACCTGATGGGCGAGGAGGTCGTGCTCGGCCGCGAAGAAGGCGACATCGTGTTCCGCGATGACGCCTTCATGTCCCGCCGCCACGCCGCGGTGACGTGGGACGGGCGCAAGGCGACGATCACCGACCTCGGCAGCTCCAACGGTACGTTCGTGCGGATCTCCGGCCCGACGCCGCTCAAGCACGGTGACCACGTCCGCATGGGCGATCAGCTGCTTCGGATCGAGCTCGGCAAGTAAACCGTGGCAGAGCCGTCCCTCGACGTCACCGTCCTCGGCGCCACCGATATCGGAACGGTGCGCGAGCACAACGAGGATCAATTCCTCGTCGGTGACCTCGATGGGCAGGAGGTGCTCGATCCGACGGTGCCGTGGATCGCGACCGGGCAGCGTGGACCGCTGCTCGTCGTGTGCGACGGCATGGGCGGCGTCGACGGTGGCGAGGTCGCGTCCGAGCTCGCCGCCAAGGTGCTGTGGCGCGAGATGAAGGGCACGCCGGCGACGACGAACGCCGAGGTGTTCGCGCGCCTGCTCCGGCGCGCGGTGCGCGTCGCGAACCACGACGTGCACGCGCTCTCGCGCAAGGAGTCCAGCCTGCGCGGCATGGGCACGACGGTGTCCGCGGCCGGGATCGTCGGCCATCGGCTCGTCGTGGCCACCGTCGGTGATTCGCGCGTGTACGTGCTGCGCAGCGGCGCGCTCGTGCAAGTCACGGCGGACCAGTCGCTCGCGTCCGCGTTGCTCGCCGCGGGCCACTCGCCCAACGAAGCGGCGAGCGCGGGCGGAGCGATCCTGCAGGCGCTCGGCGTCGGCGATGACGTCGAGCCGTCGCTCTCGATCATCGAGCTGCGGCGCGGCGATCGCGTGCTGCTGTGCAGCGATGGGCTGCACGGGCTCGTCGGCGATCCGGCGATCGCGATCCTGCTGTCAAAGCCGCACTCCGTCGAGCACGCGGTAAATCTGCTGATCTCCGCCGCGCGCGCCGCCGGCGGCACCGACAACATCACCGCGATCGTGTGCGAGGTGCAGGGCGAGCGGTTCACGGCGCCGATCGACGACGCCGATCTGCCCACCTTCCTCGAGTTCGATCCGCAAAAAGAGGGCGACCCCGCGCTCAGCGAGTCGTCGTACGTCGCGCGCCGCCTCGCCGCGCGGATCGGAATTCCCACGAGCTCGATCCCTCCGATGATCCCGGTGACCGGGCAGCACGCCGTCATGCGATCGCAGATCGGCATCCGCCTGCCGCCGCGCGAGCCGCCCGCGGAGATCGAGCCTGGCCCCGCGCACAGGCGGCTGCAGGCACAGCGCGTCCCCTTGTGGGTGTATATCGCCATCGGCGTAGTGGTCTGCGTGATCGCCTGGTTGCTCGGCGGGCGGTGATACAGTGCGCTGGTGCGGGTCGTCATCGACCACGTCGCCGGCTCGCGACGAGGCCAGCGCCAGGAGTTCGAGGCCTCGAACCGCGTGCGGTTCGGCCGCCACCCCGAGTGCGAGGTCTCGTTCGATCCTTCGCGCGATATCGACGCCAGCTCGCGCCACGCCGAGCTGCGCGCCGTGAACGCCGGCTGGGTCCTCGTCGATCTCGGGAGCTCGAACGGCACGTACGTCGATGGTCATCGCGTGACCGAGCATCCGGTCGGAGCGGGGACCGCGCTGGGCGTCGAATTCGGGCCGGGCGGACCGCGCATCCGCCTGTTCGTGGGCGACGACGCCGCGATCGAGGCGCTGCCGCCGCCGCCGATCGAGGCGCATCGCCGGCCGTGGCTGGTGCCTACGATCGGCGGGACGATTTTGCTCCTCGCGTTGCTGCTGTTCCTTGCTCGCTGCTAGGGGCGTCTTTTGTCCCGGATCCGGCGTGCGGTCGCTGGATAGTTCTGCGAAAATTCGCCTACACATGAACTGTCCGTCGTGCGCCTCGCCGCTCGAATCGAATGCTCGATTCTGCGGCGTCTGCGGGTACCGGCTCCAGCCGAGTGCCGCCGCCGCGAGACCGCAGCCGCAAGCGCAGCCCAAGCCACAGCCACAGGCGCGGCCGCAGCCGATGGTGAAGCCGCGCAAGGGCGACGACTTCTACCTCAACACGGTCCTCAACAATCGGTTCAAGGTCGAATCGAAGATCGGCGAGGGCGGGTTCGGCGCGGTGTATCGCGGCGTGCAGCTCGCGACGGGGCGCAAGGTCGCGCTCAAGCTGCTCCACCCGGAGATGACCAAGGACGAGAACCTCGTCGCGCGATTCCGGCGTGAGGGCATGGTGCTGTGCAACCTGCGCGACGCGCACACGATCACGACCTACGACTTCGACCAGACGCCCGACGGCACGCTGTACATCGCGATGGAGCTGCTCGAGGGGCGCAGCCTGCACGCGATCTTCCACGAGCAGGCGCCGCTCGAGTGGAAGCGCGTGTTCAAGATCCTCGGTGAGATGTGCAGCTCGCTCGCCGAGGCGCACGCGCAGGGCATCGTCCACCGCGACCTCAAGCCCGAGAACATCTATCTCGAGAGCCGGCCGGGGAACCCCGAGTTCGTGAAGATCCTCGACTTCGGCATCGCGAAGGTGATGCGCGGCGAGTCGATCGATCCGCAGTCGCCGCAGCTGACCGCGACGGGGCAGACGCTCGGCACGCTCGAGTACATGTCGCCCGAGCAGCTGATGGGCAAGGCGCTCGACGGCCGCAGCGATGTCTACGCCCTCGGCGTCGTCGCCTACGAGATGATCACGGGCCGGCTGCCGTTCCCCGACGCGAAGGGCCCGGCGGGCCTGATCACCGCGCAGCTCAAGCAGACGCCGCCTCCGCCGTCGCAGGCGAACCCGAAGGCGGCGCTGCCGAAGTCCGCCGACGCGGTGATCCTGAAGTGCCTCGAGAAGGACAAGAACAACCGCTATCCCGACGTGCAGGCGCTCGCGCGCGCGCTCCAGGACGTGGTCAACCATGCGGGCGACACGGCGGCCGCGAGCCAGCCGCGGATCATGGGCGCCGACCTGCTCGAGACGCGGCAAGACAACAAGATCCTCGGCTCGCCACCGGCGATGCCGCCCGCGACCGGACCCGCGATGAGCGCGCCGATGCACGCGTCGTCCCCGGCAGGCGCGCCGTCGCCGTTCGCGGTGCAGAGCTCGCCGCACATCGCGCCGATGGCGTCGGGCGCCTACGCGCCGGCCCCGTATGCGCCGCAAGCGCAGGCGCCGTCGCAGGCGTATGCACAGCCACCGATGCAGCAGCCGCCGCAGGCATCGGTGATGGGCATGCACGCGCAGCCTCCTGCCATGGTCGCGCCGGCGTCGTCGTCGAAGTGGATCTGGTGGGTGGTCGCGCTGCTCGTCCTCGGCGCGGGTGCGGGCGCAGTGCTCGCACTGCTGATGAAGTAGCGCCTCAGCGAGCGAGCACGGCGCGGGCGCGCTCTTCGCCCTTCGGATCGTCGGAGCCGTGCTCGATCCACGACTGGAAGGCGGTGCGCGCGGCCGCGGTGTCTCCGCGCGCGAGTGCGATCATCGCCTCGAGCTCGAGCGCTTCGGGAAGATCCGGTGCGCGGACGCGAGCGCGGGCGCAGGCCTCGGCGGCGCGGCCGAGCTCGCCGTCGGCGAGGGCACCGCGCGCCTCGCGCAGCCATGCACGTGCGGCGACGAGGTGATTCACGCGATCGGGATCCGCGGCGGGATCGGGGAGCACGTCGGCGGGTGGCGTCGGGCGATCGCCTTCGCCGCGCAGCTCGTGGCGGAGATCGAATGCGCGCATGCGGCCGTTCGCCGACGGGTCGGCGACCCACAGCTCGAGCGAAGTGGGATCGAGCACGACGGTGTGCGCGGCGCGACCGTCGTCGATCACGCCTCGGTGACCGGCAGGGCGGGGCGCCTCGTCGACGCCGCGCTGATCGCGCAGCACGCCGACCATCGCGGCGACGTCCGGCAGGGGGGCGCGCAACAGCTTCGCCGCGCGCTCGACGCGCGCCTGCGTCGGCAGCATGCGGCGGGCGCGGTCGTTCTCGGGGTCGCTCGACAGCGCGTGCGTGGTCAGCACGTCGCCGAACGCGGGCGATCGCGGGTTGCGTTCGGTGATCGCCTTGGACGGCGTGCGCTCGATCTGCACCCACGTGCCACTCGTGCCGTCGACGACGATGATCACGGCGGTCCCGAGCGTGAGCGTGCCCTCGATCAGCTTGATCGCCTCGTCGAGCGTGGTCGCGGACTCGAGCACGGTGCGCGCGAGCTGCGCGATCGGGCGGGCGCTCCGCGTCGGCCGCACGTCGGCGGTGCGCGCGGGATCGACCATGACGGCGATCCCGTGTGCGTTGACGCCGGTGACCACGCCGGTCATCCCGGGCCATCCCACTCCGGCCCACGCGACCTTGCCCTCGGGATGGGCGAGCGTGACGACGGGGCGTGCGCTGTCTCCGCCATCGTCCATGCCGGGCAGCGCGATGGTCCGGCCGATCCACACCCGCGCCGGGGCGGTCGCCTGCTTGGCGACGAGCGTGAGGCTCTGGGCGAGGCTCTTGTGCTCGGCCTCGTCGCTGCGCGGCGACGGAACGCCGACATCGAGCACGGCCTGCGTGCGGAGCAGCTGGTCGAACGAGAGATCGACACCGCTGGCCTCGGCGCCGCGCGTCATCCCCGCGAGCATGCGGCGATCGGGATCCGAGAGGCCGTCATCGATGAACCGCCACCGCCAGGCGAGCCGCATCCCGTGCGTGCGGCCCGCGCCGACCGTGCCGGTGATCGATGGACGCGCAGCGTCGAGCACCGGGCGGAGCCACGGCGCGAGCAGGCGTCCGTGTGCGGCCCCCTGCGCATGTGCGTCCCCCGCGACGCGCAGCACCGCGATGCCGCCGGTCCACGACAGCGACGACTGCCCGTACACCAGGGTCGGCGGCGCGCCGGGGGCCGCCTGCACCGGGGTGATCGGTCCCTGCACGGTGCCGTCCGGCATATCGTACGCGACGCTGCGCCGATAGATGAACCAGGCCACGACGAGCGCGACGCCGAGCATCGCGAGCGCGATCACACCGGCGCGCCATGGCTTGGGCACGCCCGCACGACGAGCTCCGATCACGAGGTCCGGCACCGGCGGTTAGTACCCCGATTCTCGTCGGTGCGAAAAGATTTCCACGTTGACCGATCTGGGGGCCATTGCTAGCCTCGCGAGACACGCGTCGATGTCCGGATTTGCATCGAGCTCGCAGACCCTGTTGATCGCCGCGGCCGCGCTGCTCGCGCTCGTGATCCTGGGGCTCGTGACGATGGTGATCGTGCTCCGCAAGCGCGCGCGCGCGCAGCCCGCGCCGACGCCGGCCCCCCAGCCCGCGGCGGTGCGTCCGCTCGCCACAGCACCGGCGCCTCCGCTCATGCCTCGGCCGCGCTCGCGTCCGGCGATGGCGCGCGGCGGCAGCGGCGGCGGGCTCGCGGTCGCGATGTCGAGCGCGATGGTGTGCCCGACCTGTCGCACCGAGTACCACGGCTTGACCTACTGCACGCGCGACGCGCGCCGCCTCGTGCCGCCCGAGGAGATGCTCGTCGGCGCCGCGAGCGCGCGCGCCACCAGCCGCAGCGCGGGGCTCGTGTGCATGGCGTGTCGCCGCGCGTACGAACAGGGCCTGCGCAGCTGTCCGCACGACGGCAACGAGCTCGTGCCGTTCCCCGTGTACAACGCCACGCGCCCGCGCAGCCGCGCGAAGACCAGCGAGCCGTCGGGCGTCGTCGCGCGGATCTGTCCCGTGTGCGCGACCAAGTACGATCTCAACGCGCGGTTCTGCGGCCACGACGCCGGCGAGCTCGTCGTCATCAACTAAGACGTTCTCAGCGAGCCTTGGCGCGCCTGCGTGTCGCCTCGCCCGCGACCATCGCCTGGCACAAGCGCTCGATGGCGACGGCCACCGAGCTCGTCGGCGTCGGCCTCACCTGCACCTGATCAGATCGTCTCGCAGAACTCGATCCGGCGCGGCACTTTGTACGGCGCCAGGTTGCGCGCGCAGTGATCGATGATCTCTTCGGCCGTCGACTTCTGCTTGGTCACCACGCGCGCGACGACCATCGCGCCGGCCATCGGATCGGTGACCACCGTCGCCTGTGCGGCCTTGATCTTCGGGAACGCCTCGAGGCAGCCCTCGACCTCGCCGAGCGCGACGCGCTTGCCGTCGACCTTCACGACGTCGTCCTCGCGTCCGGTGAGGGCGAGGCGGCCGTTTTTGTCGAGCTTGCCGAGGTCGCCCGTGCGCAGCCAGCCCGTCTTGTCGATCGCGCCGATCGCCACCATGCCGGACGGCCGGGTCGAGCGCGACGCGGCATCGCGCTCCTCGTCGAACGGACCGATCGCTTTGGGCGAGAGCGTCTTGCTCTTCACCCAGATCAGGCCTTCCTTGCTCGCGGCCGCCGGTTTGATGATCGCCCCATCGGGGCCGGTGATCTTGAGCTCGACGCCGTCGATCGCCTTGCCGACGGTCGTCGGATACTTCCCGCTGTCCTCGAGCGCGACCGTCGCGGCTTCGGTGGAGTGGTAGCAGGACAGGATGTTGATCCCGTACTTCTCCTTGAACTCGTCGGCGACCGCCTGATCGAGGCGCGAGCCCGCCGCGAGGAACCGCGGCGACTTCACGTCGAGCTTCTTCGCGGTCGGCAGCCTCGACAGCTCGGCATACATCGACGGCGTGCCGGGCAGGACGTCGACGTCGTGCTCGCGCAGCAGCTTGCCGATGCGACGCGCGCTGATCTCCTCCTCGAGGAACATCGTCGAGCCGAGCTTGAGCGTGGGCAAGAACCCGAGGTCCCAGCCGTAGGCATGGAACAGCGGCACGGCGACGAGCGCCTTCGTCTTGTCCGACAGGCCGAGCGCGGCGATGGCGTGGTCGACGGTGGCGATCGTATTCTTGTCGGTGCGCAGGACGCCCTTCGGATCGCCGAGCGAGTCCGCGGTGAACAGCACGGCGATCGGATCGACACCGTGGTCGGGCGGGTTGCGCTTGTAGACCGAGCAGGTCAGCAGCGTGCCTTGCAGGCGGCGGCGCACCTCGGCCGCATCGGTCGCGGGCACCGTGTTCGGCAGCTGGTCGCGCGGCGGCGGCGCCGTCGGGCGTGCGACACGCGAGCGGGGCAGCGTGCTCGGCGGAACCGGCGCACTGGTGCCGTTGGCGGAGATGCTGCCTTCCGACCCGCGCGGACGGGTGACGAGCGCGCGCAGTGGCGCCGCGGCGAGGATGAGCTCGAGCTCGCGGCCGCCGGTGGTGGGGTCGATCGGAACGATCGCCGCGTCGAGCTTGGACAGCGCGAGCGCGAGGATGACGAAGTCGGGGACGTTGCCGAGCATCAGCCCGACCCACGCACCCTCCTTGATCCCCATGCTCTTGAACTCCTGTGCGCGTCGATCGACGCGATGCAGGAGGCCTCGCCAGGACAGGTAGTTGTCTCGATAGACGACGGCCTTGTTGTTGCCCTGGGCCTTCGCGGCCTTCTTCAGCCAGTCGTAGAGCAGGGTCATGAAGCCTCGGAATACCTCGCGCTCGGGACGACGCATGATTGCGTAGATCCCGTGCGGGCGCACTGTACCAGTGGATTCCACGTGGCTCAACGCGCGAACCGGGTCTTGATTTGCCCCCGCCGCCGGGGGAAAAGCCACCCATGAGCGCCGCCCCTCAGCCGACCCCGGTCGCCCCGGAGGCCCCGGACGACCAGGCGGCCGCGGATGCCGAGGGGTGGGCGCTGCTCGAGGCCCTCCGGCGCAAGCTGGACGACCAGGCGGCCCAGGGCCGCAAGACCCAGCAGCAGGTCGGCCAGCTTGCCGAGTCCATTGGGGCGCTTGTCGCCGAGCAGCGGCGGCGTTCTCGCTGGCTCAACCTGAACTCGTTCGTCGCCTACGTCCTGTTCACGGTCGTGGTCGGGGCGGGGTTTTTCCTGCTCTACCGCAGCCGCGCCAACGAGCTGCTGGCCGCCCGCGACCACGCCCAGGCCGAACGCGACCTGGCTGTCCGCCGCGCGGACGAAGCCGGCGCCAGGGCCACCGCCCGCGACGAGGCCGATACCCGTGCGTGGGAGGTCTACCAGCTCCTCGAGGCCGGCCAGCGCACCGAGGCCGCCGCGAAGCTCGCCACCCTCAGCGACGTGCCGCTCTCGCGCACCGAGCGCGCCGTGCTCGCCGCGCGTGCCCATGCGACCCAGGTCATGGAGGTCGACGCGACGCTCAAGGCCGCCGCCGCCTCGTTCCGCGCCGGACGCTACGCCGAGGTCATCGCGCCTCTCGAGGCCGCTCTCGTCAGCGAGCCCGCCGGCGCGCGCGCCGCGCTCATGCGTTACTACCTCGGCGTCGCGTACGCCAAGGGCAACGACCTCGCCAAGGCCATTCCTCACCTCCAGCAGGCCGTGTGGGCCGAGGTCGATCAGGACGACGCTCGCTTCCAGCTCGCCTCGGCCCTCGATCGCAGCGGTCAGTACGCGAAGGCGCGCGTCGAGTACGACCGGTTCGCGAGCGCCTCGCCGCGCTCGACGCATGCCGCGTTCGCGATGCGCCGCTCGGCGACGCTGGCGCGCATGCCGGCGGTCGCGCCTGCCACGGCCCCAGCTGCCGCGTCGACCGCCATCGCGCCAAAGGTCGCGCCGGCCGGTGGGGCGCCCACCGGTGGGAGCTCGAGCAATGCGCTGGCACCCGGCGCGACCATGGGGGGCCCGGGCTCGGGCGCGGCGTCGACCCCCACGGCGCCGGACACCGCCGCACCGAAGCCCGCCACGCCGAAGCCCGCCGCGCCGACCACTCCAGCGACGGCGGCGCCCGCGACCGAGCCTGCCGGGCCGGCGGCCGCACCGTAATGGCGGCGCTGCTGCCGCCGCCGGCGCGCGCGTTCACGTCGGAGATCGTGCCGATTCCGGCGAGCGTGAAGGCGCGGATGGAGGGCGTGTCGTGGAAGGGCGACGACGCGCGGTGTCCGCGCTGGGAAGACCTCGCGTACGTGCAGTTCGATCACGTGAGCTTCGACGGCAGCGCGCGCGGCGAGCTCGTGGTCGCAGCACAGGTGGCGCCGCGGGCGGTGGAGCTGTTGCGGCGGCTGTGGGCGATCGGGTTTCCGATCCGCCAGGCG
>DATLHR010000320.1:0-4380 GCA_035539815.1 Kofleriaceae bacterium
GATGCTGTCGCTAACATCGGGGACGAATTGACTGCGTACGTGGACACAGGCTCTTTGGGAGCGGCCGTGTTTGTTGCGATTCCCTACCGCGAGCCTATCGAACTCCCGCTCCATGGATTTTCGATCGTCGGAGATCAGGTCTTCAACGCTCGCGAGAACTGACCCACCCTTGCTCGTGAGAACTGACCCGGTCGTCGAACTGGGATCCGCGAGCGAGGTTCGACCGCAGAGCTCGGTGGCGTAGCTCGTCATCGATGATGGCGCGCAAGACGCGGGCCTTGGTCGCGAAGAGTGCGTTGCGGTGACCCTCTCGGCGGAGGCGTGCGCGCAGGTCCTTCGCCCGGAAGATGGCGACGATGTCCTCGTCAAAGCGACGTCGGATGATGAAGCGTTTGGCCTCGCGCTCCGACCAGGATGCCTCGCACAGTCGGTGCGGAATTGCGGCCTCGTCGTGCTCGATGTCAACGACAACGAGGACGCCGCGCGAGCTCTGCGCGTAGAGCAGAGCCGCAGCCGGGCAGTCGGTGAAGTCCGTGCCTGCGGTCCAGCTGTCGTCGACGAGCTCGGGGCGGTACGGATTCTTGAGGCCGCGGTAGAGACGCATCGAGAGCGAGCCTACCGCGGCAATCCCATCAAAGATCGTGCACGAACACGTGCACAACGCGATGGGCATCGAACGCGTGACTCAACCGTCGCCGCCTCGTAACGAGGGGCCGTCGATCTTGACGGTGTGGCACTGGTGGCGCAGCCGGCTGAGCAGGGCGCCGACGAGCGCCTTGTTGCCGAGGAAGTTGGCCCACTCGGAGTAATCGAGATTCGTCGTGATGATCGTCGCGCGCTGGCGGTACCTCTCCTCCATCAGCTTGAAGAAGATGTTGGTCTGCTCGGGCCGGAGGTTGAGATATCCCATCTCGTCAATGACAAGGACGTCGACCTTGACGAGCCGGTTGAGTAAGCGCCGTGTCGAGCGGTCGGCGATCGAGGCGTACATCTCGTCGAACAGGTCCTGGGCGCGCATGAACACGCCGCGGTGACCGTTCTGGAGCGCCTTGAGCAGGAGCGCGGACGCGAGGCCGGTCTTGCCGACGCCGGTCGGGCCGATGAACACGATGTTCTCGGCCTTGGGCACGAACTCGAGCTCGGCGAACGTACGGATCTGGCGCTGATTGACGCCAGGCTGACGCTTGAACGGAAATGTCTCGAGCGTCCACTGCTCGGGCATCCCGGCGCGCTTGATGCGCCAGGCGAGCGCGGCTTCTTGATTGGCCTGCCATTGCGCACGCATCAGGCGCGCCATGAACTCCTGATAGGAGATGTCGGCCTTCTCGGCGCGCTTGACCTCCTCGTCGAACAGCTCGGCGATCTTGCGCAGGTGAAGGCTCTTGAGCAGCTGCTCAAGGTCATCCTTCATCGCCGGCCTCCGGCCCGCGGTCGGCGGGAATCACGAAGTAGGCGGTGGCGACATTGCGCAAGATCATTCGCTCGACGCGGTCGAGGTCATAGAGGCCGTAGTGCGCTGCCGTCTCGAGTGCAGCGGCGAGCGGCGCGGCCGGATAATCCCGCCGCATCTGCGCGAGCCGGCGGAGTGCGACCGGCCAACGTGGACCGACCTGCTTCTTGAGCGCGACGGCGTAGCTGGCGAACGGTGCTCCAGCGTCGGCGAGCTCGCGCTCCTCGGGCAGCGGCGCGATGCGGTCGACTTGCTGTCCGCGCGGCGGACGATGCTCTGGCAACGTCTTGCGCTGCTTGGTCGTCGAGATCGCCTTGTCGTGGACTGCGACCTCGCGCGGGCCGACGAACACGCGGATCCTGTCCTTGGTCTCGCGCACCTCGACGCTCTTGCCGATCAGCTGATACGGCACAGAGTAGATGTGACCGTCGACGTGAATGTAGCCCTCGAGATCGACGACGCGCTGGTGGAGCGCGTAGATCTCGGGCCGCCAGATCGGCAGCCGGCGCATCACGGGCCGCTCGACGGCATAGAGCTCATTGGGCTTGGCCGACAGGCTGCGCCGGAACTTCGCATTGACCTTGTCGCACCATGCGCGGGCCGCTCGATTGGCGTCTGCGAAGTCGGCGAACTTGCGGCCGGCGAGAAAGTTATTCTCGATGAAGTGGAACGGGCGCTCGACGCGCGCCGAGCGATTGGCGTCGCCTTTCTCGTGCGCGATGAACGTAAACCCGAGGCGTCTGCCGAACGCCTCCATCTCGGGCACCGGCAAGGAGATGGTGCCGGTGCCGTGGAGCACGACGACGTGGGTGTTATCGATCATGCAGTGCTCGCAGGCGCCGTCGTGGTAGGCGACGCCGTCGTCGAGGAACACCTTGCACTCGAACCGCGTGAACCGCGGGTAGAACTGAAAGAACAGGCGGCGCGAGTAGCACAGCACCAACGACGCGGTCTGCACGCGGCGCCACGCGCCGCCGATGTGCACGTCATGCGGCGAGGTGTCGTGCTGCATCTCCTGGCCCGGATCGAAGTGGTACTGGCCGGCCGGCTTCTTGGGCTCGTGGCCGATGCCGTGCTTGCGGCAGAACGCGGTCAGCGCCGGATACGAGAGCTCAAGCTGATGGCGCGCGATCAGCTCCTCGTGAACGCGCACGAGATTGCCGCCGCACTCGGCGTGAAGCGCGAGGATGTCGTCCCGGTGCGGCTCGGCGCGCTCGGCGCGCGCGAGCGGCGGCGGCTCGGCGCGGCCGTCGCGCAGGACGCGTTTGCAAGCGCCGCGTGAGATCTGGAGCGCGTCGGCGATTGCGCGCGATCCGTGGCCGGCGTCATGAAGTCTCAGGATGGTCTGTCGGGTGGTCTGATCCAGCATGTGTCTCCTCGATGGTGGCGCCCAGCGACGCGAACGCGTCCTGCGCGGCGTGCCAGGCGCGTGTGTGATCGGCGGTAAGCCGATCGCCGCCGCGGATGCGGCGGCCCGCTCGCCACGCGATCGCGGCGAGCATCGTGAAGTCCTTGTGCAGCGGCGCTGAGTCGTCGTCGACGCGTGCGGTCGCTGTCACTGCGAGCGCTCGCAACACGAGCAATGGCTCGGCGACGATGCGCTGCTTGCCGGCGCGGTCGGCCGCTCGCCATGCGTCGTAGAGTGCGGCGAGCTCGCGATCGCTGACGCGCGTATCGCCGAGCCCTCCGACCAGCTGCTCACACTGCCGCTTGTTGGCGCGCGCCAACGGCACGAGGTACTTCATCGCCGCGTGCGGCGGCACGGTGCCGGCGCGAACGCGCGCTTGTGCCGCCGGTGTGAGCGCTTCGATCAGCGCGAGCCGCCGCGAGACCCAGCTCTTCGAGCGGCACAAACGGCGCGCGAGGTCGTCCAGGCCGAGGCCGTGATCGCGTAGGCGTGCGAGGAGCCACGCATCCTCGATCGCGGGTACCGCGATGCAGAGGTGGCGACGGTGAAGCAGTGCCTCGACCTCGCCGATTGGCCACGTCGTCGCCGCCGCCGTATCGCGGCCGAGCTTGCGCAGCGCCTCGACGCGGAGGTAGCCGTCGATCAACACGAGACGCTCGCTCTCACGGATCACGATCACCGGCACTTGCTGCCCGATCTCGGCGACCGATCCGATCAACCGTCGCCGCTGATCGGCGTCGTGGATCCGGAGGTCGTGATGCCGGAGCTCGAGCTGGTGCAGGTCCACGTCCACGCGTGCACGCTGCATCCGACGCGCACCAGCGACGAGGCTTGCACGTGACATCGCGCGCCAGATTTCTGCCTGAAACCACCACCATCTCCGGCGCTTACGCGCCGAGGCCTGCACGTGACATCACGACCGCCGCTTCGCGATCTGCGGTCGCAGAACGAGGCGAACTCCGCAACATCACACCGAGACGCCGCTGGAGGCCTGCACGTGACATCGCGACCGCGCTGTCGAACGATTCGAGCATTTTCTCGACTAACTCCACGGGCTTCGGCGCCGAGGCCTGCGCGTGACATCCGGATCCCTCATCGGCACGCCGCGCTCGCGACGCACGCTGCCGCTCGCGCTCGTCAACCCGAGCGTCCTGCACGCGCTTGCGCCGGCGCCTGCGCGCAAGCCGCTGCTTGCGCGCTCGCCGGCACTCCTCGCTACACGTCCGCTGGTGCTCTGTCGCAGAGCGCTCAGGTCGAAACGAGGCTCGGCATTCAGTGCAACATCGGCGCGATCGCGGTGCCATCGCGACCCGCGTACCAACGATCGCTACGCCGGGTCATTTTCGACGAGCACACGCGGGTCATTTCTGACAAGCGTCGAAGCAGGGACGCAACTTGCTCCGGGATCGTCGGATCACGCAGCGCAGTCATTACGATGATCGGAACGCGCAATCCCGCCGCACGAGCGGAGTGCATGACCTGCAAGCCGGTCATCCACGGCATCGAGATATCGGTGACGATT
>DATLHR010000321.1:0-3000 GCA_035539815.1 Kofleriaceae bacterium
GGGCTCCGGTGATGACGCCGCCGAACAGCTGGAACATCCGCTGCTCGAGGGCGCGGCTCTCCGCGTCCAGGTACGACGCGTGGTGGTGAAGCTCCATGACCACGAACGCACGCTGGTGTTCGGTGGCGAACTTCGCCATCCGCATCCACAGCGTGCGAAACAGCTCGCGCGTGGGCTTGTTCGTCGGAAAATCGTCGAGCGCGACCTTGCCGAACCGGGTCTTCTGCTCGCGGTAGATCTCGTTGACGAGCGCTTCCTTCGAATCGAAGTAGCGATAGATCGTGCCCGCGCCGACGCCGGCGCGCTCCGCGATCTCGGGCACCGCCGTGCCGAAGAAGCCGCGCTCCACGAACAGGTCGAGCGCCGCCTCGAGGATCGCCTCGCGCTTGTCGGTCGACGCCGCGCGCCGCGCGCCGCCGGTCGCCGATGCGCCGGCGATGGCCGGGCTGCTCGGGCGAGTCTTCGGGGCAGGCGGCGTCATGTGCGTAGAGGAATGAATATTCATCCGCGCCCGCGATGCAAGCCCAAAGGAAAAGGGGCCCGTCCCCACGTTTCTAACTCTTGGAAAACACGGGCTCGAGGAGCGCCCACAGCGCCAGGTGATCGGAGACCCGCCCGGCCTGCGCGGTCGCGAAGCGGTGGGTGACGAAGCCGCGGGTGTAGATCGCGTCGAGCTTCATGCCCATGCGGCGGAACGTGGCTCCGCTGCGCGCGCAGGGTGTGTCGAAGCCGTGCGCGCGCACGAGCTCCTCGAGCCGGTCGTCCTGCGTGCCCGTCGGGATCGGGACGACGTTGCCGACGAAGGTGAACGGCACGGTGTTCATGTCGCCGGCGATGATCACGGGCGTGGTCTGCTGCTTCGCGTGCTCGAGCACCGGCAGCAGCTGCTTCCGGCGCTCGCGTACGGTGAGGCGGTTGGTGAGGTGCACCGCGTAGACGGTGACGGGCGCGCCGTCGACGAGCAGCGTGGCGACGAGCGCGACGCGGCGGCTGTTGTTGAAGCCGATCTCGAACGCGGGCAGCTCGAGCACCTGCGTCGACAGGATCGGCGCGCGCGAGACGATCGCGACGCCGTCGGTGCCATCGCCCTGGACGTGGCCCGGCGCGTAGACGGAGTAGTAGCCGAGGTCCTTGCCGAGCGAGCACGCGGCGCTGCACGGCTCGGTCGCTGGCTCCTTGCGATGCACCTCCTGCAGCACGATCAGATCGGCCGCGCGCAGCGCTGCATCACCGCGGATGCCGTCGATGACCTTGTCACCTGCCTCGCGGTGCACGTTGAAGGTGACGACGCGTAGCTGCCGTGGGAGCGAGTCGCCGGGCGAGGCGGGCGTCGCCGGGAAGGCGGCCTCCACGCTCGGATCCTTCGGCGAGGGACGCGCGTGGCATCCGATGATCGCGGCCGCGAGGCACGCGAGGCTGTGACGGCGCATGAGCCGACAGAGCTAGCATCCGCACGACCGGTTCGCTGCACACCGCGGGTTACCAGGCGTTGCCGGGCTCGGCGTGGAACGAGGTGAGAGTTATCCTGGGACGGTGAGCGTGTATCGCGAGCTGCTGCCCCCGCCGTCGATCCGGCGCCATGTCGCGTGCTTGTGGGTGCACGTCGCGGACGCGAGCGTCACGCACGCCGTGGTGCCGGATGCGTGCGCTGATCTGATCTCGATCGCGGGTGGTGCTCCGGTTGTCGTCGGGCCCGCGACGCGCGTCGAGCACGTCGAGCTCGCGGCGGGCACGGTGATCGTGGGCGCGCGGTTCCGTCCGGGCAGCGTCGCGACCGCGCTCGGCGTCGATGCGAGCGAGCTCGTCGATCGCGACGTCGCGCTCGCCGACGTGTGGGGACGCCCGGCGCGCGAGCTCGTGGCACGGGTCGAGGGCGGGACGATCGAGGCGCAGCTCGCCGCGTTCGAGCATGCCCTCGTCGCGCGCCTCGCGAACCGCCGTCACGATGACGCGCTCGCCGCGGCCGCGGTCGCGTGGCTCGCGCGCCACCCCGGCGCGCACGTCGCGCAGCTCGCGCGCGAGGTCGGGATCAGCGCGCGCCAGCTCCAGCGCCGCGTGAGCGTGGCGACCGGCTACGCGCCGAAGCTGCTGCATCGCATCCTGCGCTTCCAGCGTGCGCTGGTCGTGCTCGGTGATCATCGGATGACGCTCGCCGGCGCGGCCGCCGACGCCGGCTTCCTCGATCAGGCGCACCTGACGCGCGAGGTCCGTGCGCTCGCCGGAGCCACGCCCAGGGAGCTCGCCGCTCGCTCGCTCGACACCACCTCGATGTCCGATTTCTTCAAGACCGTCGATCGGGGTGCGGCTATGGTCGCCGCATGAGCACGAGCCCGAAGCACCCGAACCACATCGACTACATCGAGCTGCCCGCCGACTCGGCCGCCGGCATCGCCAAGGTCAAGGCGTTCTACGGCGCGACGTTCGGCTGGTCGTACAAGGACTGGGGTGACGAGTACGTCGACACGGCGAGCAGCGGCGTGAGCAGCGGCTTCAGCGCCGACGCCTCGCATCGCCCCGCGAAGCCGCTCGTCGTGATCTACACCGACGATCTCGAGGCGGCGCGCGGCCGCGTCCTCGACGCAGGCGGCACGATCACGCGCGACATCTTCGCCTTCCCGGGCGGCCGGCGGTTTCACTTCACCGATCCATGCGGCAACGAGCTCGCCGCGTGGTCGGAGCGTTAGCCGCGCGCCGCGCGCTTCGGCTTCACCGGCTTGCTGAGACCTTGCTTGCGCTCGGCCTCGGCGCGCGCTTTGGACATCGCCCAGCTGCAGATCGGGCACTCGGCGGGCACGTGTCCGCGCGCCGGACAGAACTGGCGGCCGAAGTAGATCATCTGCAGGTGCAGGTCGTGCCAGCGCTCCTTCGGGAACACCGCCTTCAGATCGCGCTCGACCTCCTCGACGCTGCGCGCGCGTGACAGCTGCCAGCGCCCCGCGAGCCGATGGATGTGCGTATCGACGGGGAACGCGGGCTCGCCGAACGCCTGCACCATCACCA
>DATLHR010000322.1:0-18770 GCA_035539815.1 Kofleriaceae bacterium
CAATTCGCTCCTGTACGATCGCCAACGCGCGCACGTCTTGCCCCCTCTCAGTCTTCGCAAGCCGAGATAAGCAAGGCGCTGCGCGCGCTTCTACTGATCAGACAGCCAGCGATTCGCGGGGATTACTCAGTCCGCGGAAACATCGACAGCCGAACGCGCGTGGGCACGTTCCTTCACGATCCGATCGAGCGCGGCCCAGACGGCGGCAGCTTCCTCGGGATGAAGCCGGGCGCTGATCTCGACAAAGCCGTTCTCCAGCTCGCGTCGCGAAACATAGCGATGCTCGTCGTCGTAGCGCGTGTCCGGGTCCGTGCCTAGCCGCTGAACGGCAGCGTACTTGCGGCAGATGCGCTCGAGCTGCGCACCCGTCGAGTGCTTGGCCATGTCGATGAGTGCAGCCTCGTTGGCGGGCGTCGCGACGCGCGTGATCGCTCGGACCTTGCAGTACGACAGCACGCCACGACGGAGCTCGTCGTCGACGAGCGGCAACTCGCCGAGGCGCTGCGCCACGCGCACCCGATCGCGCGCGGTCTGACGGCTCCACCCGACGCGCCATGACAGCCACTCAGCACACGACCGCGCGCCCTGCTTGTACCAGCTACTGGATGCATCGAACTCGCGCACGGCGGTGAGCAGTCGGTGCGTCGCCGCATCGAGGTGCGCGGCCTGTTCGGCGATCCACTCTCCGAGATCCTCGACATTCATCGCCATGCTCACTCGATATCCGCTCGATGATCGAGAGGCGAGCTGTCTCTGGTGGCGTCGACTGTCGTCGGGATGGGCGCTGATGTGCCTTCGGAAGCTGGTGTCAGAGTAAAAATCGAAAGTGCGGGTCGTCGCCGCAGACGGTGAATTGTCGACGGCGCGACTGCGATGAATGCGCGCGACCTGCGAGCGCGACCAGTGGTCGACGTGGGTTCGCGCGTGCATCGTCGGCGCGTGGGATCCGATCATCCAGGATCGCTGCCTCTCTGGCATCGACGGATCGCCCGCGCACGCGCGTCGCCAGACCGCGCCGCCACTCGCCCTCGTCGAGGCGCACGAGCCCGCGTGCGATGCCTATCTCGCCGCCGCCCGCGCGATCGCGGGATGCCGGCGCTCGTCGGTCATCGATCGCGCCATCGCCGATGCCGCGGACTGGGCGGCGGCGAACGTCCGCGCGTCGAAACCGGCCGTCGAGACGAAGTCGTGCGCCAGCCGGCATCGGGAGCTGGAAGCGGCGGCCGCTTCGTGCCGATAGCCTGCGCTATGGTCGCGCCGATGGCCGAGCTGACCTTTCGAGACTTCGCGGGTGCGATCATGCGTGGCGACGATGCGGGCGCCGCGACGACGCTGACGACGCTGCTGGGGATCTCCGACGATCAGGCGCGCACGTCGACGGCGCACTTCCGGTCGAAGATGACCGATCCGAGCTTCATGCCCAAGGCGATGGGGCTGCGCACCGCGGTGACGTCGGGCAGCGACGCCGAGATCACCGCGCTGCTCGGCGAGTGCTTCGCGCTCGATGGCGAGGTGGCGACGACCGCGCTCGCGTCGCTGCGTACGCGGTATCCGCGCCCGGCCTGAGGGGGGCGAGCGCCCACGTGGGCGAGGTACCATCCGCCCATGGCAAAGCTCGTGTTCGGAATGATGCAATCGCTCGACGGCTACGTCGACGATGCGGCGGGGACGCTCTGCATGCCGCCGCCGAGCCCGACGGTGTTTCGTCACTTCATCGACGTCGTCGCCGGCCACGCCGGCGCCATCTACGGGCGGCGCATCTACGAGGTGATGCGCTACTGGGACGTCGAGCGGCCCGAGTGGGACGCGGCGGAGCGCGAGTTCGCGGTCGCCTGGCAACGGCATCCGAAGTGGGTCGCGTCGCGCACGCTCGCGTCGGTCGGGCCGAACGCGACGCTGATCCGCGGTGACGTCGTCGAGTTCGTGCGCGATCTGAAGGCGACCGTCGACGGAGAGCTCGACGTCGCCGGGCCCGAGATCGCGGCCGCTCTGGCGCCGCTGATCGACGAGTACCGGCTCTACTTCAGGCCCTACGTGCTCGGCGGCGGCAAGCCATACTTCGCCGGTGCGCGTCCGCCGCTGCGCCTCGTCGCCACGGATCGCATGGACGACGACGTGGTCCGGCTGACCTACGTCCCCGCGTGAGCGAGCAGGCGCTGGCCCGCGCGCGTGCGGGCACGGCCCGGTGTGATGCCGAACCGCGCGCGGAAGAGGTTGGTGAGGTGCGACTGGCTTGCGAAGCCGGTGGCGGCCGCGACGTCGGCGAGCGGCTCGTCGCCATCGAGGACGCGTGCGAGCGCGTGGCGCAGACGAAGCTCGCGGCGGAAGCCGTGGATCGTGTGGCCGGTGGCGCGCTGGAACACGCGGCAGGTGTGAAACACGGAGTACCCGGTGGAGGCGGCGAGCTCGGTGAGCGAGGTCGAGGCGGCGAAGCCGACGCGGAGCTGGTGCGCGACGGCGGAGGCGAGGTCGCGCGGTGACGACGTCGGGTCGTCGGGGACGAGGGTGGCGAGCAGCTCGCCGACGGAGAGCTCGTCGGGGTGATCCTCGCCGAGCGCGGAGGCGAGGCGCGCGAGGAAGGCGGGCGTGATGGGCACGGTCGCGAGGCCGGCGGAGGCGAGGGCGTCGACGAGTGGGCCGCGAAACCAGACGCAGACGTCGGGGCCCGCGGGGTGGCGCACCGTGAAGGCGTGGTAGGCGGGCACGACGAGGCCGCGCGTCGGATCGATCACGCGAAGGCCGCGGCGATCGCGGAGCTCGAGGGCGCCCGACGTGACGAGCCAGAGGGAGGCGTAGTCGTTGTGCTCTTCGCACGGGCGCAGCGGATCGCAGCCGTTGCAGACCGTGCGGCCGATGCGGAGGTCGCGGCTCTCGAACACGTGGGCGGTCCGGAACTGCGGCATGGACCGACGATCGCGCGGGGCGGTGTGGCCGGCAAGCGCGAAGCAAGACCATGCAAGACGGGGCGGGCGCGCTCGGCCATGGTGGACACATGACGAACGACGGCTGGCGCGTGATCGGCACGAAGGGTTGCGGCTCGGTGCTCGCGGAGGCGGCGCTCGTGCTCGCGGGCGTGCGCTACGAGCGCGAAGAGGTCGACTACGCGACGCCCGGCCCGGGGCGCGATCGCTTGCTCGCGCTCAATCCGCTCGGCCAGGTGCCGACGCTGGTGGCGCCCGACGGTGGCGTGATGACGGAGTCCGCGGCGATCGTGCTGCACCTCGACGAGCTGGCACCGGACGCGCGGCTGTTGCCGCGGCCGGGCGACCCGCTGCGGCGCGACGCGCTGCGCTGGCTGGTGTTCTTCGTCGCGGCGGTGTACCCGACGTTCCTGTATGGCGACGAGCCATCGCGGTGGGCGGGTGACGCAGGGCCGCGGCTGCGCGAGTCGACGAACGCGCTGCGCGAGACGATGTGGGCGCAGCTGGAGGGCGTCGCGCGCGGGCCGTGGTTCCTCGGCGAGCAGCGCAGCATGCTCGACGTCTACGTCGCCGTCATGACGCAGTGGCGCCCCGGCCGGGCGTGGTTCGCGGCGCACACACCGAAGCTGGCGGCGATCGCGCAGGCGCTCGACGGCGACCCGAAGCTCGCCCCGCTGTGGTCTGCCAACTTCGACTGAGCGGCTACTGAAGTAGCCGGTCGCCGGCGCAACCGAGCGAGATCGTGGCGCGGTCGCATGGCCTCGCCCTTGCTGTGACGGCAGGGGTGAACCATCGCTGGCTGGTCTCCTTGCTGTTCGCCGCGGCCGCCGGTGCGTGCACCGACGCGGAGGCGATCGACGACGAGGACTTCCTCGATGGCAAGGCCGACGGCGCGTCCACGGTCAACATCGCGACGACGGACCTCGACGTCGACCTCGCGTCGATGACCGCCGTCGCGACCATCGAGCTCGAGCGGTATGGCAACGTCGCGCTCGAGGTCGGTGGCCTCACGATCACCGGCGTCAGCGACGATCGCGGCAATCGCCAGCATCGGATCCTCAACGGCAAGCTGCGGGTGTCGAACGTGCTCGGGCCGCTCGTGGTCACCTACGGGTTCGAGGGCCACGACCAGGCCAACGGCCTGCTGCCCGGCGGCTCGACCGTGATCTGGCCGTACTTCTGCGGCAACGTGTTTCCGTGTCACTCGCAGCCGGCGGACGGCACGACGTTCATGCTGAACGTCGACGGCGTGCCCGCGGGCAAGACCGCGGTGTATCCCGAGTCGATCGACGCGGAGGCACCGCCGTACATGATCGCGTGGGCGGTCGGCGACTACGCGAAGGCGGAGCTCGGCGCGACGACGGCAGGCACGCAGATCGGCGTGCAGTGGCTGCCGGGCGGGGAGACCGCCGCGCGTGCAGGCACCAAGAACCTCGTGAAGGTCGTCGACTGGCTCGAGCAGCACGTCGGTCCGTACACGTTCGGCGATCGCATGGAGTCCGTCTCGGTCGTGTGGGGCGAGGGCCTGTACGGCGGCATGGAGCACCATCCGTACTTCCACGTCGCGAAGGACGCGATGAGCGATCAGGTGACGCACGCGCACGAGGCCGCGCACGGCTGGTTCGGCGACGGCGTTCGCATCAAGTGCTGGGAGGACTTCGTGCTGTCGGAAGGCACGGTCAGCTACCTCGCCGCGCGCGCGCTGTCGCAGGTCGCGCCCGCGCTCGAAGCGCAGATCTGGGCCGACTATCAGGACGAGCTCGACGCAGCGATCGCCGAAGGTGGCGCGCCGGCATGGCCGCGCGGCTGCAACGAGCTCGACATCATCGAGGACAAGCTGTTCACGAACCTGCCGTACATGCAGGGCGCGTTCTTCTACAAGGACGTCGCCGACGAGGTGGGCGCCGAGGTCCTCGACGGGGTGATCGCGCGCTTCTACGCGAAGTACAAGAATCAGCCTGCACGGATGCAGGACATGGTCGATATGATCAAACGTGACACCGGCTTCGATCCCGCGGCGCTCGTCGAGGCGCGCCTGCGCACGCAGTTCTAGCCCGGCTTCTTGCGCGCGAGCCGTTCGGGCGCGATCAGCTCCGGAGGCTTCGGCGACATCGCGATCGGGTCGAGGTCGGTGCTCCCGCAGTAGAAGCAGGCGCCGTTGAGGACCACGTCGTGCTCGCAGTGGCCGCAGGCGTCACACACGCCATCCGTGCGTGAGGCATGTCTACAAGCGAGATCCTTGGCCACGGCGGCAGTGTACCGACATGGTGTACCGAAGGCGCTGTAGGACGGAGCCTGACGCCACGTTCCGCTGAGAGCTGACAGTTACGTTCGCACGGTATCGCCCATGCTGGTCGCGGTGGGAAAGGCAACGCACATGGTCATGAGCAAGGTCCTGGTCCTCGAGAGCTCCCCCGAACAGCGAGCGGGTCTGGTCGACGCGCTTTGCGAGGTTCCCGGCGTCGACGTACGCGCGAACGTGGGCGACCTGTCGAGCGCGGTGCGCTCGCTGATCATCGAGCGCACCGACATGATCGTCGCCGGCACCTCTCGGTGCGAGGATGTCGTCGCGCTGCTCGCCGTCGCGCGCGAGTGCAAGCTGGAGGACGTCGTGATCCACGCGCCCCGCGCGGACGAGGAAGCGAGCCGGTTGTGGCTCGCGTGTGGGGCGAGCCACGTCGTGGTCGGCTCGATCGACGAGCTCGCGAGCACCGTGGGCGCACTCGCGCACGAGCGCGCGTCGGTGCCGGAGCAGTCGACGACGCGGATGCCCGTCGCCACCGACGCCCACGGGTCGGCGGGGCCTGCGCTCGATCAAGCCGCGCTCGCGATCCGCATGGTCGCGCAGGCGCGCAACGTGAAGGCGTCGACCGAGGTCGTCGATCTCGCACAGCTGCTGCGCGACGCGTTCGCCGTGTATCGCCGCGCGATCCCCGACGAGTTCGAAGTGATCATCGAGTCCGCCGGCGGTACGCCGCCGGTGCGCTGCAATCCCAAGGAGATGGAGCGGCTCGCGCTGCGCATGGTGCTCGCCGCGTGCGAGGACATGCCTTGGGGCGGCAAGGTGTGGCTCATCGTCGAGCCGGACGGCGAGGATCACGTGCTCCTCGAGGTGATCGACACCGGCATCGGCGTTCGCCGGCCGACGATCGATGGTGCACAGGTCTCCGCGTCGCGCCGTCACCCCGGTGCGAGGGCGCGGTTCGAGGAGATCGAGACGCTCGTGCAACAGCAGCACGGCTCCCTGTTCGTCGCGCGCGCCGACGACGGCCGCCACACGATCGAGATCAAGTTCCCCGCGGCGTGAGCCCGGCGCGGATCCGGTCCGCGAGCCCCGAGTGGCGGAGGGCGGCGCGCTTGGCACCGCCGACGAGCACCGCCTTCGCGCCGCACAGCACGGTGCCGGTACGGGCGCGTGTGACGCCCGTATAGACCAGCTCGCGCGTGACCAGCGGGAGATCGTCGTGCGGCAGCAGCAGCGCGATCTTGTCGAGCTCGCTGCCCTGGCTCTTGTGCACGGTGAGCGCCCACGACAGCTCGAGCCGATCGCGCAGCGCCTCGATGGCGAACGGCCGCAGCTCGCCACCGACGCGGAACACGGCGCGGTAGTGGTGCTTGTCGAGGCCCTCGTCGGCGCGGACGACGATGCCCTGGTCGCCGTTGAACAGCCCGCGCTGGTAGTCGTTCGCGGTGATCATCACCGGCTCGCCGGGAACGAGCTCGGGGCGCAGCGCCGTGGAGGTCGCGTCGAGTGCGAGCGCGTGGAGGTGCGCGTTGATCGCGATCGAGCCGGTCGGCAGCGCGCGCGTGACGGTGAGCAGGCGGCCATGCGAGAGCAACGCCCACAGCGCTTCGAGGTCGGCGGCCTGCGCCGCATCGATGCGGCCGTCGACGAACGTGAACACGCGCTGCGCGGCGTCGAGCGCACGGCGGCCGCCGAACGCGTGCCACGCCGTCTCCGCGACCTGCAGCGTGACCTCGAGCGGCCGCCGTGCCTTGGTCGTGTCGACCCACTCGGCACCCGCGAACGCGAGCGTGCCCGGGGTGCGCGCGACCAGGCCGCGCATCGGCTCGCCGCTCTGCACCGCGCGCGACAGCTCGAACACGGCGCGGCCGCCCGGATCGGCGGTGTCCATGCGGTAGCTCCTGGCGAGCACCGCGACCGGGGCCGTGAGCTGCGTCTGCTCCCCTTCGCGGGGGGGCGCGAGGTCCGCGAGGATCTGGCCGGCATCGATCGCGGGCAGCTGGTTCGCGTCGCCGATCAGGATCAGCGGCGCGCTCGCGGGCAGCGCATCGAGCAGTGCGTCCATCAGCTCGAGATCGATCATCGACGCCTCGTCGACGATCACGGCGCCGACGGGCAGCGGGCTCTGCGCGTGGTGCGCGAACCGCTGGGAGCGGCCGCCGTAGCCGAGCAGGCGGTGCAGCGTCTGCGCGGCGGGGGACGACGCCGCGAGGGCGGCATCCGTGTCGCTCGCTTGTCCCACGCGCACGACGGTGGCGAGCTGGTCGGCGATGACCTCGGTCAGCCGGTTCGCCGCCTTGCCGGTCTGCGCCGCGAGCGCGACGTGCTGCACGCCGAGCAGCGCGAGGCCGCGCACGATCGCCGATGCGACCACCGTCTTGCCGGTGCCGGGACCGCCCGTGATCACCGCGAGCGGACTCGCGAGGGCGAGCGCGACGGCGGCGGTCTGCTCGTCGGACAGCGGCCGCGCGCCCGGCCGTGCCGTCAGCTCGGCGATCACCGCGGTGACGTCGCGGCGCGCGCCCGTCATCCGCGCGGCGAGCCGCTCGGCGACCCGTTTCTCGAGCCAGCGCGAGCGCTCGGTGTACAGCGCGTCGCGCTCGACGATCAGCGGCACGCGCGCATCGCCGACGCCGATCACCGAGTTGAAGCGCGGCGTCCCGGTGAGGCTCGCGATCGTCTTCAGCACCTTGTTCGCATCGATCGACAGCTTCGCGATGCGCGTGATGTCACCGACGAGCGTCTTGAGCGGGCCCTTCTTGTCGAGCGGCAGGCACGTCGAGCCCTGCTTCTGCGCGATCATCAGCGCGAGCACGAGGATCGCGAGCGCCTCGGGATGATCACCGGCGCCGAGCCAGCCCGCGTCCGCCTTGACCAGCTCCTCGGCGAGGTACAGGCCCTGATCGCCGAGGTCACACGTCCGCGCGCCGACGCCGAGCTTGCGGAACAGTTCGCCCGCGGCGACCGGCTCGAAGCGTGCGCGCAGCGTGCCGCGCGGATGCAGCGGCAGCGTCACCGGCGCGCCTCCATCACGGGCAGCGCCGCGAGCCACTGCATCCACACGTCGAGCGTGTCGTCGGCGAGGCGCACCGGCACGACGACACCGTAGCGCACGAAGGCGAACAGCAAGCCCGCGAGCTTGCGCCGGCCGCGCATGCGGTCCGCGGCGATCGCGTACAGCCGCGCCTGCACCGCGTAGTGCTCGCGCACGCGCTGCTCGGCGGCGCGGGCTTGATCCTCGCCGGCGAGCACGTCGCTCTTGTAGTCGACGACCCACAGCTCGTCGTCCCACGCGACCAGCGCGTCGATGAAGCCGCGCACGAGGCCGCGCCGCTCGTGCCCTGGCAGCGGGTACCAGATCTCGACCTCGCGCGCGATCGCCGTCGCCTCGACGAGCGGCGGCCTCGTCGTCCCGTCGATCAGCGCGAGCGGTGCGGTCAGCGTGCGGAACGCGACCTCGGCGGCGTGGCGGTGGAACTCGGCGGCCACGCCGCGCTCGCGCCCGTGGTCTCCGATCATCAGCTTCACGCCCGGCATGGCCTCCCACGCCGCGAGGTCGCGCGCGTGGCGCACGTCGTCCAGGTCCGCCGCCTCGAGCAGATCGTGCAGGAACAGACCGGAGCTCGCGCCGGGTGGCAGGTCCGTCGCGCCGACCTCACCACCGCCGCTGCCCGCGGCGTCGACGTCGGTGTCGAACTCCGCCGGATCGATCGCCAGCACGTCGCCCGGGCGCGCGGCGAGCGCGGCGGCGTCGGGCAGCGCCGCGAGCCGCGTGTACGAGACCACCGCGAGGCCGCCGCGTACGGAGGCCAGGGGCGCGAGCTCGGGAACGTCGGGCGGCGCCGGCGCGACGAAGCTCGCGAGCGCGTCGGCGGGCGGCGGCGGGGGCTCCTCGACCTCGACGGCGACGGGCACGACATCGAACCACGCACGCGGATGCTTGGCGCGCGCGTTGACGGCGGCGGTCACGCAGCGCTGGATCGGCTGGTACGCGGCGTCCTTGTTGATCGTGGGGTACTGCGGCAGGTACATGCGGACCTGCGCGCGGGTCAGCGCGACGTACGCGAGGCGCTGGTTCTCGCCGGTCGCTTCGTCCTCGAGCCGCTGCTGCGTCGCCGGATCCGGTGGGCCGACGATGAGCGCCCGTCCCGTCGCGTCGCGCAGCGTCTTGACCGAAGACTTCGGCGCCGGCCCGCTGCCGCCGTAGAGGAACACGTACGGCGCCTCGAGCCCCTTGGCCTTGTGGATCGTGAGGATGCGGATCGCCTCCGCTTCGGTCTCCGCGCGCTGCACGTCGCGCTCGTCGGGCTGGATCGTGTCGTCGGCGATCCACCGCCGCAGCTGGACCACCAGCTCGTGCAGGTCGCAGCGCGCTCGCGCGACCTCGGCGAGCAACAGCTCGATCAGGTGCCAGGTGTTGGTCAGCGCGCGCTCGCCGCCGCCGAGCACCAGCGCGCGCTCGGCGAACCGGCTGTCCTCGACGAGCCGGCGGAACAGCGGCTCGTACGCTCGGCGCACCGCGAGCTGCGCCCAGTCGAAGATCTGCGCGATCAGCGGGTGGTGGTCGGGCCCGTCGACCACGCGCATGAGGTCCGCCCACGGGACGTCGAAGTAGCGCGTGCGCAAGGCGCGCAGGCGAGCCGAGCGATCGCGCGGCGCCGCGATCGCCGCGAGCACCGCCGCCAGCTCGTAGGCCTCGCGGGTGGCGAACAGCTTCTCCGGCTCGACGAGCGCGCACGGCAAGCCGCGCCCGCGCAGCGCCGCCGCGACCTCCGCGGAGTCGCGGTTGCTGCGCGTCAGCACCATCACCTGACCGAGGGAGAAGCGCTGCGTCGCGCCGCGCAGGCTCCACGCCGGCGGCGCCGCGCGCAGCTCCTCGATCGCACCGCCGATCGCGTCGAGCAGCGCGAGCTTGACGTCGTCGGACTTGGGCTTGTCGGACTTGCCCTGCAGCTGCAGCACGGCGATCGGGGCGCGGGTGTCGTCGCACACCACGTCACCGCTCGCGCTCACCGGATGCTCGTACGTGATCGCCTTGTCGAGCAGCGGCGAGAACGGATCACCGACCAGGATCGTGTTGACCGCCTCGACCAGCGGCGCCGTCGAGCGGCGGTTGACCGCGAGCTGCACGCGGGTCGCGCCGGCGCGCAGCATCTCCTCGCGCGCCGCGACATAGGTCAGCACGTCGGCGCCGCGGAAGCCGTAGATCGCCTGCTTGGGGTCGCCCACGATGGTGAGGCCACGCGCCTCGGCGTGCAGCCACACCGTCCGGAAGATGTTCCATTGCACCGGGTCGGTGTCCTGGAACTCGTCGATCATCACCCACGGCGTGCGCGTGCGCAGCCGCGTCGCCAGCTCGGCCGCGCGCTCGCCGTGCAGCGCTTCCTCGACGAGGACGAGCATGTCGTCGTAGTCGAACAGGCCGCGCTCCGACTTGTCGTGGCCGATGCGCTCCAGGATGTGCGGCAACAGCGTGCTCGCGATCGCCTCGTCGAGCGAGCCGGTGACCAGCACTGCGCGCAGCGCGCTCGCGAGCTCGCCGTGCGCCGGTGACTTCGCGACGCGATCGAGCACCTTGCCGACCGGCTCGCGCAGCTGATCGATCACCGCGAGCAGCTGCGGCGCGGGCGTCGTTGCCGTGACCGGGGCGAGCACCTCACCGATCTGCTCCAGCCACTCGGGCATGTAGCGGCGCCCCGACGCATCCATCTTCATCGTCATCACCGCCGCGCGCTGATCCGGCGTGCCGAGGCGATCGATGAGATCCTGCACGAGGTCGCGGATCCGGCCGTCGGCGAGCATCGGCCGCACCGTCGCGTCGGCGCGCGTGCACTGCAGCAGCAGCTTGCGCAGATCGTCGACGGTCTTGCCGGTCATCAGGTACGCGGCGAGCAGCTCGCGATCCGGGGCGACGCGCGCGAACCGCTCGCGCAGCAGCGCACCGAACGCGCCGTCGAACGCGACCTCGTCGGCGACCTGCGTCTGATCGAACAGCCGCTTCGCCGCGAACGCGTCCTCGACGAGCACGCGGTGGCAGAAGCCGTGGATCGTGAAGATCGGCGCGTGGTCGAACGCGGTGACCGCGGAGCGCAGGCGGCGGCGCGCGTCGTCATCGAGCTCCCAGCACGGTTCACCCGGCTTGGCCGTATCGGTGGTCGCGCGCGCGAGCCGGTCGAGCAGGTCACGGATGCGCATGCGCAGCTCGGCGACCGCCTTGTCGGTGAACGTGACCAGCAGGATCTGCCCGAGCTCGGCGCCCGCGAGGATCAGATCGACGACGCGGTGCTCGAGGAAGAACGTCTTGCCGGTGCCGGCCGACGCCTCGACCACGACGAGCTTGTCGCTCGCCGGCGGCAGCGACGCGGGGCGCGCGACCTTGATCACCGCGACCTCCCTTCGAACCCGTGCTCACCGCTCATCCGCTGCACGAGCGGCGCGAGCCGGCGCTGCGCGATCTCGATGACGTCGGGCGGCAGGTCGAGGCCCTCGCGGCGCTCGAGCGGTCCGTAACCGAGCCCGCCGGTCGGATCGCCATAGACCTTGCGCGACGCCTTGCCGCCGGACACCGCGCGCGCGAGCGAGTCGAAGGGCAGCAGGTACCCGTGCGGCTCGTCGAGTAGCTCGGTCGCGAGCCCCGCGAGGTAGGCGCGCGCGTCGGCCTGCGTCCATGGCGCGTGCTGGATCTCGACGGCGGCGCCGCGCGGATCGAGCAGCTTGTGTGCGTGGCCGTGCGTCGCGATGCCCGCGGCGGCGAGCAGCAGGTGATCGAACGCGCCACGCAGGTGGTACGGCGTCCGCTTCTCGTGCTTGCGGATCATCGTGACCACCGACGTGTAGCGGTCGCCCGTGCGCACCAGCAGCTCGGTCTGCCCCACGAGGCGCACCTCTCGGCCATCCGCGAGCGCGAGCTCGAGCGCGGGCCTGAGCTCGGCGCCCGCCGACGATGCGCGGCCGAACCCGAGCCGCGTCGCGCCGCCCACGGGGATGAGGCCGAGCCCGGCGCGCCAGGTCTCGAGCACCGCGAGGTCGACGGTGCGCGCGGCATCGGCGAACACGCCGACCGGGTACTGGCCGCGCAGCTGCGCCGCGCGCATCGCCGCGTCATAGAGCTCGGCCAGCGGCGCGCGCGGATCGCGCAGCTGCGACGCGAACACCTCGCGCAGCAGCACCGCGCGATCGGGGCGATCGAGGTGGAACGGCTCGTCGCTGTGCGCGACGGCGGCGTCGTCGGGGAGCTCGCCGAGCCCGAGCACCGCCTGCGCCCACGCCTGCGCCGGCTTCTCGAGGAAGTCGCGCAGGTTCGCGATCGTCAGCGTACGCACGCCGCCCTTCGCCGGCACGAGCGCCGGCGGTTCGGTCACGCCGAGTGCAGCACGCAGCGCGTGCTGCGCCGGGTGCGCGAGCAGCGCGAAGATGCCGTCCTCGTCGGGGATCTCGTGGCCGGCCGCGCGCAGGTGGGCGCGCACGGCGTCACGCACGTCGCAGCCCCAGCGCTCGCGCGCTGCCGCGGGCACCACGGTCTCGCGGCCGGCAAACCGGTGCAGCGGCTCGCGCACGGTGAGCCTCGCGAGCGCCTCGCGGCTCGAGCCGGCGCCGAGGTACGGGGCGAGCGCGTCGGCCAGCTCGAGCACGACCGACGACGGCCCGAGCGGCTGGCCGCTCTTCGCCTCGACGGCGACGTACGACAGGTGCAGCTCGTCGCGCGCGCACAGCAGCACCTCGAGGAAGGCCGCGCGGTCGCGGTCGCGCGGCGATACGTCACCGGGCCGGGGCGTCCGGCGCACGTCGAGCGGGCGCGCGTGCTCGCCCGCCGGGAACGCTCCCTCGTCGAGTCCGGCGACGAACGCGAGGCGGAACGGCACCGCGCGCATCGCACCGATCGGCGCGATCATCACGCCCGCCGCGAGCGGCTCGCCGCGGTTCGCGCGCGCGTCATCGAGCTGGCGCACCGCGTGCTCGCGCGCCTCGCGGAACCCGAGGTCGCGGCCGTCGAGATCGAGGCGCGCGAGGCCGGCGAGCATCGAGCGCACGCGCTCGAGGTCACGCGTCGCGTCGGTGTCGCGCGGTGCGAGGTACGCGTCGACGAGCCCGGCGAACACCTCGGCCCACCGCGCGAGCGGCGCTTCGTACCGCGCGAGCCACGCGGCGTCGTCGGCGAGCGAGCGCACGAGCAGCGCGTACGTCGCGGCGCTCGCCTGCTGATCGGCGCGCAGCTCCTCGGGCGCGACCTCGAGGCCCGCGATCCTCGCCGGCCCACGGTCCGCGCGCTCACCGACCATGAATGCACCGAGCGCGAGCCGCCGCACACCCTGATCCCAGTGGAAGTGGCCGGGGTAGTCCTCGAGGTACGTGTCCGCGTGTGCGCGCGCGTCGGCGCCGTGCGCGATGCCGAGCCGCTCGGTCCATCGGACCCAGTCCGCGGCGTCGACGTGCGGGTGCCCGGCGAGCACCGCCGGGTGCGTCATCACGCGCAGCAGATCGCGGCGCGCCATCCCCGAGGTGGGCAGCTCGAGCAGCGCCAGCATCGCCTCGCCGATGCGCCCGCGGTCCGCGATCGGTGCATCGACGAGGTGGCACGGCACGCCGACCGCCTCGAACGCCGACGGTGCGAGAGCGAGGTAGCGATCCGTATCGCCGGCCAGCCACACGCCGATCTCGTGGGCGAGCAGGGAGGGATCCGCGTCGAGCCTGCGCCGCACGGCCGCGGCGATCGCCTCGACCTCGCGGCGCGCATTCGGGCACGCATGCACGACCACGCCGGCCGGCCCGTCGACGAGCCGCGAGGCGCTCGCGCGTGTGCGCACGTCGGCGAGGAGGCGCGCCCGCGCGGTGGTCCCCGCGTCGTCACCGAACCGCGCCTCGAGATCGCCGCCGCTGCGCTCGACGAGCGCACTCAGCGTGTCGCGCACGGGGCGCCCCCACAACACGAGCGGCAGCGGATCGAGCGTCGTCTCCGCGGCGCGCCGGCCCGCGACGTCGTCCCACAGCTCCTCGCAGGGATCGAGCGCATACACGGTGACGTCCGTGGTCGACGCGAGATCGGTCAGCGCCTCGAGCTGCGCGCGCGTCAGGTACGAGAGGCCGAACACCGCGACCGGCGCCAGCGACGGCGGTGGTAGGTGCAAGCGGCGGCGTGCCCACGGCAGCATGGGCACCAGCGCGTGGTGCAACGTCGGTCGCGCCCGCGCGATGCGCGCGAACGCCGCCGCGATCAACGTCGCCTGCCAGCGCGCCGTCGCATCGTCGGCGAGCTCCGCCGGCACGTGGCCGTTGATCAGCGCCGGCATCCAGTCCGGCCGTGTCGTCGCGTACGCCCACGTCAGCGTCGCGAGCTGCGATGCGAGCTGCACGCGCCGCGGCCCGGCGCGATCACCTTGCGCAGGTGCCGCCGCGAGATAGGTCTGCACCACGGGCGCGCCGCGCACCACGTCCGCATCGGCGACCACCGACGCGAACAGCGTCACCAGCTGCGCGCGATCGATCGCCACCAGCTCCGCCTGCGCATCGTCTGCGTCCGCGCCGCCCTTCGGCGGCGCTGCGCGCCCCGGCAAAGCCGGGGCTTGCGTCCACGCGCGCTCGACGAAGGTATCGAACGTCACCAGCTCGAGCCCCGCCGAGATACCGCGCGCGAACGCGAGCTCGCGCAACAACCACTGCCGCACGAGGTGGCTGCCGACGACGACCGTCATCGGTGCGAACGGATCCGCGCCGGGCAGCGCCTCCGCGAGCGCATCGAGCAGGTGCTCGACGCGGTTACTGTGGACCGCGCGCAACATGGCTATGCCGTCGGGGTCACCACCCACAGCGCCGACGGAAGGAGCTCGAACCGCGCGGGCAGCCGGCCCGGCGCTTCGCCGTCGACGTCGAGCTCGACCACGCTCCCCGGATCGATGGGCTCTGCCTCGACGACCCGCGCGCGCCGCGCGCTGACCTTCTCCATCGAGAGGTGCGTGCCGGCGTACAGCTTGCGCCCGCTGACCAGCAGCTCGCCGAGGCCGAGGTCACCGACGCAGATCACGTCGAACGCACCATCGTCGAGCTCGGCCGACGGTGCCATCAACATGCCGCCGCCGAAGTAGCGCCCGTTCGCCACCGCGACCGTGTTGATCGTCGCCTCGACGCGGTCCTTGCCGTCGAGGACGAGCTGCACGCGCTGGTTCTTGTACGACAGCGTCGCGCGCGCGGTCGCGAGCATGAACGACAGCCGGCCGCCGAGCCTCTTGCCGCTCTCGTTAACCAGCCGATCGACGACGCCCGACACGCCGAACGACGCGATGTTCGCGAACATGCGCGTCGCCTTCGTGCCGTCGCTGGCGACGAACGACAGCTTGCCGACGTCGATCTTCTTGCGCCGGTTCGCCGCGATCACGTCGGCCGCATCGGCGATGTCCGTCGGCAGCATCAGCGTGCGCCGGAAGTCGCCGCCGGTGCCGAACGGGATCAACGCGAAGCTCGCCTCGGGCGCGACCGGCACGCCGTCCTCGAAGAAGCCGTTGACCACCTCGTTCACGGTGCCGTCGCCGCCGATCGCGACGATCCGCTCGGCGCCTTGCTTCAGCGCCTCGCGCGTCAGCCGCGTCGCGTCGCCGGGCCCCGTGGTCCGCACCTCGTCGAACGGGAACGCGCGGCCCAGCGTCTCGGCGACCTCGCGCCAGCGCTTGCCGAGCTTGCCGCCCTGCGAATTCGGGTTGACGACGACGACCGTGCGCGGGGCGAGCATGACGGCGACGAGTATACGCGTGGGGTGCGATCCTCGACGGAATCCAGCTGATGTTCCGGAGCATTAGGTCAGCAACCGGGCCCGGTGTTCAGGCAGCGAAACCGCGCCCGCCCGGGGCCCGCGACCGCCTTGTAGGTGCCTGCACCGAGCGAGATCTGGGCATCGTCGAGCGAGAACGGCGTCGGGATCTCCGCGCGCTGCTCCCAGGCGATGCCGTCGGGGGCGGTATCGAAGTGCAGCGTTCCACCGGTCTCGCGCAGCCGCCACCAGCCGCCGTTCGTCAGATCGAGCGGCCCGGCCGGGGCCTCTTCCATCGCGATGCCTCCACGCTCGACGACGATGTGGACGACCTGGTCGTCGGTGTTGCCGATGTACATGACCGTCTGCACACCGAGCTCGGGTGCCACCGACTCCGTAAGCTGTAGACTGACCGAGTCGCAGGTCAGGTGATACGTCGTCCTGGTGAACACGAGGCAGTAGTCGGCGGCCTCCTGTCCCGCGCGCGGCGCCGCGACGAGCTCACCGCCCACCTGCGTGATGCACGCGGTGTGAAAGTACTGATCGTCGAGCACGCCGGTGTCGAAGCGATCGACGTGCGAGCTCATCGGCGGCGTTGCGAACGTGCGCTCGCTGCACGGGACCTGCGTGGCATCGACGATCGGGTCGAATCCACCGCGGCCGCAACCGGCGGCGAGCACGGACGTCGCCAGGACCCACAGCCGGTGCATCACGACCATCATAGCGGCAGCGGAGCGTAGCTGGTGTTAGCGCGTGTCTACCCGGGGCCGTCGTTGGTTGCGCGATCGATCTTGGTCTTGAGCTCGACGTAGCGGCGGAGGAAGTCGTAGTGGCGCTCGCGGAACGCCTGCGTGTAGCGGCGCTCGCGGGCCTTGATCTTCCAGGCCTCGGCGAGCTCGTCGAGTCGATCGATCAGCTGCTTGGCCTCGGTGAACGGGCTGACCAGTACGCGCGACGAATGCATCTCGATCAGCTCGACCTTGCCGTTGGCGGCGGGGCCGAGGAACGTGAGCACCACGGTGTCGGGGTGCTGGTTGCGGATCGTGCGCGCGATCGTGCGCGCGGGCAGATCGCCGACGTCCTCGGCGATCATCGCGTAGTGGAACGGGCTGTTGCTGATCCGGTCGAGCCCTTCACCGCCCGACGTCGCGTGCACGAAGTCGAAGCCGTCCGGCTTGGCACCCCCCATCGCGGTCACGAAGTCATCGACCTCGTCGATCACGAGCACGCGCAGCTCGCCGAGCTGCACCGACCTGTTTGGGTCGCGCCCCGCCGCCTTGTCCGCGAGATCGATCGCGCGACGCTCGGTCTCCATGAAGCGCTGGAGAAACTCCTCGTGCACCGCGCGCACGTCGACGAGCACGGAGTCGACCTCGCGCTTGCCGACGGAGCGCCCGGCGGCCTCGAGCACGCGGTCCTTGAGATACGCGACCGACTCGGGCGCCTTGAGGATCAGATCGATCGCACCGGCGCGGACGGCGTGGACGGCGTCGTCGAACGAGCGGCGCGGCGTCATCGCGATCACCATCGACGTCGGCGAGGCATCCTTGATCGAGCGGATCGTGTTGATGCCGTTCGCCGGCGCGGGCGTGTCGATATCGACGAGCACGACCGAGAAGAACTGGCGCGACACGCGCATCATCGCCGCCTCGGAGTCCACGACGCAGGTGACGTGGAGGTTCGCCTCCGAGAGCAGCTGGGCGATGCCCTGGTGGACGCCCTTGTCGGCGTCGACGACGAGCACCTCGATCCCGATCAGCGACACGGGGGAGGTGTTGGACGTGCTGGTCATTTCGTGGAGCTCTCCTTCGTATCGAGGCTCTGGCTCAACATCCAGGCGCCGGCCGCGGCGAGCCCGAGATCGACGACGAGGATCAAGGCGACGAGCCCCCAGCGACGTCCGCCGGCCGGACGCTCGACCAGCGACTCACCCGTGGTGCTCGACGCGATCGGGGCGCTCGTCCGCGGCCGCTGCACGGTCCCCTCGGGGAGCGGGCCCGACATCCGCACGGGCGGCGCAGCCGCCGCAACCGGCGCTGGCGGCATCTGCGGCGGCAGCGTCGAGTACTGCGGTTGGATCACCGGCGCCGGCTGCGACGCCGGAATGGGGTAGGGCGCGTCGTCGGAGATCTTGTGCGTCGGCGCGACCTGGCTCTTGGCGACGCGCGCACCACAGCCGCCGCAGAACCGGGAGTCCGGCTCGTTCTCGGTGCCACAGCTCGCGCAGCGCATCCCATTCGTGAGGGTAACGCAGTGCGCGAGGGGTCACCAGGGGGCCAGGTCGTACGTGCGCGCGTAGCCGCGCGAGACGTTCTCGATGCGCACCGAGATCCGGCCGTCGACCCCGTAGGTGTAGGTCTCGGCGATGACGTTCTCGAGGAGGTCGCTGCGCCGGCGGTTGGGCTCGCGCTCGAGCTCGCTGCGATCCGCGAGCTCGGGATCGTACGGAAAGAAGATGTCGCGCCACGGTACCAGGTCGTGCACGGGCTGGCCCGCGCCGTCGAGGCCACCGCACTCGAGGAAGCGCAGGTGCCCGATCGAGTGCGTCGGCCGATAGCGGCGCTCGATCACGAGCGCGCCATCGACGGCGCGGTCCTTGCCGATCAGCGGATCGAACACCTTGTCCGCGCCGCCCGCGCCTTCGCGCCACACGCCGAAGTGCCGCGTCACGGCCTCGCGGATCAGCACGTGCGCGTCGCGGTCGGCGGCGATCGCGAGCCCGACCGCGGTCGCCGCGAACGGCTGCGGCGCGAGCTGCAGCTTCTTGCCGAACCGCGCGCGCAGCTGCCGGCTCACCGCCGGGAACGCGGCGCCACCGCCGACGAGGTACAGCCCGCCGAGCTCGCGCGCATCCTCGGTGTTGATG
>DATLHR010000323.1:0-4439 GCA_035539815.1 Kofleriaceae bacterium
GCGGCGGCGCGCAAGACGCTGGGACTGAAGCGCCTGATCGCCGAGCGCGGCTTCGCCGGCATGCTGCTCGGCATCCGCCGCGACGAGCAGGCGATCCGCGGCAAGGAGCGCTACATGAGTCCGCGCGATGCCGACGGCCGCTGGCACGTGCGCGCGCAGCCGACCGAGCTGTGGGGCCATTTCCAGGCGTCGCCGCCCTCCGGCGGGCACGTGCGCGTCCATCCGCTGCTCGCGTGGACCGAGCTCGACGTGTGGCGCTACGTCGAGCGCGAGAGGATCCCGGTGTGCGAGCTCTATTTCTCGCGCGGCGGCAAGCGCTTCCGATCGCTCGGCGAGAAGGACATCACTTCGCCGGTGACCTCGAGCGCGTCGTCGATCGCCGAGATCATCGCCGAGCTCGAGACGACGCGGCAGGAGGAGCGGGCCGGCCGCGCGATGGACCACGAGCGCGAGGATGCGTTCGAGCGGCTGCGCGCGGCGGGGTACATGTGATGACGGCGGGCCGATCGCACGAAGCCGACCTCGGCGCCGCCGGGCCGCCCCAAGGCGCCGGCCCCCCGGGGGGAGGCGAGCGAAGCTCGCTTCGGGGGGATCTCACCCCCGTGGCGATTTGCATCGCCGGCCACGTCGACCACGGCAAGTCGACGCTGCTCGGACGGCTGCTGCACGAGCTCGACCTCTTGCCCGACGGCAAGGTCGAGGCGCTGAAGGCAGCCTCCGAGAAGCGCGGTGTGCCGCTCGAGTGGTCGTTCGTGCTCGACGCATTCCAGCTCGAGCGCGACCAGGCGATCACGCTCGACACCACGCGCGTGCGCGTGCGCACGCCGCGCCGCGAGCTCCTGATCATCGATGCGCCCGGGCACCGCGAACTGCTGCGCAACCTCGTGACCGGCGCGGCCGACACCTCGGCCGCGCTCCTCGTCGTCGATGCGCAAACCGGCGCCGAGCAGCAGACGCGCCGCCACCTCGCGTTCCTGCGGCTGCTCGGGGTGCGCGACGTGATCGTCGCGGTCAACAAGATGGACCTCGCCGATTGGCGCGAGGAGCGCTTCGCCGCCGTTCGCGACACGATGGCCGACGCGATCGCGCGCCTCGGGCTCTTTGCGCACGCGATCGTGCCGGTGTCGGCGCGCGAGGGTGCGAACCTGCGCGAACGGGCCAAGGCCGCGTGGTGGCGCGGGCCGACGCTGGTCGAGGCGCTCGAGGCGCTGCCGGTGCCCGAGACGCCCTCGGGGGGGCCGCTGCGCCTGCCGGTGCAGGACGTCTACCGCTTCGGCGAACGCCGGGTGGTCGCGGGCCGGATCGCGTCGGGCGCCCTTGCCCCCGGCGACGACGTGCTGATCCTGCCGTCCAACCGCACGGCGCGCGTGGCCGAGCTCGCGGGCTGGCCCGCCTCGCCATCGAGCGTCGCGACCGGCGACAACGCGAGCGTCGTGCTCGCCGACCAGATGGTGGTCGAGCGCGGCGACCTCCTGTGCTCGCCCGACGCACCGCCGAAGCTCACCTCCGTCTTCGACGCCGACGTGTTCTGGCTCGGCAACGGCGAGCTCGCGGCCGGGCGGCGCCTGGTGCTGCGCGTCGGCACGCGCGAGGCAGGCGCGCGCGTCATGGCCGTCCACCACGTGCTCGACGACGACACGTTCGCGCGCAAGGCGGCACCGTCGGTGGGCGAGGGCGGCGTCGCGCGCGTGACGCTGCGCTGCGACACCGCCGTCGCGGTCGACGACGCGGCCGCGTTGCCCGCCACCGGTCGCTTCGTCTTCGTCGACGAGGGCGCGATCGTGGGCGCGGGCGTGATCGACGCGTCGGGCTACCCGGACCAGCGCCGCATGCGGCCCGCCTCGGGCGACATCGTCCCGGAACGCCACCAGGTCGCGACGATCGAACGCGATGCGCGCGCCGGCCACCGCGGCGCCGTCATCTGGCTCACGGGATTGTCGGGCGCCGGCAAGTCGACGCTCGCGCTCGCGCTGGAGCGGCGGCTGTTCGACCTCGGCTGGAGCGTCTACACGCTCGACGGCGACAACGTGCGCACCGGCCTCAACGCGGACCTCGGCTTCTCGCCCACCGACCGGCAGGAGAACCTGCGCCGCGTGGGAGAGGTGGCGGCGCTGTTCGCCGACGCGGGGCTCGTGTGCGTCACGGCGTTCATCTCGCCCTACCGCGACGAGCGCGCACGCGCACGCGCCGCCGCCGGATCGCGCCCGTTCATCGAAGTGTGGGTGCGCTCGCCGCTCGAGGAATGCGAGCGGCGCGACCCGAAGGGACTCTACCGCAAGGCGCGCGCCGGCAACCTGAAGGGCTTCACCGGCATCGACAGCCCCTACGAGCCGCCCGAGGCGGCCGACCTGATCATCGACACCGAGCACCTCGACATCGAGGCGTCGACGCGGATGCTGGTGGACTGCGTGGTCGCGAACTGCCGGAAAAGCTAGGCGATGGGTGATAGGCGATAGGCGATGGGTAACGTCTCGCCGTGCGTAAGTCTCGTGTCGCCATTGGCGAAAGCGTCGCCATGGGCCTATCGCCTATAGCCTATCGCCCATCCCCGCCTCTCACTTCTTCTCCCGCGGCACCCGACCCATCAAATAGAACTCGTCGTTCGGACGCATCGCGATCAGGTTCGCCATCCGGTTCGACATCGCGAAGAACGCGGTGATCGCGCCGATGTCCCAGAGGTCCTCGTCGGTGAAGCCGTGCGCTCGCGCGGCCTCGTAGTCGGCGTCGACCAGCGCGGCGCTGTCGGTGGCGACCTTCATCGCGAACGCGAGCATCGCCTGCTGGCGCGGCGTGATCTCGGCCTTGCGGTGGTTGATGGCGACCTGGTCGGCGACCCGGGGGTTGCGCGCGAAGATGCGCAGGATCGCACCGTGCGCGACGACGCAGTAGAGGCAGTCGTTGGCGCCCGAGGTCGCGACGACGATCATCTCGCGCTCGGCCTTGGTGAGCCCGCCTTCCTTCTCCATCAGCGCGTCGTGGTAGGCGAAGAAGGCGCGAAACTCGTCGGGCCGGTGGGCCAGCGTCAGGAACACATTCGGCACGAAGCCGGCCTTCTCCTGCACGGCGAGGATGCGGGCGCGGATGTCGTCGTCGAGGTCCGCGAGGGCCGGGACCGGGTAACGACTGATCGAAGGCGCCGTCATGGTGAAAAGTCTACCAGCGGAACGGGTGCCGATCCGGGACGACCGCCACCTCGCCATTCATGACGCAACCTGCACCGCGGGTCGCCCCCGAGGTCGACGAATGCAGAGTATTCTCTGTGCGGCACGGTCGAGTGGGGGCACGATGAACGGATTCTCCTGGTCTCGCGGTCTGCCGATGCGTGCTTCCGTCGGCTTGGCAGCGCTCGCGATGGCCGGCGGCGCGCTCGCCGCCGACGTCGTTGTCCCGCCGCCGCACTGGTCGGGGCTGCCGATCTGGGGGCAGGAAGCCGCGGCAAAGGGCTACATCCTCCCGCTCCCGTTCGGCGTCGGCATCACCGCCTATGCGGCCGAGCAGCCGGTGGACATCCACGACCTGCAACTGGCGCGGCGCGGAAACGAGCCCCATTCCGTCACGAACTTCCTGCAGATCGACCGGGTCGACACCAAGCAGCAGAACGTCTCGCTGAAGCTCGACGTCCTGGTCCTCCCCTTCTTCAATGTCTACGGGCTCCTCGGCTACACGACGGGATCGACCAAGGGGAACATCCAGATTCCCGACGATCCCATCCTGGGCATCATCCAGCCGCAGGTGCTCAAGCTCGACGCGTCGTTCCAGGGCCCGACCTACGGCCTGGGCATGACGTTCCAGGGCGGCGGCAAGGTCCACGAATGGCGGGACCTCACGGCCTTCGCGGTCGTCGACGTGAACCGGACCCAGACCAAGCTTTCGTTCGACAACGAAGCGCTGATCGCCCACACGAAGCCCATCGCCACGGTCTTCTCGGCCCGCTTCGGCATGGGCGGCATCGCCGGCCCGAATTCGCGCGTGGGCTTCTGGATCGGCGCGATGCACCAGAAGATCCAGCAGCGGGTCGCGGGCGGGGTCGCCGACACCGATCTCGAGTTCGCCGTGACGCAGTCGCCCGCCAAGCCCTGGAACACGCTGATCGGCGGCGTCGGCGAGATCGGCCGGAACGTCGTCATCGTGGTCGAGGGCGGGGTCGGCGAACGCAAGTCCCTTCTCGCGAGCGCCGTGTACCGGTTCTGATCGACAGCGCGTTCGCGCAGCGCTCCTGCAACCTTGCGGCTCGCGGAAAATGGCCCGCAGCGATGCGGCGTGTTTGTGGGAACCCGCGTGCGACGGTATTCTGGCGCCGACCGCTCCCGGCGTCGGGCGCGCCCGAACCACGAGGACGCCGACGGTGTCGCCCCGCGCGCGGGGAACGCCGACAACCCTTCCAGGAGGACATGATGCTGCATCGCACCCGCATCGCCGCTGCGATCGCCCTGCTTGCC
>DATLHR010000324.1:0-6201 GCA_035539815.1 Kofleriaceae bacterium
GCATTATGCCGGGTGCGTGATTATGCCGGTACGGGTGGTCGCTCCGACGAGGACCAGAGTTGGATACCCGGCATAATCAGAGAGCATTTAGAAACGTCAGCAGCGCGTCATCGGGGCGAAACCGGCCTGGAGCCGAACGGAGAGGCACGGTTCGGTTGAGCGCGCGCTCCTTCATCGAGAGATCCGCATCGAGATACATCTGCGTCGTCTCGATGGATTCGTGACCGAGCCAGAGCGCGATCACAGAGCGATCGTTGCCGGCTTGGAGCAGCATCACGGCTGCGGTGTGACGCAGGACGTGCGGTGTCACTCGCTTACCCGCGAGCGTGGTGCAACGCGCGGTCGCGACAGCTGCGTGCTTGGCTACAAGATCTTCGACGGTGTCGCGGATGAGCGCGGTGCCGCGCCGGCTCGGGAACGCTGGCGCATCTGGATCGCCGACACGCTCAGCGAAGAAGGCGCGAAGGATCTTGACCGCGTCTCTGGTCAACGGCGTGCAGCGGTCCTTGCGCCCCTTGCCACGACAACGCACGTGCGGACCAGCGGTCAGAACGACGTCGACACGTCGTAGTCCGACCAACTCCGAAACCCGTAGGCCGGTCTGGAGACAGACGAACAGGATCGCGTGGTCGCGTCGCCCCAACCACGTGCGGCGATCCGGTGCAGCGAGCAGCGCCTCGATTTCGAGGCGCGTGAGCGCAGTGATGAGGCGACGAGCGGTGCGCTTGATCGGGATCGCGAGCACGCGCTGGCACGCGGCGCTGGCCCCTGGCTCTTCGAGAGCGACGAACTTGAAGAACGAGTGGATGGCTGCGAGTCGCGCATTGCGGGTGCGGGCAGAGTTCTTTCGTTTCGTCTCGAGCTGATCGAGAAAGGCGCTCACGAGCGCGGCGTCGACGTCGGAGAGCAAGAGGTCGGAGGGCGCTTTGTGCAGGCGCGCGTGCGCGAATCCGAGCAGCAGCCGGAACGCGTCGCGGTACGCCGCGATCGTGTGGGGGCTGGCCCCAGCCTGGCGCTGGAGCCGTTTCGTGAAGAACGCTTCGAGCAGCGCCGCGAGCATCGTCACGCGCGCACCTTCCAGGCCCGCTCGAGCCGCGCGGTCGCGGACTCGAGCAGCGCTGGAATCGCGGTCAGGTACCAGTACGTCGACGATGGACCGATGTGACCGAGATACGTCGAGAGCATGGGCAGCTTCGCCTCGACGTCCGCGCCCGCGCGATGCCAGGCGAGGACGGTGCGCACAGCAAACGTGTGTCGCAGGTCGTGGATTCGCGGACGACGAGGAGCGCGCTCGCCGAGTCCAGCCGCATATACGAGCTGCAGGAACGTGTCGTGAACGTTTTGATAGATCAGCCGAGTCCCCACGGTCGATACGAAGAAGCTGGGTGACCGCTGGCTGCGCGGCAGCAACCGATCGCGCTCGCACTGGTACCTCGCGAGAACTCGCAGACTCGAGCGATGCAGCGGGACCTCGCGCGTCTTCCCAAACTTCGTCTTTCGAATCACGAGCGCGCCGCGTCGAAGGTCGACATCGGTGTCATCGAGCGCGATCGCTTCGCCGGTGCGCATGCCGGAGACCGCGAGGAGGCCCAGGAACGTGCGATACGTTTCCGCACGCAGCTCGTGTCGGAGCGTCGCGGTCGCGGCAAGGAGCGCGGCGATCTCAGCGGGCTCGTAGATGTACGGCGCGGCCCGCGCGCGGCGATGTGGCAACAACTCGAGTGGCGGCACCTGATGGCACGGCTCGATCGTCTGCAGGTACTTCGCGAATCCTCGCACCGCGACGAGGCGTGACGTCCACCAGGCGGGGTGAACATCCTGCGGCAGCGTCGCCCACTCGACGGCCAATGCCGTCGTGATGATCGGGCTCCTAGCGTGCTCGAGATGCGCGACGAACCCTGGCAATAACTCCCCAGGTGCCTTGAGCTTGAAGCCGAGCGAGCGTCGAACCTTGAGGTAATCAGCCAGCGCGCGACGCAGCGTCTTCACGCGGCACCGCCTGGCCACGTGCGTGCGATGGAGCGGGGCGTCTTGCGATCGCGCGAGGTCACGGGCCAGCGCTGTCCGAGGTCACGCAGCGCGTCTCGATCCACCTTCGCGTAGATCGCCGTCGTCGCGAGGTGCCGGTGACGCAGGACCTGTGCGATCTCGGTGAGTGAAGCACCGCGACGCAGCATCGAGGTCGCCGCGGTGTGGCGCAGCCGATGGCCGCCGCCGCTGACGCCAGCACGTCGAAGGATGCGGCCCGCGAGCGCGACGATCGACGGCGAGCTGATCGCACGGATCGGCGCGCGGCTCGTCAGGAACAGCGCCCGCAATGCGGTAGCCGGTCGGCTGTGCCTCAGATAGCCAACGATCGCGTGACCGACATCGGTCGGTAGTGGGAGCCGACCAACCGTCCCCTTGCCGCGGATCTCGATCTCGCCCTCGACCCAGTGAATGTCGTCGAGACTCAGCGCGGCCACCTCGCAGGCGCGAAGGCCGAGTCGCAGCATCAACAACACAACGAGATAGTCACGCCGGCCTCCGACGGTGCGTCGATCGCAGCTCGACAGGACAGCGCGCGCCTGCGCTGGCTCGAGCGCACGCGGCAGGGACGTCTGCTTCCACGTCGGCATCGATGGGACGGCGAAGACCAGTTGCTGCGACGTCCCGCCAGCGAGAAGAAGAAATCGGAGCACCGCCCTGAGCGCGCTCAAGAGCCCCGCGTCACACGGCCGCGCCCGACGCACGAAGCGCGCGACATCCGCAGGAGTGAGCTTCGCTGGACTGCACTCGTCGAGGAACGCTCGCGCAACTTTCAAATATGCGTGTTGCACCGTCGAGCACAGGCCCCGCTCGACGAGCGACGCACGATACCTCGCAACCACCTCGGAGTCATGGGGCCGATCGGCTTCGACAATGGCTGCGTGACCAAGAAACGTCAGCAGCGGTGTCAGGCCACGCATGGAACGCCAACACGTCCGCGTCCGACGCCGAACGCGAAGGTACTGATCCACCGCGCGCCGAGTCAGCGTGGACACCGCGATCCGCTTGGCTTCGAGCCAACGACTGAAATGCGCAACGAGCTGCAGCTGATTGCGCCGCGACAAGTCTGTATAGCCCTGCTCGGTCAACTTCGCCGCGAACCCGGCGACGTACCTCGCCAAAGGACCAGACACGCGAACACACTCGGACTTCTTCATGCCGTCTCCTCCTCAGCTCTCGCTGGTGGAGACCAGGATCCGACACCCGGATTATGCCGGGTCCAGCGACTGCATCACCGTCGAGCACGCACCCGTACCCGGCATAATCACGCACCCGGCATAATGCTCGTTATGCCGGGCCCGGCATAAGCTGCAAAGGAACCGAAGGTTGCTGAACCGGTTGTCGTTGTGTACGCCGTTGATGTGATCGACGTGGAGTACAAGCTGCTGGTTCTGCCACTCGGCGATGCCGCAGATGTGGCAGCGGTACGGCCAACCCAGCGCGATCAAGCGCCGCAGCAATCGACGGCTGATGACCTCCGGTGAGTTCTCGACGAACACGTCGGCGTCGCTGCGTGCCAGCCGGGCTCGTGCCTTTGCAAGTGCCGGATGAGTTGTCCAGCACTGTCCGCGTGCCCAGGCCTGGCCTCGGAAGTGACTCGTATCGATTGCGAGATCGCGCAACCTTGCCACGAGCTCGCGATGAGGCCGCCCATCAGGTTGCAAGCCGAGCTTCACGAGGACCTGAGCTACCGATGACGCTTCTTGAGAGAGGGACACGAGCGTGGTGCGGTCGAGCGCCGCGATCCTTGCGGAGGTCGACCTCGTTCCGAAGTGCGAGGTGTCGAGGTTCGCGAGGCGGATGCGAGCCGCGATCTGGCGATAGTTGCCGCCACTGAGCTTCAAGCCGAGCCTACGGATTGTCTCCGCCAGCGAATACGAGGTCGCTACGATCCGAGTTAGCGCGGCCGCATCGTATTTCGACGAGCGCATCGCTGAAATGTAGCGCTGCAGTCTGACGTTGTTCGTCGTCGGGCAACCCTACGCGGACCGCGTGAGTCCGGACGGGGTTGGACGCGAAGCTCGCAACGCTGCTGCTGTCCGTGGCGATCCACGCCGCGGTGGTGGCCTTGTTCGCGCCGGCGGAGGAGGAAGAACGCGCGCGCGTGTCGGTCGCGACGGAGCGGGGCACGCAGGAGGACGCCTCGACGGTGGTGGTCGAAGAGCCCGTGCCCGTCGAGATCGCGTTGGTCGATCCGGCAGATTTCCCGACGGCCGCAGCGATCGGCACCACGCGCACGGCGAGCACACCGCGCGTGCGGAGCTCGACGCGGGGCGAGCGGCCGGCGACGCCGGGCGAGTCCGCGGGACCGAGTGCGCCGGCGGGACCGAGTGCGCCGGCGGGACCGAGCACGCCGAAGGGCACGTTCAAGATGCGCTCCGGTCCCGAGCCGGAGTCGTTGGCATCGAAGCTGGCGGGCGCGGTGATCGCGCAGGGGCACATGGAGGTGGTGGTGCCGGATCTTCCCGGCGCGAGGATCGACTACGAGATCTCCACGGTGGAGGCGCAGCTGCGCGATGCGCGCTGGGTCGCGAACGCGAGTCCGGACGCGGTGAGAGGAGCGCGCGAGCTGCTTCAGGCCTTGCGCACACAGCGCAAGCAGGTGGAGCTCGTCGCACAGAGGGACGGGACGTATCGCACGAACAAGGACACGTTCACGGCGCACGTCGGCCGCGATGGCAAGGTGCGGTTCGACGACAAGTCGAACCTGCGCGTCGAGGGGCTGAGCGGGCGGTTCGATACGACGGACTGGTTGATGCGGCGCTACGGGATGGATCCGTACGCGAGCGCGAAGCTCGCGTTCCTGGATCGCACGCGCGACCAGCGAGCGGAGATCGCGAAGGTGGACCGGCGCGAGCGGCTGGGGCAATCGGTGGGGTTGATGCAGCGCAACCTCGAGCGCGTGTGGGCGACGAGCGCGGAGGTCGATGCGAGGAAGCGCGCCGTATTCGAGCTGTGGGACGAGTGCGAGGAGCAGGGCGACGAGGATGTGAAGGAAGCGACGGAGCAGGCGAGGGCAATGCTCGTGCGGTGGGTGCGGACCAAGCTGCGCGGCGCGGACGCGTTCACGGAGGAGGAGCTCGCGAGGCTCAACGCGCGGCGCACGTCGAAGGCGGTGTTCGCGCCCTGAGCAGGGTCAGACGACGAGCTCGACGTCGTCGAGGAGGAGCGCGGCGGGGCCGAGGTAAGGGCCGCGGCGAAGCGGGGTGGCGCTGCGGCGAGCGCGCGCGAGCGCGGAGATGAGATCGAGGCGGATCGTGCCGCCGGTGACAGGGGCGGAGCCGTCGAGCCCGAGGGCGAGCTCGAGGCTCGCGTCGCCGGTGGTGGGATCGATCGCGAGCGAGCGGAGGCGGCGGATATCGAGCGTGCGCGCCGCCGCGGGCGGGAGGCGCTCGTCCCAGGTGCCGGCGGCGACGACGAGGTTGCGGACACCGCCGTTGGGATCGAGGTGGCGGCGCGCGGCCTCGCGCATCGACATGCCGAGGCCGCTGGCGATGCCGCGCTCGACGAGCGCGAAGCGGCGTACCGCATCGCCATCGCTGCCGACGGGGGCCGAGCGCGTCGCGAAGTCGAGGGTGCCGTCGCTCGTGATGGTGAGCGGCTCGGCGAGCTGGTCGGCGCCGGGCGCGACGGGCGCGCCGAGGCGGTAGCGAAGGAGGCCCGCGCGCTCGATGTCGGCGGTCGCGCGATCGGCGAACACGGACCAGAGGCCGACGCCGCCGTGGTGCAAGAACGCATCGCCGCGCAGGACGACGCTGTAGCGGCCCGGCCTGGCGGGCGTGGCGGCCGCGAGCTGCTGGAGGTCCGAGGCCGCGGCGGCGATCGTCGCTTCGAGCTCGAGATCGGAGAGCCGGCGCGCCTCGCGCGTGAGCTCGAAGCTGTGCTCGCGCGTGGCGACGAGGAGCGATGCGCGCGCGGTGCTGGCGGTCCACCTCGTCGAGAACCCGGTGTGGGCCTGCACCGTGACCTGCTCGCGTACGAGCTCGAGCGTGGTGGCGACGGTGGTGCCCGCGGGGCGGCGGAGGTCGCGCACGGTGGTGGCCGCGACGTCGACGAGCGCGACGCCCGCGAGCACCGGATCGAGGACCTCCACCTTCGCGGGCGCGGCGGGCGGCGTCGAGCGCCACGCGGGGCCGATGGCCACGGACGCGAGCTCGATCGCCTGATCGATGA
>DATLHR010000325.1:0-5673 GCA_035539815.1 Kofleriaceae bacterium
CTATCGCTACGGCCAGCTCGCGCAGGACGCCTGCGAGGCCGAGCTCGCGGCGCGCGGGATCGAGTTCCAGCGCGAGGAGGCGCGGGGCGTGCTCGCCCCGGTGCGCCTGCTCGCGCCGCTGCACGGCATCACCTTCCGCACGCAGCTCGGCGCCGAGGCGCGCGCGACCACGCCGTGGGAGATCGCGGACTGCCGGCTCGTGCTCGCGCTCGATGACTTCGCGGCGCAGCTCGCGGAGCATGACATCACCGAGGTCATCCACTACTCGATGTACCGTGCACCGTCGAAGCGGTGGCCCGACGACAAGCTCGCGTCACAGCACGCGGGCGCGCTCGCGATCGACGTCGGCCGGCTCGTCACGCGCGCGGGCCGTGTGCTCGATGTCGAGGATCACTTCTCCGGCCGCATCGGCGCCAAGACGTGCGGCGACGGCGCGGGCCCGCGCAAGCGAACCGCCGAGTCGCGCGAGCTGCGCGCGATCTTGTGCGACGCGGTCGACGCGCACCTCTTCAACATCGTGCTGACACCGAACTTCAACCGCCCCCACCGCAATCACTTCCACCTCGAGGTGAGCGGAGCGCGGTGGTTCCTCGTGCACTGAGCTCAGCCAGCCGGGACGAGGCCGCAGCCGGTGGCCTCGACGTACTCGGTCTCCGTGTAGCGGCGCGAGGTCTCCGACGGGGGCTGCGGGGTGCCTTTCGGCTCCTTGATCATCGTGTAGACCAGATACGCCGCGCCGGTGATCGCGATCCCGGCGGCGCGGCGAGGGTGCTTGCGAGGGCGCGGGTGGAGATGGTCATGGCGAGTCCTTGGTGCCGCCGCCCGTGCACGGGATACGCCACGATGCAGCGCAAGTCGTCTCGCGCAGATCGCCGCCGCTGCGCTGCGAGGTCCGCAGGAACGCTGCGAGATCCGCAGCAGTGATCTGCAGCGCACGCGCGTGCACAAGACGCGAAAATCACGTGCGCCTGGCGCGTTGCGTCGGGGCAGACAACCGCGCGCGCTGCGGCGTCGCTTGATACTGTGGACGCCGTGCCCTGGTCTCGTGCCTTGTTCGCGGCGTTGGTGGTGGTGGCGGCGTGCGGCGATCCGATCGAGCCGCTGGCGACCGCGGACCACGGCGTGATCTTCACGTTCCCGATCGACGGCCAGCTCGATGTCCCGCTCGGGTCCCGCGTCGTCGTCACGTTCTCGGATCGGGTCAACGCGAGCGCGCTCGGGCCGTGCACCGGCACCGGGGATAGCGTGTCCGGTGCGCTCTGCCTCGTCGGGCCGGACGGTGCGGTGGACGCGACGGCCGAGGTCAGCTCCGACGGCTACAGCGTCGCGTTCGATGCGCCCACGCTCGAGCCGGGCACGGCGTACGCGGTGTACGCGCGGCAAGCGCTGAGCGCGAGCGCGCGCAACCTCCCCGCGTCAGGACCGCTGTTCAGCTTCACGACGCGCTCGTCGCGCCTGCGCGCGGCGTCGCCCTCGCTGATCGCGGTCAACGGCGGCACGCCCGATGCGCCGGCCGCGTTTCGCCCGCTGTTCGAGACGAGCACGATCCGGCTCGTGTTCTCGGAGCCGCTCGACGCGCGCACGGTCGTCGCGGGTGCGAACGCGATCGAGCTCGTCGACATGCAGACGAGCTCGCTGGTGCCGGCGACGGTGATCGCGAGCGGCATCCACGTCGCGATCGATCCCACGCAGGACCTCCGCGCGGGCGCCACGTATCAGCTCCGACTCGGAGGTCAGCTCCTCGATCTCACCGGCCAGCCGCTCGCGCCGACCACGGTCGTGCTGACCCCCGAGAACAGCCTCGGCACCGGCATGATCCCGCAGGTGCTGCGCACGCGGCTCGCCGGTGATCCGGGGCCGGAGCGCTCGCGCTCGGGGACCACGCCGAACGCGATCGTGATCGACAAGCCGCTGATCGGCCGCGAGACCGCGGACTTCCTGGCCAGCACCGTGCGCGCGGAGCTCGGCGATCCCAAGGCGTTCGGCGGGCCGATCGCGTTTCGCATCCCGCGCGGGCAGCGGCTGCATGCGAAGGGGCTCGATCTCAAGCTCGGCGGCCAGATCCCCGCGGGTCTGTCGACGGGCGACATCGAGATCGAGCTGCTCACCGACGCCGGGGGACGGCTGTATCGCAACCGTTATCAACCCGCCAGCCAGGTCCCGGAGAACGCGCGCTCGCCGCTGTATGTCGATCTCTACCTCGACGTCGCCGTCTACGCGAAGGATGTGACGGGCAACGCGGTGGTCGCGCAGACCGTGCTCGGCGTGCAGGCGACCGGCACCGCGCTCGCGACCGACGGCGTGCTCGCGATCGAGACCGTCGCCTCCCTCGACTTCGCGCTGCTCGGCATCGCCACCGCGCCGAGCAACCTCGTGCTCGAGCTGATCACGGATCCCTCGGCGTCGATCTCCGCCGACACCCAGGCGCCCTCGCTGGTCTCGACGTCCCCGCCGGCCGCGACGAGCGAACACGCGCCCGACGCAGGCATCACGCTCGTGTTCGACGAGCCGGTCGATCTCGATCGCCTGCGTGCCGGCGGCGTGAAGATGACCAACACGGCGAACACGATGATCGCGACGGCGGTCGAGAGCCACGGCTCGGCGGTGGTGGTGCGCCCGCTCGCACCGCTCGCCAACGGCGCGCTCTACACCGTCGCGCTCGACGACGTCGCGGACCTCGCCGGGAACAAGCTCGCGCCGACGACGTTCGGGTTCACGACCCCGCCGCTCGCGAGCACCGGGGTGCCGCCGGCGCTGGTCGCCGCGTATCCCGGCGCGCCGTGCGCGCTCGACAACGGTCACTGCGCGGGCGGCGCGGATAGCGACGACGCCTACGCGCCGTTCACGCTCCCCGCGAACGAGGCGATCGACGTCGGGTTCACGTCCCCGCTGCGCCGCAGCACGGTCGCGCTCGGCTTCGCGTGCAACCAGGGCAGCGTGCGCGTCGAGGAGGTCGATGCGGGCGGCGCGTGCATCGCGGCCGTCCCCGGCTCGCTGCTCGTGCGCGAGCGCGGCCTCGGCTTCGTGCCCGACCGACCCTGGGAGGACGGCAAGAGCTACAAGCTGACGCTGGTCTCCGGCGGCAATGACACGTGCGATGCCGGCGAGCTGTGCGGCACGAACAACGTGCCGGTGAGCTTCGATCCGCTCGCGGGTGCGGGCGACGGCGAGGGTGGCGGTCCCAGCCTCGTGATCCCGTTCACCGGCGGACCGGCGAACCCGGGCCTGTTCGTCCGCGCCACCGCCGCGCCGTTCTCCGACATCAACGGCTCGGGCACCGACGACGGCGGCGAGATGGAGCGCGACGAGAACCGCGCCGCGCTGCGGATCGCGGGCTCGACGGGCGACGTCAGCGATCCCGAGCTCAACGGCCCCGATTGCGTGCTCTCGACGCCGGAGACCGAGAACTGCATGTACCTGCAGGGCGTGATGCCGGTGTCGCTCGGCGAGCTCGAGAACGACTGCGCGCTGCCCGACGGCACGCGTGCGCCGGTGTGCGTGCCGCTCGAGGTCGCGCCGCTCGCGATGTACGCGACGACGATCTCGATGGACACCACGATCCTCGGGCTCGCGACGGTCACCGCCGACACGGGGATCTCGGTCATGCGCTTGCGCCAGCCGAGCGCCGGGCCGGTGCGCGGCTTCATCATCGACAAGGCCGGCGTGCCGACGCTGATCTCGGCGCTCGAGCTCTACATGGACGCACCGGACATGAGCCTGCCGCTCGGCGCGGACCACGACCTCCACAGCAAGGCGGTGACCATGGTGCTGGAAGGTCCATTGACGTTTCTCCCCGATGGTCGCCTCGTGATCAGCCTCTCGAACACCGCCGACGTGCCGATCACGGTCAACATCGATGCACCGCTCGGCATCGGCGGCAGCGTCGAGCTCGTGCTGCCGCGCGGCGAGATGCGGCTCCAGCTCGCATCCCCGTTCGTGCGAGGAGGTGCACCGTGAACCGCGTCCTGCTCGCCCTGCTCGTCCTCGCGCCGGCGCTCGCCGTCGCCGACGAGAAACCCGCGAAGCCGCGCCGGCTGTATCTGCGCGCGGGCGTGCTCCACATGGCGCCGCTCGAGTCGTCGCGCGAGATGGAGCTCGCCGACATCGACGGGGCGGCGAGCCTCGCCGTCGAGAACGGCCCGATCGCGGGCTCCGGCGCGACGGTCGATTCGGCGACGATGCCGGCGCTGATCATCGGCTATCGCCTGCCCTACCTGAACGGCAGGCTCTCGCTCGAGACGATCCTCGCGCTGCCGTTCACCGTGAAGTTCCACGCGACCGGAACGATCGCGACCGAGTCGCTCGCGCCGATGGCGCTCGGCATCCCGACGGGCGTCAAGCCGCTCGGCCCCGAGCTGGGCGAAGCGAAGGCCATCCCGCCGCTGATCACCGCGGTCTACGACCTCGTGCCGCGCGGCCCCGTGCGCCCGTACGCCGGCGCGGGCGTCGCGGTGATGCTCACGACGTCGCCGAAGGTGACGAACCCGATCCTCACCGAGGTGCGCGAGCCCGACATGCACATCTCGCCCGCGCCCGGTCTCGTGCTGCAGGGCGGCGTCGAGGCGCGGATCACCAACCGGATCTACGCGCGCCTCGACGTGAAGTTCATCGCGTTCATGCTCGCGCGCGCCGAGGTCAACCACATCGTGGTCAAGACCCCGGAGCTGCCGCTGTTCGAGACCGCCGAGGTCGGCACCGCGAAGATGAGCATGTGGATCAACCCGCTCATCCTCCAGGCGGGCATCGGCGCCGACTTCTGGTGAGCCGCGGACGCCGGCTACGCGAGTAGCCACCGGCGCTAAGTGCGTGATCGAGTGGGCACCGAGTGGGCGAAGTTGGGGCACGGGCCGTGCACGACCGGGGTGGATGCGCCATCTCCCCTTGCTGTTCGCCGTGTTCGCCGCCGCCTGCGGTGCCACGGACGAGGTCGGCGACGACCCGTGGACCGACGGCAAAGGCGACGGCTTTGGCGACGAGCGGGCGATCGATGTCGTGATGACCGCGCCGTTCTGCGACGTCTGCACCGCGGACGACAAGGCCGTGCTGAGCGCGCGGTCGCCGGTGACGCAGAAGCTGGTCTCGCTGATCGACGGCGCCACCGAGTCGATCGACATCGCGAACTACACGTTCAGCGTGCGCACGATCGAGGACGCGCTGCTGCGCGCGAACAGCCGCGGCGTCACCGTGCGCCTCGCGATGGACAAGGGCCAGGAGATGGGCGATACGGCGGCGACGCGGCTGCGCGCCGGTGGCATCGACGTCAAGTTCGTCGCCGGCAGTGGCGAGCCCGCAGGGCTGCAGCACGCGAAGTTCATGCTCGTCGACGGGCTCACGCTCGCGACCGGCAGCAACAACTGGTCGTCGACCGGCACGTCGATCAACGAGGAGAGCACGATCGTCATCAGCTCGGTCGAGGCGGACCCGATCCTCAGCGGGTTCTCCTGCCACTTCAAGGCGATCTGGGACGCGAACCCGGGCGCGGCCGGCGCGTGCTCGAACGCGGAGGTGAAGTTCTCGCCGAGCAGCGCACCGATCGCGATGATCAAGGAGGAGATCGGGCGCGCGCAGAAGTCGATCGACGTGCTGATGCATCACCTCGTGTTCGACGATCTCGTGAAGGAGCTCGCGAAGGCCGCCGAGCGCGGCGTGCGCGTGCGCGTGATCATCAACGCG
>DATLHR010000326.1:0-18797 GCA_035539815.1 Kofleriaceae bacterium
CGACGTAGGTCGCGAGCCGGCCGAGCGAGTGGGTGAACGCGAGCCGCAGCGAGCGCGGTCCGCCGTGCAGCGCGGTCAGCGGCCCGCACATCGCGAGGCAGTGCACGCTGCCGACGACGCTGGCCGCGAACACGCCCGCGAGCAGCGCGGCCGTCACTTTGCCTCGAGGTGATACGCCGGCAGCACCGTCGAGCGATCGTCACCGTTGGCGACGATGATCAGGATGATCGCCGCGATCATGTTGATGGCCAGGAGACCGACGATCGCGATCAACCACTTCGTGCCGGGCTTCATCGCGCGGCTCCTTCCGGTCCGATCAGGACGAGCTCGACGACGCGCTCGAACCCCGCGCTGTCGTCGATCCGCAGGTGCACGCGCCGCTTGCCGCCGGCGAACGACGTCCGCGGCACGTCGATGAACACGGGCAGCTCGATCGACTTGCGCGCGCCGAGCTCGACCATCGCTTGCGAGCGCAGCGTCGCGTCGGGCGCGTTGACGAGCGAGAAGTGATAGCGGTGGAGCGCGTCGTCGCCGTTCTCGAGCTTGATCCGCGCCTGCGCCGAGATCTTGCCATCCGGCAGCTCGACGAAGCTCGGCCCCGAGGTGCGCGCGATCCACACCTCCGTGCCCTCACGGCCGCCGATGCCCCACGCGAGGGCGCCGACCGCGAGCACGAGGATCGCCGGATACGCGATCGTCCGCGCGCGCCACCGCTTGGGCGGATCGCCCGCGAGCTCGGCCTGCGACGTGTAGCGGATCAGGCCGCGCTTCAGATCGAGTCCGTCCATCACCGTGTCGCACGCGTCGATGCACTGCGCGCACCCGATGCACTCCATCTGCAGGCCGTCGCGGATGTCGATCCCCGTCGGGCACACCGCGACGCACGCGCCGCAGTCGACGCAGTCGCCGCGGTCCTCGACCACCGGCAGGTGCTTCTTGGGCTTGGCGCGGGGCTCGCCTCGGTTGCCGTCGTAGCCGATGATGCTCGACTGCCGATCGAGCAGCACCGACTGCAGGCGGCCGTACGGGCACGCGACGATGCACATCTGCTCGCGGAACCATCCGAAGTCGAACAGGATCAGCCCGGCCACGCCGACGACGATGCCGAAGCCGACTGGGTGATCGAGCGGGGAGCCGAACACCCAGTGTTCGAGGCGATCGGTGCCCACGAAGTAGGCGAGGAACACGTTCGCGAGCGCGAACGCGAGCGCGGTGTACAGCGCCCACTTCACGAACGTGCGCGTCGGCGTCGCGCGCTTGCCGTGGGTCCCCTCGAGCCAGCGCTCGATCGGCCGGAAGAACAGCTCCAGGTACACCGTCTGCGGGCACCCCCAGCCGCACCACACGCGTCCCCACAGCGCGGTCACGAGGAACACGGCGACCGCGATCGCGATGCCGAGCAGCGCGAGCACGAAGCCATCGCTCGGCCGGAACACCGCGCCGAACGCCGACAGCTCGCGCGCCTCGAGATCGATCAGCAGCGCAGGGCGTCCACCGATCCGGATCCGCGGCAGCAGCACGAACAGCGCGATCAGCGCGTAGCCGACGGCGCGGCGCCGGTTCAAGAACCTGCCGCGCGCGAGCCGCGGACGCAGGCGGTGGCGCGTGCCATCCGCGTTGAGCGTCGAGAGGACCTTGTCGGGGAGGGGCTGCATGGTCACGGCTCGAAGGGCGGGACGGGCGCGCCCTGGGCTTCCTTGCCCGCGACCTGTTGTCCGCGGAGCGTGCTGACGAACATCGCGACCGCCGCGACGTCGGGCGCGGGCAGCTGCTCGCTCCACGCGAGCATCGCCGTGCCCGGCACGCCGCGGCTCACGGTCTTGTAGACGTCCATGCGCGTATCACCGTGCAGCTGATACAGGTCGGTCAGGTTCGGGCCGATCAGGCCCTGGCCCTTGTCGGCGTGGCAGCTCGCGCACCGGCTCGCGAACACCGCGGCGCCGCGCTCGAGGACCTTGGGATCCCGCGCACCTCGTGCGAGCGCCTCCTCGGAGATGTTGGCCGCATCCTTCGCGTCGCGCAGCTCGCGCTTGCTCTCGTAGTCGGCGAGCGCGCTGCGGTAGTCGGCCTCCTTCGAGCTGCCGCGATCCGCGACGTGGTAGTAGACCCAGTACCCGGCGGCGAACACGATGGTGAACCAGAACACCGCGGCCCACCAACCGGGCAGCGGGTTGTCGTACTCGCGGATGCCGTCGTAGGAGTGCTCGACCAGCGGCGTGTCGTCTTCGGCGGTCGCCGCCTCGTCGGGGACGTGGGGAGCTGCGGTGGGCTCGGTCGCCGCGCTCATCGCTTCGCTCCGTCATCGTCGGCGAGCGGCAGCTGCGCACACGCCGCGTGCTCGGCGGCGCGGCGCTTGCCGCCATGTCGGATCGCGACGGCGACGAACACGCCGACGAACAAGAGCAGCGCGAGCTGGGCGTAGTGCGTCGGCGAGAGCGCCGACACCACCTCGGAAAGGCGAGTCACTGGGTACCTCCTTGCGAGTTGCGGATGTCCACCCCGAGGCGCTGCAGGTACGCGATCAGCGCGATCACGTCCTTGTTCGCCATGCCCTTCGGACCGCCCGCGGCCTCGAGCTTCGCGGCGAGCGCCGCCGCCTGCTCGCGCGCCATCTCCGGTGCGTGGTTCAGCGCGGGACCGTACGGCACACCGAGCATCGCCATCGCGTCGACGCGCGACTGGATGTCGTCCCACGCGATGTCGTCGGCGAGCATGTGCGGATAGCTGGGCATCACCGAGCCTGGTGACGTCGAGCGCGGATCCTCGAGGTGGCGCAGGTGCCACAGCTCGTCGCGCCTGCCGCCCTCGCGCGCGAGGTCCGGCCCCGTGCGCTTGCTGCCCCACAGGAACGGGCGGTCGTAGATGAACTCACCGGGCTGCGAGTACGGTGCGGGCTGGCCGTTCATGCCGTAGCGCACCGTCTCGTCGAGGAACGGCCGCACCATCTGCGAGTGGCAGTTGACGCAGCCCTCGCTGATGTAGATGTCGCGGCCGTAGAGCTCGAGCGGCGTGTACGGCTTCACCGACGAGATCGACGGCACGTTGCCGCCGATCAGGAACGTCGGCAGGATCTCGAACAGCGAGGCCACGATGACCGCGGCCGCCGTCAGCACGGAGAACAGCGCCGGCAGGCCCTCCCACTTGCGGTGCCAGTGCTCGCCCTTCGCGCGCTTCGCCGCGAGCTTGGTCGCGCGCACCATCGGCGGCACCGCCACCTCGACCTCCGCGTACGCCGCCGGGCGCGCGCGCCAGGTGCGGTAGATGTTGTACGCGCCGATCGCGAGGCCCGTGATGTAAAGCGCGCCGCCGAGCGCGCGCAGCCAGTACATCGGGATCAGGCGCGTCACGGTCTCGAGGAAGTCCGGGTACTGCAGGCGGCCGGTCTCGTCGAACGCGCGCCACATCAGGCCCTGCGTGATGCCGGCCGCCCACATCGAGATCACGTAGAGCGCGATGCCGACCGTCGCGACCCAGAAGTGCGTCGTCGCGAGCTTCTTCGAGTACAGCTTCGTCTGATACAGGCGCGGGACCAGCCAGTACACCATCCCGAACACCATGAAGCCGACCCAGCCGAGCGCGCCGGCATGGACGTGCGCGATGTTCCAGTCGGTGTAGTGCGAGAGCGCGTTGACGCTCTTCACCGACAGCATCGGCCCCTCGAACGTCGCCATCCCGTAGAACGTGATGCCCACGACGAAGAACTTGAGCACCGGATCCTCGGCGACCTTGTTCCAGGCGCCGCGCAGCGTGAGCAGGCCGTTGATCATGCCGCCCCACGACGGCATCCACAGCATCACGCTGAAGATCATCCCGAGCGTCGACGCCCACTCGGGCAGCGCCGTGTAGTGCAGGTGGTGCGGGCCCGCCCAGATGTAGATGAACACCAGCGACCAGAAGTGCAGGATCGACAGCCGGTAGCTGAACACCGGGCGCTCCGCCGCCTTCGGCAGGAAGTAGTACATGAGGCCGAGGAACGGCGTGGTCAGCACGAAGGCGACCGCGTTGTGCCCGTACCACCACTGCATGAACGCGTCCTGCACGCCGGCGTACAGCGAGTAGCTCTTGAACAGCCCCGCCGGGACGACGAGGTTGTTGAAGATGTGGAGCACCGCGATCGTGATGATCGACGCGATGTAGAACCACAGCGCGACGTACAGGTGTCGCTCGCGGCGGTTGCGCACCATCGCGAAGAAGTTCACGGCGAACGCGATCCACACCACCGTGATCGCGAGATCGACCGGCCACTCGAGCTCCGCGTACTCCTTGCTCTGCGTGAACCCGAGCGGCAGCGTGATCGCGGCAGCGAGGATGATCGCCTGCCAGCCCCAGAAGTGGATCTTCGACAGTAGCGGCAGGGGCGCTGCCTTGAGCAGGCGCTGCGACGAGTAGTAGACCGCAGCGAAGATGCCGTTGCCCGCGAATGCGAAGACCACCGCGTTCGTGTGCAGTGGACGCAGTCGCCCGAACGTGAAGTACGGCCCGACGTTGAGGCTCGGCAGTGCGAGCTGCAGGGCGCACCACAACCCGACGAGCATGCCGACCGCGCCCCACACGATCGTCGCGGTGACGAACTTGCGGACGATCGCGTCGTCGTAGCGAATGGTCTCTTGCGACATCGCCTGGGGGCGGAGGCAACGTGCGTGCCGCGGGTGGGGGGCCGTGGGTGGCGTTACGCGCGCAGAAGTTGCGCCGACCCCATCCTGGGCTCGCAGCCCTTGCGCGCATTCATCGCCCGAGCATCGGCACGCCAGCTGCTCATGGCGAGGCCATGCAGAAACTGCGTACGGAACCCTCCCTGAGCACGGTCGCGCTGACGGTCATTCTGTGGGCCACGTTCGGCGTCGGCCTGATCATGATCATGGTCGTGCTGCTGCGCAGCTGACCGGGGCACCGCGACTCGCGTCAGGCCTTCGGCGGCCCGGACTTCTTGCGCGGCCGATCCATTCCGAACTCCTCCATCCGGTTGATCAACGTCCGGCGCGCGATGCCGAGCAGCTCCGCCGCACGGCGCTGGTTTCCGTTCGTCCTGCGAAGCGCCGCGGCGATGGCGTCGCGATCGATGTCGAGCGCGCGCGATCGTGGACGCACCACGTCCGAGATCGACAGGTGCTCGGGCGTCAGCTCGGCACCGCCGCGCGCGAGCACGAACGCCCGATCGATCATGTGCTTGAGCTCGCGGACGTTTCCAGGGAACGGATGGGCGACCAGCGCGCGGGCGGCCTCGTCGTGAAGGCGCGGTGCGGGCACGCCCGCGCGAGCGGCGCAGCGCTCCAGGAAGAGCTCCGCGAGCGGGACGATATCGGCCAGGCGGCGCCGCAGCGGTGGGAGCGTCAGCGCGAACCCGTTCAGTCGAAAGAACAGGTCCTGGCGAAACGTCCCCGCGTCGACGGCTTCCTCGAGGTCGCGGTTCGTCGCGGCGACGTAGCGGACGTCGATGCGTCGCGGCGTGTGGCTCCCGAGCCGGTACACCTCGCCGGAGTCGAGCACGCGCAGGAGCTTGGCTTGCGTGTCCTGCGGCAGCTCGCCGACTTCGTCGAGGAACATCGTTCCGCCGTGCGCCGCCTCGAAGAGACCGGGCCTGGCCGCGACGGCGCCGGTGAAGGCGCCGCGCTCGTAGCCGAACAGCTCGGACTCCAGCAGCGAGCCGGTCAGCCCGGCGCAGTTGATGCGCAGGAACGTGGCCTGCGCGCGCCGCGAGCGGCGGTGGATCGCCTCCGCGAAGACCTCCTTGCCGGCGCCCGTCTCCCCGAGGATCAGGACCGGTAGATCGCTTGGCCCGACGAGCTCGAGCAGACCGTACAGGTGCCGCATCGTCGGGTCGTGCGCGATCGCCTCCTCGAGCGGCGCCGCGGTACGTCCGGACCGTACGGGCCGCGACGCCACGAGGACGATGGTGGCACTTCCGATCTCGGCGACACCACCCACGCCGAGTGGCGCTGACTCGCCTCGCGCGAGGCGCTTGCCCGCCACCGTCGTTCCATTGCGGCTCCCCAGGTCTCGCACCGAACCGGACGCATCGAGGCTCGCATGACGCCGTGAGACCGAGGGATCGTCGACCACGACGTCGCAGTCCGGGGCGCGCCCGATGACGATCTCGGGCCTGGGCGGCAGGCGCATGGTCGCGAGGCCCGCCGCCGAGCTCACGACGAGCCAGCGCTCGCCGCTCGGATCGCTCGAGACCCGGCGCGTGCTCTTGGTGGTGGAGTCGCTCATCCCTCGTCCGCCGGTGCAGGGCGGCCTTCGTTGTCTCGCCAACGCCGATCCCAGTCAACGAAGCGCGCGTTTTGCGCGCGATGTGCATCACGTGCACAAGCGTCCATCGAGCTCGTTCGAGGGACACGTTGGAACGCGCGCATGAATTCACCGGGTCGCGTATCGTCTAGGTTCTTCGTGCGCGCCTCTGCATCCGCGATCACCACGACCACCATCGCGTGCGCGCTTGCCGTCGCCGCTTGCGAGAGCCAACGACGAGAGCCGGTGCCGGTGTCGAACGCGCCCTCGCAGGCTCACGATGCAGCCGCGGTGGTCGCCGATGAACAGGCGCCGTCCGAGGATGCGCAGCCGCCCGCCGATGCCGCGACCCCGGCCGCCGCGGTCGCGCCGCTGCCCTCACGGCGCGAGGTCGCCCACCTCGTCGATGCGAGCAACCAGCTCGGCTTCGACCTGTGGGCCAAGCGTCCCGCGGCGCGGGGCAACCTCGCGCTGTCGCCGGTGAGCATCTCGCTCGCGCTGACGATGGTCGCCGGTGGTGCGCGTGGCGCGACCGCGGCGCAGCTCGAGCGCGTGTTGCACGTGCGCGACGACGCCACGCGCAGCGGCGAGGCGTGGGGGCGGATCAGCGCCGGGCTGCAGAGCGCCGATCGACCCGGCGAGCTCGCGATCGCGAACCGGCTGTTCGGCGAGCGCACGTATCCACTCGAGCCGGCGTTCGTCGCGCAGACCGAGCGTGCGTTCGGCGCGCCGCTCGAGCCGATCGATCTCCTCGGGGATGCGGAGGCGGCGCGCGCGCGGATCAACGCGTGGGTCGCCGAGCGTACGCGCGATCGGATCACGCAGCTGCTGCCGCCGGGATCGCTGCCGGCGACGGCGCGCCTCGTCGCGGTGAACGCGATCTACTTCCTCGGCGAGTGGGCCAACCGGTTCTGGGTCACGCGGACCAAGGACGCGCCGTTCTTCGTCGACGGACGCACCGCGCGGCCGGTGCCGACGATGCACGGGACGATGACGCTGCGCCACGCCAAGGTCGGTGGGGTCACGATCATCGAGCTGCCGCACGTTGGTGATGCGACCTCGATGGTGCTCGCACTGCCGGCGCGGAAGGACGGCCTCGCCGCCGTCGAGCGTTCGCTCTCGGCGAGGACGCTCACGTCGTGGCTCGGCGCCCTCGCATCGCGCGAGGTCGAGCTGGCGCTGCCGCGGTTCACCGTCCGCGCGCCGATCGAGCTGACCGCCGATCTTCGCGCGCTCGGTGCCCGCGCCGCCTTCGATCCGGTGGCCGCCGACTTCACCGGCATCGCGAAGCCGCCCCGCCCCGACGACCGGCTCTCGCTCGGCGCCGTGTACCATCAGGCCTTCGTGCAGGTCGACGAGCGTGGCACCGAGGCGGCGGCGGCGACGGCCGTGATGGCGCGCACCGTCGGGGGGCGGCCACCGCCGCCGCTCGTGGTCGACGTCGATCATCCCTTCCTGTTCTTCGTCGTCGATCGCTCGCTCGGGTTGGTCTTGTTCATGGGACGGGTGACGGATCCCGCGGATGCAGGCACGTAGCGCGAGCTGGTACTGCGCGGCGTGCGGCGCGCGTGCGGGGGGCCCGGGTGCGTGCCCGCTCGACGGGCAGGCGCTGCGCGCGGCCGACGACGTGCTCGGGCAGGTCGCCGGGAACTACACGCTCGTCGCGCGCCTGGGCGCCGGCGGCATGGGGGAGGTGGTGCTCGGCCTCAATCCCGACATCGGCGCGCGCGTCGCCATCAAGCTGCTGCACGCCACCGCGGCGGCCGGCGCAGGTGGCCTCGATCGGTTCCGCGTCGAGGCGCGCGCGGCGAACCGGATCGAGCACGATGGGGTGGTTCGCATCGTCGACGCCGGGCGGATGGACAACGGCCGCGCGTTCCTCGTCATGGAGCTGCTCGAGGGAGAGTCGCTCGCGACGACGCTCGCGCGCACGCGGCTGCCGTCGACACGCGCGGTCGAGCTCGTCGACGCCATCCTCGACATCGTGGCGGCGGCGCACGCCAAGCACACGGTCCACCGCGACCTCAAGCCGGCGAACGTGTTCGTCATGACCTCGGGGCGCGTCCGCGTCCTCGACTTCGGGATCGCGAAGCTGCTGGACGACGCGGTCTCGGTGACGCGCACGGGCGCCATGGTCGGGACCCCCGGGTACATGGCGCCCGAGCAGATCCGGGGCGGTGTCGTCGACGGACGCGCCGACCTCTACGCCGTCGGTGTGATCCTGTTCGAGCTGCTCACCGGCGCGCGCCCGTTCGTTGGGTCGACGCCGTTCGCGGTGGCGCAGGCCCACGTGACCCAGCCCGTGCCGCGCCTGCCCGCCTCGTTCCCGCCGGCGCTCGACGCCGTGATCGCGCGGGCACTGGCCAAGACGCCCGAGACGCGGTTCGCGACGGCCGGCGAGATGCGCGCCGCGCTGCGCGGGGCGGCACCATCGTCGAGCCACGTCGGCGCGTCGCGGGGGCGCACGAGGTGGCCGCTGCTGGCCGCGGGCGGCGTGTTGGTCGCTGCGATCGCCGTCGCTGGCGTGGTCGCGACGACGCCGTCGTCCGAGCCCGCGACGCCGACCTCGGCGAGCGTGTCCCCGGCGAGCTTGGAGCCGGCACCGGTGCCCGCACCTACGCCGGCACCGGGACCGGGACCGGCACCTACGCCGGCACCGGCACCGGCACCGGCACCGTCGCCTGCACCTGCACCTGCACCGTCGCCTGGACGGGCACCGCCACCCCGCGTGACGGCGGGTGCGATGCCAGCTGCGTGCACGGCCTATGTGGCGGCGATGGAAGAGTACGCGTCGTGCACGGCGTTGGCGCCGGAGATGCGCGAGCGGTTACGCGACACGCTCGCGGAGCTGAAGCGCAACTACGACGCGATTCCGTGGACGGCCGACAACGTCGCGCGAGTGGGTGCTTCCTGCGAGCAGGGCAGGGTCGCGACCCTCGACGGCATGCGCACGGCTGGATGCGCGCGGGCCATCGACTCGAAGTCGACCTCCAGTGCGAGCAAGCCACCAAAGCCGGCCCCGGTCGCGGCGAAGCCGAAGCCCGCAGACGCGGCTGTCACGGCTCCGCCGGCCGACACGGCGAACAGCGCCGCAGAGCCCGCGCTACCGCTGCGGTGCGAGCAGTACCTGCGACGGTTCGAGGAATGGATGTGGTGTGCGATCCCCGCGTCCGGCCGCACCACTCCTGCGAACCGCGACATCGTGCGCGACGAGGTCGGGAAGGTTCGCCGGGAGATGCAGAAGTACCTTCGAATGAACCTCGAGCCCGCGCTCCTGCGCGATTGCGAAAATGGAGTCGCGAAGATCGAGCGCAACTTCCAGACGCTGCCGCACCACTGCCCGTCGGGCAAACCCTGAGGCCCGGCCGCCGTCAGCGCGATGGCCGCGCTTCGACTTGCCGCAGCACGAACTCGAGCGCGGCGGCCATCGCCGCGGCGCGCTGAAACCTCTGCTCGGGAGCCTTGGCCAGCGCGGTCAACACGATCGACTGCAGCTCCTCGGGGATCTCCGGGAACCACGCGCGCGGTGGCGCGGGACGCTGCTGACAATGCGCCGACAGCACCTCGAAGTCGCTGCCGAGAAACGGCCGGCGCCCGGTGAGGACCTCGTAGAGCAGGACGCCCGCGGCGTACACGTCGGTGCGCGCGTCGACGACGCCGCCCATGATCTGCTCGGGCGCCATGTACGCCGGCGTGCCGATCGAAGCCCCCGTGCTGGTGAGGCGCGCGTCGCCGTTCGCGTCGAGGAGCTTGGCGATCCCGAAGTCGAGCACCACGACGCGGCCGTCCGTCGTCAGGAACACGTTCTCGGGCTTGAGATCGCGGTGCACCACGCTCTGGCGATGCGCCGCCTCGAGCACCCGGAGGATCTCGAGGACGATCCGGCACACCTCGCCCAGCGCGAAGCGCCCCGTCCGCTCGAGCCGCTTCGCCAGGCTCTCGCCGACGAGGAGCTCCATCACCAGATATGGCCGCCCATCGGAGAGCACGCTCGCGTCCATCACCTGGGGGATGCCGGCGCTCTCGATGCGGTTCACGATCTGCGCCTCGCGCAGCAACCGCGCGCGCGCGCCTTCGTCGGCTGCGCAGCTCGCGTGGAGGACCTTGATCGCGACCTGCCGGCCGATCGTCGGGTGCACCGCGCGCAGCACGAAGCCCATCCCACCGGCGCCGATCTCCTCGACGGCCACGTAGTTGCCGAGCTGCGTGCCGAGCATGCTACCGAACGGCGCGACCGACAGCGGCGTTCGGTCGCGAGGACAGCTGCCCGCCGCCGCCGCGCGATGGCCACAGAGCGGGCAGAAGGTCACCATCTCCGAAGGATAGTCGATGTCCGTCCGCGTAGCGGTCGTGGAAGCGACGCTCCAGCCTGCCGAGCCCACCTCCGCGGTCGGCGTCGCCGTCGAGGAAGGTAGGTCCGGAACGGTCGGTCCCGCGGGCGCTCCGCCGAAGGACGCCTCGAGCGCGCGCACCGCGTCGATCATCGACGCAAACCGATCGGCGGGATCGGGCTGGGTCGCCCGCCGGAGGACCGCGAGCACGTCGATGGGGGCGTCCGCCGGACACGGGCGCTCGCGCAGCGCGGGCGTCCAGCGGACGCGGTGCACGAGCTCGTAGCCCACGGCGCCCCACGCGAACTGATCGACCCTCGGATCGGCGTCGTCGCCGCGCGCCTGCTCGGGGGCCATGTAGAGCGGCGTTCCCACGACCACGCCGTGCCCGGTCCACGACGCCGTGGACGTCGATGTGCTCGTGAGCGGCGCGAGCCCGAACCGCTTCGCGAGCCCGAAGTCCACGACCTTGACGTGCCCGTCGCGGCAGACCATGACGTTGCTGGGCTTGATGTCGCGATGCACGACGCCGGCCGCGTGCGCGGCCGCGAGCGCCACGCCGATCTTGCGGAGCCAGCCGAGCTTCTCGAGCACCGGGCGCGAGGCATCCTCCATCGCCACGCCGAGCGGCTGGCCGTCGAGGAGCTCCATGACGAGGTAGGAGCCCTCCGGCTCGGTGCCGAGATCGTAGATCGTGACGATGTTCGGGTGCCGGAGCCCCGCCGCCGTGCGGGCCTCGCGGAGAAAGCGGCCGGTCACCGACGCGTCGTCGCGGCGATCGTGGCGGATCCACTTCAGCGCGACCGGCCGCGCGAGCAACGTGTCCCACGCCCGGTAGACCTCGCCCATGCCACCTTGTCCGAGGCGCGCTTCGACCCGGAAGCGCGAGACGATGGCGGCCCCGATCATAGGAGGGCAACAGTAACGAGTTCTCGCCCGCCTATCCAACGCCGAGCGGACGGGCTTCGTGCACGAGATGCACGACGATCGTGCATGACAGGCCGCGGAGGTGTCGGGACGCGGGTTTTCGTGGGCTCTCCGGCCTCGCGCGCTGGCGCGTGCCTTGCTCTCTCGGCGAGGGATGAAGATGAACGCAATCATTGTAGGTCTGTTCGCGTGCACGAGCCTCTTCGCATGTGCGACCAGCGAGTCGGATGATGCACCGACGACGATCACCGGTGTGGAGGTGACGACCACCGAGGCCGGAGGGGCCACGGTGACGGGCGAGGGCGTGAGCTTCGAGCTCGACGACCTCTCTCAGCTCGAGCTCGACCCGGGCACCGCCGACGACGAGATCTCCACCCTCGAGCAGAGGGTCGGTTGTGAGATCTCGTCGTGCGAGAGCTGCACCTGTTATCCCGACGGCAAGTGCATTTGCATGAACTGCAAGTGCATCTCGCGCTGACTCGCCGGGGAGACGATACGATCGAGATCGATGATGCCTGCTGAACGGGCCAGCTGGGCCCTGCTCGGTCTGTTCGCAGCCTGCACGGACTCCTCACCTTCGCCGGCTGCGCCGCCCGCGCGACACACCTCTTCGGTCGCGACGACTCCCTCGGCCGATCCGTGGGCGCCGAGCCCGAGCGTCGTCCGACCGGAGGAGTGGACGCTGGTCGTGGCAGCGCACCGCGGCCCCTGCAGCGCACGCGATCCCGTGCCGTGTCACGTCACGTGGAGCGCGCGAGCGGACGGCTCCATCGAGAAGACGGAGCAGCCGAACGGAGGTGGCGATGCCATCAAGACGACCTTGACGCTGTCGCCGGCGGAGCGCGACGAGCTACGTGCGCTGGTTCGCTCGCCCGAGTTTGGTGACGGCATGCGCACCGGGTTCCCCTGTCAGGGCCCGGGGCGCGATCGCGACACGACCGTCACGCTCGACTTCGGTCATCCCGGCGGTGACCTCACGCCACCGCGCAATGTCGAGCTCTGCCTGCGCGACGCGAACGCGGTAGACGTCGCACCCGTGAAGGTCGTGCGGCTCGTGCGCAAGTGAGAGAGCCGACGATCCTCCGATGGGGCGGTGGCGATGCCGCGGTGAAGGTCTCGCCTGCGGCGACGTCTACATCGGCCACGATCACAGCGCCGCGAAGTCGATGAACCCGCGCTCGATCACCACGCTCTCGAGCCGCACGCGCACCTTGTCACCCACGTCGAGCCCGCGCTCGCCGGAGATCACGCGTCCCTCCGCGGGTGGCCGGCGCAGGCGCACCCATGTGCCCTTCGGCGAGGCGCCGGTGACGATCGCGTCGAACTCGTCGCCGATCCGCGTCGAGAGCAGCGCTGCCCGGCGCGCGCGGCCGCGGCCTTGAGCAGGCGCTGCACGCGAGGGCGTTGTGCACGAGGTGCACGAACCTCGCGCACAACGGGCAGCGGACCCGTCCGAACGACGTCGTTCGTGGGCTTTCGTGCTCCTCGATCTGGCGCGTGCCTTGCTCCTTCAGCGCGAACAGCGTGCTTCGAGCGCGCTGCGACGACAAGGAGAACGACGGATGAACATGAAAGCAATCGTTATGGGACTGCTCGCGTGCACGAGCCTCGCTTACGCGACCACCGAATCGAAGTCGGAGCAAACGACGATCACCGGTGCGCCTGTGGCCGGCGAGGTCCCGGTGACGCGAGATGGGGTCAGCTACGAGCTCGACGAGAGCGAGCCGGACGACGGTGCCCCCGCCGGTGAGGTCCCGCGTCCTGCCGATGGGCAGGTCGAACCCGCCCGAAAGTTCATCGGGTGCTGGAAGGACGAGGATGGCGGTAGCGCCACCTGCTGCGATCTGGAGGACGATGGCTCCATCTCCTGCACGACCGGGCCCATCATTCGCGGGTGAAGCCCGCACCCGCCTGACGGCCGGGCCCGAGATTGCGTTCGGATGCCCCCAAGGCGCGGCGATGGGTGGGGCACGACACTGTAGTGCAAGCATGGTTGCCGCAACTTCGAGACGATGCGCGTGACTGCTAGACCCATCGCCTGCCGCGTCGTAAACGGTTCACGGTGATCCCGGGCCGTTAGATCACAGCGCCGCGAAGTCGATGAACCCGCGCTCGATCACGACGCTCTCGAGCCGCACGCGCACCTTGTCACCGACGTCGAGCCCGCGCTCGCCGGAGATCACGCGTCCTTCGGCGGGCGGGCGGCGCAGCCGCACCCACGTGCCCTTCGGCGAGGCGCCGGTGACGATCGCATCGAACTCGTCGCCGATCCGCGTCGAGAGCAGGGCGGCGGCCGCGACCTTGCGCATCGTGCGCTCGACCTTCCGGGCCTCGTTCTCGCGCGTCGTGCAGTGCGCCGCGATGCCGGTGAGCGAGTCATCGGAGTACGGCTGCGCGGCGCGCGCCGCGGCGGCCTTGAGCAGGCGCTGCGTCACGAGATCCGGGTACCGGCGATTCGGCGCGGTCGAGTGCGTGTAGTCGTCGACGGCGAGTCCGAAATGACCGAGGTCCGGGTCGGTCGCGCGCTGCAAGACGTACTCGCCGGGGCCGAGCAGCTTCACCACCGAGAGCGAGAGATCCGCGAACCGCGTCGGATCGGCGACGCGCCACTCGGCGAGGAAGTCCGACAGCGCGCGCGCATCCGGCGCGTGCGGCAGCTGCGTGCCGAGCGACGCCGCGAGCTCGACGATGCGATCCCAGCGCTGCGGCGCGCGCACGACGCGACGGATCGAGGACGCGCCCGCCTGCTCGAGGAACCGCGCCGTCGCACCGTTCGCCGCGATCATGAGGTCCTCGACGAGCTCGCGCGCGCGGTTCTTGTGCAGCACGACGAGATCGACGACGCGGCCGTCCTTGGTCACGGGGCGTGCTTCGATCGTCTCGAAGTCGAGCGCGCCGAGCTCGAAGCGCCGGCGGCGCAGGCGCTGCGCGACCTCGTCGTGCAGGCGTACCTGACGCGCGATCGTCGGATCGCCCGGCGCGTCGCCCTGGTCCTCGAGCCACGCGCCGACGCGCTCGTAGACGAGCTTGGCGTGGTTGCGCACCTTCGCCGGGTAGATCTTCGTGCGCGCATCATCGAGCGAGCCGTCCTCGCGCACGACCATCTCCGTGATCATCGCGAGGCGGTCGCGCTCCGGCAGCAGCGACGTGCGGTTCGTCGACAGCGACTCCGGGATCATCGGGAAGATGTGGACGCCCGTGTACAACGTCGCGGTGTTCGTCGAGGCGTATCGATCGACGAGCGAGCCGCGCGGCGCGAAGGCGTCGACGTCGGCGATCGCGACCAGGATGCGCATGCTGCCGTCGGCGAGCTGCTCCGCCCACTCGAGCTGATCGAGATCCCTGGAGTCCTCGTTGTCGATCGACGACCACGGCAGCCCGCGCAGATCGACCGCACCGCCGTCGGGCGGATGCGCTGGGATCTCGTCCTCGATACCGGGTGGGAAGTCCGGATCGAACCCGTGCTCGCGCAGGACGCGGTGGGCGATCTGGACCATGTCGACGTTCGGGGCGCCACGCATGGCCCCGAGCCTACCGCGTCAGAAGATGGCGCAATCGGGGTTGGCGACCACCCAGGTCGCCGCGAGGAACCTACCCGTGGTCGAGCCGTCCGTGAGCTGGAACGCACGCGCGGCGACCACCGTGTCACCGCACATATAGCTCCAGGGGATCGTGCTCGTGCCGGCCGCGGCGCCATCGTCGCCGACGGTGAGCGGCGGGAACTCCGCGCGCCCGCCGGCACCGGGGTGACTGATCGCGAGCGCGAGCTCGTCGGCGAGCACCACGTCTCGGGCGAGCTCCACCGGCGTGCTGCCATTCGTCGACCGGCCGACCACGAGCCGGAGCTCGACACTCGCGTCGAGCCCCTCGGACACCACCGGGAACGTGTACTGCACGCCCTCGTCGGGGCTCGCGATCGCCGCGTTCCACGCGCTGTCGAACGTCATCGTGTCGTTGGTCTCGAACATCGCGAACCGCAGCTCGGGGGCGGACGCGCCATCGGCGACGCACGCGCTGGCGAACAGAGCGAGGAGGGCGAGGCTGCGCATGGCCCGTTGATAGGCCGGAACGCACGTGCGCGTCACGAGAATTGAACGGCAACGCGGTCAGCGAAGCGCGGCGAGGATCAGGCCGTGGAACTGGTCGCCCGCGAGCCGGTAGATCCAGCCCACGTGCGACCGGCAGCGTGCGCAGATCGCGACCTGCCAGCTCCAGCCCGGGAACCACGAGAACGCGGCCTCCGTCGGCCCGACGTAGGCGCAGCCCGCCGCGGCCACGAAGCACCCGATGTGATGCACGACGCCGGCCGGATTGACGAACGTGTGCTCGTGCGATCCGTGCATCTCCATACGAGCTCCGCGCGAGGTGATCACGTGATCGCACACGACGCACCGCAGCGCGTCGTCGTCTACCGTGGACGACGCAGACGACGTCCTCGCTTCTTCCTTCGCCACGCGCGAAGACTCTACTTGACGAGCACGGTGGTGACCCGCTAATGAGCGTGCCGCATGGGCGCATGGGGAACTGGCGCGTTCGACAACGACGCGGCGTGTGATTGGACGTCGGACCTCACGGAGGTCGATGATCTGAGCTTGGTGGAGGGGACGCTGTCGGTGGCCGAAGAGGTCGACGACGACGAGCTCGATGCAGGCCTCGGCTGCGAGGCCCTGGCCGCGTGCGAGGTCGTCGCGCGCCTCCAGGGACGCACCGGGCGCAAGCTCGATCCGGTCGATAGCTGGGTGCGCGCGCACCCGATGAAGCCGTCACCCGCGCTGGTGCGACTCGCGACCAACGTGATCGATCGGGTCGCCACCGGCTCCGAGCTCGCGCAGCAGTGGGCTCACGATCGAGCGTGGCGCGCCGGCGTGAAGGACCTCCGCAAGCGCCTCACCGGCCCGCAGAGCTGACGGGGAGACCGCAGCCGCGCTCGCGTCTCGCCGCAGCGAGATCGATCGCGGTGTCGCCCATCGTGAGGGTGAGGTCACCGGCGAGCGAAGCGATGTCCGCCATCCGCGGGTAGTCGAGCTTGTCGGCCTTGTCGCACGTGCGGTGATAGCAGCTCGCGTCGGGGGTCCAGAAGAACGCATACGGGACGCCCTCGTTGCAGAACGGCTCGTAGTCCGAGCCGCGCGCCTTGCCGCCGTAGCGGACGTCGAGCTTGCGGTATCTGTCGTCGAGCTTCGCGAGCAGCTTGGTCGCGACCAGGCCGCGGAACGTGCCGAGCGCGAGGACCTTCTTGCGCGAGGCGTGGCTGCCGACCATGTCGAGGTTGATGACCTGCACCATGCGCTCGACGGGGAGCGCGGCGGGCGCGTTGCGCGCGTAGAAGTACGATCCGTGCATGCCGGTCTCCTCGGCGCCGAACGCCGCGAACACGATCGTGCGCTTCGGCGGGGTCGCGCGCTGCGCCACCGCCTGCGCGACCGCGAGCAGCGCGACCACCCCCGACGCATTGTCGTTGGCGCCGAGGTGACCGTCACCGAGGTGATCGTGGTGCGCCGAGACCATGATGATCTCCGACGCGACCGCCGGATCGCTGCCGGGGATGACGCCGACGACATTCGCGGTGTCCTTGCCGGCTTCGCTGAACGCCTGCTCGTAGCTCCGCCCGAACGCGGGCTGAAGCCCGAGACAGGTGAACCGCTCGACGAGGAACGCGCGGGTCGCCTTGTCCCCGTCGCTGCCGGGCGCCCGGCCGGCGAGCTCCTTCGATGCGAGGAACCGCACGCGCTCGGCGAGGACGTCGCGGTCATACGGCTCGCCTTCGCTGCAGCGGGGCGCCGCGGTGGCCCGGCCGGCGCACAGGGCCAGCACGGCCGCGGCGATCATCGATCTCATCGACAGAGAGACGCGCCGGCGGGGCGGCGGTTGCCGGACTCCGCGCCCGACCACGGCGACAGCCGGCAACTGGATCCGCCGCGCGGGACCCACGTGATCCTGCGTAGATGGCGTGGCCCACCGCTTGCTCCTAGCCGGAACCGTCATGCGAACCGCCTCGTTCCTCGCGTTTGCCCTCGTCGCGGCCACCGGTTGTATGACCGATGCCGAGTCGCCGGACGGCGCCGACGAGGACGGCCTGAGCGCCGGCAAGGCCGACGGCACCGAGCTCAGCGAGTGCGAGAAGCAGGCGATCGTCGACTACTTGAACGAGGGACTCTCGCGCTCGGCGCTCGAGGAGGCCGGCGTGCACCGCCGCGCCGCGACCAACCTCACGAAGCACCGCGACGGCGCCGACGGCACGTTCGGCACCGACGATGATGACCTGTTCGACACGGCCGAAGAGGTCGATGGCGTCCCCTACGTCGGCCCCTCGGCGTTCGCCGCGCTCCATGCCGCGACCGCCTCGCGCTGCGAGGTCGTCGGTGACATCTACGAGGCCGCGCGCGACGTCAACAAGGCCCTGATCGTGTTCCCCGAGGGCACGCAGGCCCCGACCGACTACGACTACCCCGACGGTGGCGACTTCGATCTGAACGGCACCGAGTTCTGGCAGAAGTGGAGCGGTGGCCACAACCCGACCTACTCGTTCGACGAAGGCACCGACGCGGGCCGGCTGTGCATGCAGGCCTCCGCGATTCGCTTCGAGACGATCATGAAGGACCCGCCGGCGGAGCTCGTGCGGCTCGCCGCGGAGACCAACTGGGATGGCTCCTTCTACAACTGGAACGACGACTACTCGGGCCCGAACGCGTACGGCGATGGATCGAGCGCGCGCCTGTGGGCCTGGCAGACGTACCTCATCAAGTGGATCAGCCAGACCAAGCGTGATGGCAGCTGCTACCTGCCCACGCGTGACCTGCTGATCCGTGCGGCGACGAGCTGTCTCGCGACGGGCGCGAGCAACGGAGGCGAGATCCAGGGCTGCCGCAGCTGAGGCGGTGATCAGTTCACGGGGCCCCTGCTTCGCAGGCACCCCGTAGCGCGGCGGTAATCGCCGCGCATGTTTCCGGGGCCCCTGCTTCGCAGGCACCCCGTCAGCGGCGCCCCACAAGGGCGCCGCTTTTATTTGCCCCGAGCCGAATCGATCGTCCGCCGGTCCGCGTCCTAAGGACCGGCGGACGATCGCCTGTCACGTGAACGTGGCCGTGAGCGTGGGCGTGGGCGCGATCACGTTCACGGCCACGATCACGACCACGTTCACGTCACAGGTTTTGATCGTCCGCTAAGAGGACCTCACGGCGAGGGGCCCCAAACTGGGTGGGCAGGACGCGTCACGAGACGGCGTGTCCGCTGGCCGGACAGCACGAGTTGCCGGCGCTACGCCCGCGGATCTTCGACGGTTGCACCCGCGAACGAGTGGCACCCGAC
>DATLHR010000327.1:0-3921 GCA_035539815.1 Kofleriaceae bacterium
CCGGCGACGAGCCGGCGCTGGTCGCGCTGCTACACCTGCTCGCGCCGATCTCGACGACGCCGGGGCTGGAGGCGAGCGCTATGTGAGGGTCGGCGGCGACCCGCAGAAGATGCGCGTGTCGCGGGCAGCGGGATCGGCGTAGTGGTCGTCGCCTCGAACGAGGACGTGGACGATGAGTACGACGACGAACCGACGCCACGAGCGATGGGCGAACCTGCGCCATCAGATCATCGGCGCCCTGCTCGCGGCGCCGCCGGCGCGGGGCGAGCTGCGCGCCGCGATCGAGGCGATCACCGAGCGCACGTGGCGGCATCCGATCACCGGCGAACCGGTGCAGTTTGCGTTTTCGACGGTGGAGCGCTGGCTGCACACCGCGCGCAAGGCGGCGGGGCACGGCGACACGGTCGGGGCGCTGCGGCGCAAGATCCGGGCGGACGCCGGGTCCCGGCGCGCGGTGTCGTCGGCGGTGGTCGCCGCGGTGGCAGCGCAGCACAAGGAGCACCCGACGTGGAGCTACCAGCTGCACGCCGACAACCTCGGCGCGCGGGTCGCGCTCGGCGAGCTCGGCGGGCGGGTGCCGTCGTACACGACGGTGCGGCGGCTGATGAAGGAGCGGGGGCTGTTTCGTCAGAAGCGGCGGCAGCGCCGGGGCAACGAGGAGCTTCGCGGCGACCACAGCCGGGAGATCTTCGAGGCACGCGAGACGCGCAGCTTCGAGAGCGAGTACGTGCATGGCCTCTGGCACCTGGACTTCCACGGCGCTGGCTTCGTGCGCATCGTGCTCGCGAACGGGACGCTCGCGACGCCGAAGCTGCTCGGCATCCTCGACGACCGGTCGCGGCTGTGCTGCCACGCGCAGTGGTACCTCGAGGAGACCGGCGAGGCGCTCGTGCACGGGCTGTCGCAGGCGATCCAGAAGCGACGCCGGCCGCAGCAGCTCTTGACCGACAACGGATCGGCGATGAAGGACGGCGAGGTGCGCGAGGGACTTCTGCGCCTCGGCATCCTGCACGAGCACACGCTGCCGGCGTGCCCCGAGCAGAACGGCAAGCAGGAGGCGTGGTGGAACAGCGTCGAGGGGCGTCTGCTCGCGATGCTTGAGAACGTCGAGCGCTTGACGCTCGACGCGCTCAACCACGCGACGCAGGCGTGGGTGGAGATGGAATACAACCGCGCGCGGCACTCGGAGATCGGCGAGGCTCCAGCCGAGCGCTTCCTGCGCGGTCCGGACGTCGGACGTCCGAGCCCGACCGCCGAGGAGCTGCGCTTGGCCTTTCGCGTCGAGGAGACGCGGATGCAGCGGCGCAGCGATGGCACGGTGACGATCGCGGGCGTGCGCTACGAAGTGCCGTCGCGGTACCGAACGCTCGAGCGGCTGAGTGTGCGCTTCGCGTCGTGGGATCTATCGACGGTGCACCTCGTCGACGGGCGGACCGGTGCGCTGCTCGCGCCGCTGTACCCGCTCGACCGAACCAAGAACGGACAGCAGGCGCGGCGCGTACTCGCGGAGGTCGCGCGCTCTGCGCCCGCGCCGTCGACGCCGATCGCGACGAACCCCGAGGTGGCGCCACTCTTGCGCCAGCTCATCACCGCGTACGACCGGGCGGGGCTGCCGCCGGCGTACGTGCCCAAGGACTGATCGATGGACGCACGCAAGCTGAGTGCCCTGTACGGGCTCAAGTGGAACCCGTTTCTGCCCGACATCCCCGTCGAGGCGCTGTGCGAGACGCCGCGCATCAAACACTTCACGTGGCGGATCGAGGATCTCGTCATGCACGGCGGCTTCGCGCTCGTCACCGGCGACGTCGGCGCCGGCAAGAGCGCCGCGCTACGCATGCTCGCCGCCAAGCTCACGCCGCTGCGCGAGGTCATCGTCGGCGAGGTGACCCGGCCGCAGAGCCGCGTCACGGACTTCTACCGGGAGATCGGTGACCTCTTCGGCGTGCCGGTGTCGACCTCGAATCGGTGGGGCGCGTACAAGACCGTGCGCGCGAAGTGGCAGGAGCACATCCAGCAGACGCTGTTTCGCCCGGTGCTGCTCGTCGACGAGGCGCAGGAGATGTCGCCGCTGCTCCTCGCCGAGCTGCGCCTGCTCGGCTCGACCAAGCTCGACACCTGCCAGATCGTGACGGTGGTGCTGTGCGGCGATCGCCGGCTCGAGGAGAAGCTGCGCACGCCGGACCTCTTGCCCATCGCGAGCCGGATCCAGACCCGGCTCGTGCTCGACGCCGAGCCGCCCGACGTCCTCGGCACGATGCTGCGCCACCTGCTCGTCTCCGCCGGAAACGCGGCGCTGATGACCGAGGAGCTGCAACGCACGGTGTGCGAGCACGCCGCCGGCAACCGGCGCGTGCTCAAGCAGCTGTGCAACGAGCTGCTCGCGCTCGCGGTCGCCAAGAACGCGAAGCGTCTCGACGAGAGCCTCTACCTCGAGCTGACGTCGGCGGACCAGCGCCCCTCGCGCGCGAGCGCAACGCCGACGCGCACCAAGCCGGCGCGGCGATGACGGCGACCACACCGACCACGCTGCCCGTCACGCGCGCCGCCGACCTCGCCGATGTGCCGACCACGCGGCGCTGGCTCGTCGAGGATCTGTGGGGCGACGAGGCCGTCGGCATCGTCGGCGGCGAGCCGAAGTGCTGCAAGTCCTTCCTCGCGCTCGACCTCGCCGTCGCAGTCGCGTCCGGCGCGCCGTGCATGCGCCGCTTCGCCGTCGCGCGCCCCGGGCGCGTGCTGCTCTTCGCTGCCGAGGACGCGCTCCACGTGGTCCGCCAGCGGCTCGCCGGCATCGCGCGCGCCGCTGGCCGTGAGCTCGCCGACCTCGATGTCCAGGTCATCACCGCGCCGACCGTGCGGCTCGACGTCGAGCGCGACCGCGACGCGCTCACCGAGACCGTCGCCACGCTCCGCCCGCGGCTGCTCGTCCTCGATCCTTTCGTGCGCCTGCACCGCATCGACGAGAACATCTCGGGCGAGGTCGCGCCGCTGCTCGCGTACCTGCGCGAACTCCAGCGCCGCTACCACGTCGCCGTCGTGCTCGTGCACCACGCGCGCAAGGGCGGCGCCAGGATGCGCGCCGGCCAGGCGCTCCGCGGCTCGAGCGAATTCCATGCGTGGGGCGACTCGAACCTGTACCTCCGTCGCCATGGCGACCAGCTCACCCTGTCGGTCGAGCATCGCGCCGCCGCGTCGATCAGCAACGTGCACCTCGTGCTCGACACTGCGGACACCGCCATCGCGCTGCGCACGATCGAGCACTGCGCCACCAGCGCCGAGGGTGCGGTGCCCGCGACCACGCCCGATCTCAGCCTCGAGCAACGGCTCCTCGATCACCTCGCCGCCGCCACGATGCCGATCACCGCCACCGCATTGCGCAAGCTCTGCCAGGTCCGGAACACCGCGCTCCATCACGCGCTCGCGGCGCTCGTCGAGGATGGACAGGTCCGCAAGGACCGCACCGGCTACGCCCTCGCGCGCTGATTTCCCGATTCCGCTTCCCGCGACCTCTAGGAGCGCACGGGAACGGGAACCGGAACGCCCTCATTTACCGCGCTCACGGCGCCCTCAAAGAGCGTGCTCACGCTCACGCACCAGGTCGTACGCCTCGCCACTGGTGATGAGGTCGCTTCAATGGAGCCGCCGATGAACATCGGCGGAGACGACTGCGATCTGGTGCTCTACCGGATTCGCCAGGTCGAGCTTCAATGGAGCCGCCGATGAACATCGGCGGAGACGGGAAGCCGGTCTACAGGGCTGATGGCAAGGTGACGCTTCAATGGAGCCGCCGATGAACATCGGCGGAGACGCTCGAGGAGCTTCTTCGTCTCGCACGCGCACGCCTGCTTCAATGGAGCCGCCGATGAACATCGGCGGAGACGTTTACAAGATCCGCGCGACCGAGGACGACTTCGCGCTTCATTG
>DATLHR010000328.1:0-2114 GCA_035539815.1 Kofleriaceae bacterium
CGGCGTGCGGGTTCGCGTACCGCACCAGCATCTTCAAGGGCCACGATCGGTGGATCGTCGTCGAGGTCGAGCTTCGCCTCGCGCGCCGGCCCGACAGCGCCCCGCTGCGCTACGCCGAGCTGTGCCGCGCGCTCGCGATTCCCGACGGAGGCCGCGCGCCGCTCGCACGGGTACGCTCGACGGTGATCGAGCTGCGGCGCGGCAAGGGCATGGTCGTCGACGCCGCGGATCCCGAGTCGCGCAGCGCGGGCTCGTTCTTCACCAACCCGATCGTCGACGCCATACAGCTCGCGGCGCTCGAGGCACGCCTGCCGCCGGGCACCACGCTGCCGCGGTTCCCGGCGCCCGACGGCCACACCAAGCTCGCGGCCGCCTGGCTGATCGAGCGGGCCGGCTTCACGAAGGGCTACACCGTCGGCAACGTCGGCATCTCGCGCAAGCACGCGCTCGCGCTGGTCAACCGTGGCGGTGCAACGGCGGGCGAGCTGCTCGCCCTCGCCCGCGAGATCCAGGCCGGGGTGCGAGACCGGCTGGGCGTCGAGCTGCACCCCGAACCGGTGATCGTCGGCACCTGAGGTGCCCCATTAGCCTTTCGGCAGGCTCGTCGCGAGCCGACCGAGCAGCTTCACCAGCTGGCGGGCCTCGCGATCGTCGACGCCGTGCAGCCAGCCCGCGACGGTCGCGAAGTCCGCCGGGTTGCGGCGCGCGAACAGCCGCGCGACGCGCCGGGTCGGCACGATCCGTTTGCTGCGCCGATCGGCGGGATCTGGGCGCTCGTCGACGAGCCCCTTGCGGACGAGCGCGTTCACCAGCTGGCGCACGTTCTGATGCGAGACCCCCAGGTGCCGGGCGATCTCGCCCTGGGTGGGGGGCTGAGGACGCCCGCTCGCGTACGTGAGGACGGCGGCCTGCTGCGTGGTCAGCCCGAGCGGCGCGAGGTGGGCGTCCATCAGCGCGCGGACGCGGCCGCCGAGCACGATGAGCTGGCGGAAGATCACGACGCGCTCTCGGACCGCCGGCGGCACGTGCTCGAGGTCGACCTCGATCGGCTTGGAGGCAGGCATAACAGGTAATATATTACCTTTCATGATCGTCCTGCTCCCCAACTGCGGCTTTCTGTCCGAGACGTCGCGCATGCTCGCCATCGCCCGCGCGCTGGAGGCCCGTGGCGTGCCGGCGTCGATCGCGTCGCACGGGGGGCCGTACGCGCATCTCCTCGACGAGGCAGGCGTCGCGTGGACGCGGCTCGATCCTCCGATGGAGTCCGAGGCGGCGAGCGCGTTCCTCGAGGGCGTGCTGTCGATGGGAACGGACAACCGCCCGTTCTTCTCCGACGCTTTCATTCGCGCCGCGGTCCGCGCCGAGGCCGCGCACTTCGCGTCCGTCGGCGCGACGCTCGCGGTCATCGGCTTCAACCTGACCTCGTACCTGTCCTCGCGCGTCGCCGGCATCCCGCTCGCCGCGTCCCATGGTGGCTCGTTCCTGCCGCCGGTCGCCGAGCGCGCGCTGTTCCCGATGCCGGTCAACCCACCGCGGCCGATGCCCTCGTGGATGCCGGCGTTCGTGCGCAAGAAGCTCGTCCACACGATCCCGTTCCTGGTCAAGGCGCCGCTGGCCGGGCTCAACCGGGTCGCGGCGGAGCTCGGCGTCGAGCAGCTCCCGAGCCTCATGGCGCTCATGTGCGCGGACCTCACGCTCGTGACCGAGCTCCCCGAGGTGCTGGGCATCTCGCGCGCCGAGATGGACGCATGGCGACCGCGCGGGCGCCGGCTCTGGCCGTCGACGCGGATGCGCTACGCCGGCCCGCTGTTCGCGCGGCTCGATCGCCCGATCCCCGAGCGGGTCGAGCGGTTCCTGGCCGCATCGGGCAGCGTCGTCTATGTCGCGCCGACCAGCGTGCGTGCGCCGTTCCTCCGCACACTGGTGCCCGCCGTGCGCGCCGCCGGCGCCCGCGTGCTCGTCGGCTCGACGATCCACGATGTCCGCGATCTCGAGGCGGACGACGTGCTCGTCGAGGGCGTGCTGCCCAACCACCTCGTCATGCCGCGCGTCGCCGCCGCCGTGATCATGGGCGGGCAAGGCAGCGTGCAGACCGCGATGGCGAGCGGGACGCC
>DATLHR010000329.1:0-10165 GCA_035539815.1 Kofleriaceae bacterium
GGTGCGCTCGTCGAGGCCGAGCGCGATGGAGGTATGAAGTTCGGTGAGGCGGGCCGCCGTCGCGCGAAGGCCGGCACCGACGGACGGTTTCGGATCGGCGGCCTGCGGCCCGGCGCCTACGAGGTCACGGCGAGTGCGGAGACGCGCCGCACGCGTGAGCCGACGATCGTCGGGCTCGGCGTCGCGGAGCAGGTCACCGACGTCGAGTTGCTCGTCGGCTCCGCGCCGACCATCGCGGGGACCGTCGTCGACGAGACCAACGCGCCGGTGCCGGGCATCGAGGTGCTCGCGATGGGAGGCGGCCGCGATGGTGCGACGGCGAAGACCGATGCGAAGGGAGCGTTCGTGATGATTGGGCTCTCGCCCGGCGCGTTCACGCTGATGGCGCGCGACGACAAGCACACGCCGGTGTTCGGGCCGCCGATCGAGCTGGCCGACAAGGACGTGACCGGCGCCGTCGTGCGCGTGCGTCGTGGGCTCGAGATCGTCGGGCGCGTCGATCCCCCGCAGCCGTGCAGCGTCGAGCACCAGCGCGCCGATGACACGCCCTCAGGCCCGATGATGATCTTCCCGATCGCGCCCGCCGCGACGAACGCCGATGGACGGTTCTCCCTCGGCCCCGCGACGCCCGGCAAGGCGCGGCTGTCGGCGATGTGCGACAGCGGCGATCGCGGCGAGCTCGTCGTCGACGTCGCCCCCGGCATGGCCGAGGTCGTGCTCGCGGTGAAGGCCGGCGCGTCGATCAGCGGCAAGGTCGTCGATGGCGCCGGCAAGCCCGTGTCCGGCATGAACGTGATGGCGACGCCGGACACCGGCGTGATCGAGACCCGGATCGTCAACGGCGTGGTGACGAGCGGTGTCCAGGCCCTCACCAATGCCGGCGGCGCGTATCGCATCGTCGGGCTGCCGGAAGGCACGCATCGCGTCTCGGTGCTCGACCGCGGACGCCCGGCGCGCATGCGCGGCAAGCCACCCGTGGTGAAGCTCGGTGCGACGGAGCACAAGACGGGCGTCGATCTCGCAGTCGAGCTTCCGGACGGCGTGATCGAAGGCGTGGTCACCGGCCCCGATGGCAAGCCGCTCGCCGACGCCTGGGTCTCCGTGCACCAGGATCTCTCGGCGATGTTCCGCGGGCCCGAGGACGACGACGCCGACCCCGGCGAGCATCGCAGCGTGACGCGCATCGAGACCCGCGAGAGCGACGACGAGCAAGGCGGTGACTCCGACGTCGCTCCGGTCCTCACCGACGCGCAGGGCCGGTTCGCCGTGCGCGGCCTGCCGCGTGCGAAGTACGAGGTGATCGCCGAGGCGCAGGCCGGCGCGCTGCGCGGTCGCGCCGCCGGCGTCGAGCCCGACGCGAAGGTCACGATCCGCGCCCTCGGAGTCACGTCGCTCTCGGGCACGGTGCGCGGCGCGAATGGCCCCGTCGCATTGTTCACGGTCGAGCTCGATGGCCCGACGTCCGCCACCCGGACCTTCACCGGCGGCACGTTCTCACTCGGGCGCGTCGACCCGGGCGACTACACCGTGCGCGTGCGCTCCGCCGACGGCAACGGCGAAGCCAAGGTCACGGTCATCGCGAACCGGGCCGCGACCGTCGACCTCGTGCTCGCCGCGAACGCAACCGTCGTCGGCAAGCTCGTCGATCCGCAGGGCAAGCCGCTTCCCGAGGTCGGCGTCATCGTGGTGCCCGATGCCGGCGATGGCCGCACGCGCATCTCCGTCGAGGGCATGCCTCCGAGCAGCGGCGCCGACGGCAGCTTTCGCGTCACCGCGAAGGCCGGCGCCTCCGCACTCGTCGTGCTCGCGCAGCCGAGGCCCGTGATCAAGAAGGGCCTCGCGCTCCAGGCCGGTCAGACGTTCGACGCGGGCACGATCACGGTCGATCCGAACGCGCGACCGCCGCGGTAGTCGGTCAGCGCTTGACGTAGATCGAAGTCAGCTCGGCAGCGTCGGTGCAAGCCGCCGTGTTCTCGTCCGCCTTGCGCAGCGTCACGCCGGGACCGTTGGTCTCGCCGGCGTTCATCACGCGCACCGCGTTGAGACGCGACGTGCAGGATTCGAATGCGCCGATCGCGCCGACGTAGGTCGCGTCGGGCAGCGTGCCGCCGCACTCGGCCGCCGTGTACACGTGCGAGAACGTCGCCCCGATGTCGAGCGTGAGGCTCGCCGTCACGTAACGGCACACGATCACGCGCGGCGACGCCTCCGCGGTCTCGAGCGAAGAGATGCGCTGCTCGAGGTCGTCCTCGAGCTCGACGACCTCGTCGAGCGCGTCCTGGACGTTCGACGACGCGAGACCGCTCGCCGCGTTCGCGTACGACACCTGCGCTGCCGCCACGCTCCCCGCCGGGCCGGCTGGCTCGGGCTCGGTACAGCCAACAAGGAGGAGGAGGAGGCACAGCGGGGCTCGCAGCATGGCGCGAGGAGATATCGAGGCGCGCCTGGCTTGGCAACTGCTTTCGGCTTCGCGCGTACATCGCGCTCCGCGCCTACGGGGCGCGCCAGACCGTCGCGAGCTGAACGCGATTGCGGACCCCGAGCCGAGCGTAGATCCGCCGTACGTACGTGCGCACGGTGTCGAGCGGAGCGTCGAGCTCCGCGGCGATCTCCTTGTCGGAGAGGCCCCGCACGAGGAGGCTGGCGACGCGGGCCAGGCTCGCGGGTAGGGTCGTCGTCGCGATCACGCTGCGCCCGATCGTCAACGCGAAGTGCTCGCCCCCGATGGAGACGCGCGAGACCGCGAATCGCCGGTCGCGCTCGGTGGCGGCGGCCCGTCGCGCCGCAGTGGAAACATCCCGGCCGAGCACGCGCGCGGTGGAGTTGGCGTGGACGATCGTGCCGCGTCCGGTGATGAGCCACGCCGGCTGGTCTAGAACCTCGAGCAGCGCTTGCACGACCCCCGGTGCGGCGCGACCGTAGCGAGTCAGGTCGGCGCCGCGCACGGTGTCGCGGATCGCCGGCACCAGGTGCTGGAGCCGGACGATCTCTTCGCGCCCGAGCGGCGGATCCTCGAGCGGGCGGAACACTCCACACCACAACCGCATCCTCCCTCGCCGGTGCAGGATGAGGCGCACGTGCTCGGCGAACCCGTTGGGCTTGATCGCCTCGCGAATGTAGCCTTCACGCGCCTCGTGTCGATCCTCGTAGTGCTCCTCCATCGCCACGAACCTGCCGGCGTACCGGTCGGGACCGCGGAGCTGGTACGACACGTACGGCTGCAAGCGCGCGAGCGTGTCGTGCATCGGCCATCGTTCCCATTGAGTTTCGAGCCGCCCCGTCGTGTCATGGCCGATCTCACCGAACGATCCATCGCGCTCGCGGAAGTAGATCACCCCGCAGGTACCCGGGACCACCTCGCTCACGGCGCGCGCCGCGACGGCGAGTCCCTCGGGATGCGACCACGCGTCTGCCAGCGCATCCTTCGCGGCAGCGAGGCGACGTGTCACGTCGTGGTCGCCGAGTGCCCGCCTTGCCATCGGTCATAGTGTATCAACGCTCCGCACGCATGCTCGCAGCGTGGCGTCCTATGTGGTTGGCGTCGCCTCGAGCTCGCGTTCGAGCGCGGCGATCGTGCCGTCGAGATCCTCGATCAAGAGCGAGTGCCCGCAGGCGCGGACCACGTCCATCGTCGCGTTCGCCGCGAGCCGACAGATCTCGGCGCTCACCGACGGCGGTGCATTCGCGTCGAGCTCGCCGACGCGCAGGTACACGCGTGCGTTCAGGTGTGGCAGCTCGGACCGAAGATCCGGGATTGCGGCGAGCGCATCGAGCTCGGCGACGAGCGCTGGGGGTGGGCAGAGGTCGGCCCACGCGTAGATGCGCTCGAGGTCGGCGGGGTGGTTCGCTGCCCACGTGGGCGAGAGCATCAGCTGGCGAAGGATGTCGCGCAGCGCGGGGCTATGCAGAAACGTCGGATCGGCCTCGATCGCGCGCGCGAAGCCTCGACGCTCGGCGCGCGCGGCTTCGTCCAGCGTCACGATTGCACCGAGCCCGATGACGAGCGACGTCTCGATGCGCGAGCGCAACGCGAGCTCGAACGCGCGGTACGCGCCCGAACAGAAGCCGGCCACCGCGTGCACGCGCTTCGCGCCTCGCTCCGCGAGCATCTTCGCGAGCGCGTCGCCGACGGTCTCGAAGCTCGCATCGGCAGGCGCCGGCGATTCCCCATAGGCCGGCAGGTCGGGCACGAGCACGCGATAGCGCGATGCCAGCCGCTCGGCGACCGGCATCCAGTCGCTGGCGGGCGATGGGGTGCCATGGAGCAGGAGCACAACGGGCCCTTCACCGAGCTCGTGCACGTACATCGATGTCGTCACGATCACCTCCAGGCCTTGTATCGCACGACTCGCGTAGCTCGCATCGTGTGCACTCCAGGCGAGCTCCGGGGCTCACGGCACCGGTCGACAGCTGATGGGTTGGTCGGGCAGAGAACAACGGTAGCCGATGGATGCGTCCGCGGGCGTGTTGCACCAGAACTGACCTTGTTGCTCTCCGCCCGAGGAGCCGGGACTCAAGCGCACGCTGTGCAACACGCCGGCGAGCTGGCTGTTGCCATCCAGCGGCGCGACGCTGCACTCGACGGGTTGGCCACAGTGGTTCTGGAACCGGGCATTCATCTCGCCTTCGCAGCTACCGGGGCCGGTGCGCCGGCTGATCGTCACCGAGACACATCGAGTCATCGACTGGCAGCCCCCTTGCTGCGACCCCGTGCTCGCAGTCGCCGGGGCCGACGTCGGCGTGGGTGTCGGTGACGAACCGGACGTTGGGGGCGGGGAGCTCTCGATCGCGGCGCTCGACGGCGGCACGGGAACGACGACAGGCGCTGGAGTCTGAGGCCGCGTAGCAGCAGCGGGCGCATGCGACACAACCGGTGCCGCGAACGTCGGCGGTGGCGGGATCGCGCGACCAACGGCCGCGAGTGCATCCAGCACTCCTTGGATCCGTGCGCTCCGGTTCCTGACCGCGGCCTGCTGCGACTGCGCGTAATTGTCGAACCACTGCTGATCCTGCGCTTCACGCTCGGCCCAGAAGTTCTGCGAGCGCTGGTCTGCTTCCCATTGCACCCGCCGATACTGCGCCGCGAGCGCCGGATCCGGGTGCTCGACACCGGGTTTCCCACCTTCGAGGGCGTTGATGAGAATGCGGCACGACTCGTTCGGAACATCGCCAATGCCTGCGAGACATCCACGATGCGCGAGGCGAAGGAAGCGGTCGTCATCGCGCGCGACGTCGATCTGTGACTCGACGCTCCAGTAGGGCTCGTTCAGATACGCCACGCCGGCGCGGATGCACGCGTCCGACGAGGGATATCGAGCTTCGCAGCCACGTTCGAACAGCGAGAGCGCTTTCCATGGGTCGACGCGGGGCTCGGTCAGGTTCGCGCTCGGAAGGTAGTACTCCGCGAGCCGATGGCAGGCGTGGCCAAGGCCGTTGCCGCAAGCGGTCTCGTACAGCCGCAACACTTGCGGCATCCATCGCGCGTACGCCGGCGTCCCCTTCCGACTGGAGACATCGCTCCACATCATCGAGGCGAGGTGGACCTCTCCGAATGGGTCGCCACTCTCGATCTCCTCGACCGCCTTGATGCCACCTTGCTTGCGCCGGAGGCCTAGCTCGGAGAGGAACGCATCGTAGAGCGCGCGTCCTTCGAGGTGATCGGGTGACGAAGCGTACGATGCGTCGTACGGGCGTCCGCCGGCGCAGGCCGCCGTCAAGGTGGCAAACGCGCAGACCAGCGCAGGAGCAGCAGCGCGTCGTAGGTGTCGGCGATCGATCATCATGGGATGCAGCACGCAGGTGGATCGAGGTTCGGCGCCTGCGTGCAGAACGGCACGTCGAAGTCGCCCGAGATGGCTTGGCCCTGGTACGTGGCGGTGAACGAGCCGGCGATGTGCGTCGCATCGATCGCGGTGATCGTGACCGTGCGCGCCATCGGCGGCATGCCGTCGTCGATGTCCTGGTAGGTGCAGGCACCTGCCGTCGAGCCCGTCGGCTCGCTCTGCGTGCCGATGTACAGGCCGCCGGTGTACGCGCCGACCGCGATCGGACTGTAGAGGTACAAGAACAGGGACGCTCCGCCGAGCTCGTGAAGGCCCTGCTGATAGAGGCCGCACGCGCCGGTGAAGTCGGTGAGGTGCACGCGCGCGCCGCCGGCACCCCCGGTCGCGTAGCCGCCGACCACCGTCGACAGCGCGAGCTCCGGCCACACGTTCGCGCCCGCGGTGTACGAGGGCGCGGTGCCGGTCATGTTCGCGACCGAGCCCGACGATGCGGTGCCGGGCGTGCGCGCGGCACACAGCTCATCGGTCCCGGCGTCGGGGTTTGCTGCGTCCGCGCTCGCGTCCGCCGGTGCGTCGACGCCCGCATCGACCGGCGGCGGTGCCGACGAGCTCGCGACGCAATACCAGGAGAAGGTCGTCGTGGTGATCGTCGCGGTCGAGCCAGTGATGTTCGCGGGGACCGGCTCCCATGGCGCGGCGGGCTCCGAGCGCAGCGCGACCAGGTCGCCGGTCTGTCCCGTGACCGGCAGCGTGATCGTCACCGGCGACGCGAACGTGAGGCCATGGGGCTCGAAGGCGAACACCTGTCCGGCGACCGCGAACGACGCGTCGAGCGCCGGATGCGACCCGGGCGCGGCGACCTTGATCGAGATCGTGGTGTCGGCGTCGACCGCGCCGCCCGGCACGATCAAGCTCGCACCTGCAGGGCCCTCGATGGTCCCGCCTGCGGGGCCCACCACCTGACTCACCGATGTCGGCTCTGGATCCGAGCACGCGGCGATCACCAGCGCGATACCTAGGCACGACCCGATCGTCATCGCTGTTGACACTCGACAACTCGAGGGATGTGGTCAATGTCCGCAAATGCAGACGTCCCCCTGCGCGCGGTCGCGTCGTCACCGGGGCTGCGTCGAGTCGGCTACGCTTGGGGGCACGGGCTGTTGGCGTCGGCCAAGCTCATGCCTGCCTCTTCCGCGACGCACGCATTGCCGTAGGTGACGCCGTCGCAGCCGCAGACGAGGAGGTCGTTGCAGCCGGAGCTGGTTCCGGGCGCAGGGATCGGGGTGCAGGTGCCCGGGCTGCCGCACATGCCCGGCGATGTGCCGCAGTAGTCGCCCGGGCTGCACGGCGGGCTGCAGTTGGGAACGTAGGTTCCTCCTCCGCACGCGCCGAGCGTCGCGATCCCCATCTGCGCGCCTCCCGCAGCGCACGTGTCGCGGTACGTGACGCCGTCGCAGCCGCACACGGGTTGGAAGTCGGGCTCGCACAGATCCGCGAGCGGCTGGCACGAGGGAACGCCGGCGCAGTCCCCGATCGCCGTCGAACAGTAATCGAGCAGTTGGTCACAGCTGGGCGTGCAGACCGGATTGTAGCTCGGCACGTCGCCATCTCCGGTGGTCCCTCCGTCGCCGACTCCGCTGCTGTCGCCGCCGGCGCCGGCGTCCTGGCCGTCGAAGCCGACGCGTCCGCAGGCGCAGAGCGCGACGAGGAACCACGCCGTTCGCACGACGCGAGCATATCACCCATGCCGATCGTTACTGCGCGACCCAGCCGCCGTCGACGTTCCACGCCGCGCCGCGCACCTGACTCGCGGCATCGCTGCACAGGAACAGCGCCGTCGCCGCGAGCTGTTCGGGCGTCACGAAGTCACCCGACGGCTGCTTCTCCGCGAGCAGCTGCCGCCGCGCCTCGGGCTCGTCGATCGCGTCGCGCCGCGCGCGGTCGTCGACCTGGCGCTGCACGAGCGGTGTCATCACCCAGCCCGGGCACAGCGCGTTGCACGTGACGCCGGTGCGCGCGGTCTCGAGCGCGGTCACCTTGGTGAGGCCGAGCAGGCCATGCTTCGCGGCGACGTAGGCCGCCTTCTGCGCCGACGCGACGAGGCCGTGCACGGACGCGATGTTGACGATGCGGCCCCAATTGCGCGCGCGCATGCCGGGTAGCGCGAGGCGGATCGTGTGGAACGCGGCCGTGAGATTGATCGCGATGATCGAGTCCCATCGATCGACGGGGAACTCGTGCACGTTCGCGACGTGCTGGATCCCGGCGTTGTTGATCAGGATGTCGACGCCGCCGAGCTCGGTCTCGGCGTAGTGCATCATCGCGGCGATCTCCTCGGGCCTGGCGAGGTCGGCGCCGTGGTAGCGCACGCGGTTGCCGCCGTGCGCCGCCGAGGCGACATGGTCGTGGGCCTCGTCGACGTCGCCGAAGCCGTTGATGAGGACGTTGGCGCCGTGCTCGGCGAGTGCGATGGCCATGCCGAGCCCGATGCCGCTCGTCGAGCCGGTGACGACCGCCGTCTTGCCGGCGAACGAAGGACTGCTCGTGAAGTTCATGGTCATGCGGGGTGCTCCTGCGAGCGTGCGTGCTCGCGGATGAAGCCGTGGATCTGCGGGGAGACCGCTTCGCGCCAGCGCGAGCCCGAGAACAGGCCGTAGTGCCCGACGCCGTCCGCGACGTACGCGCGGTGGCTCGCCTCCGCGATGCCGGTGCACAGCTCGTGCGCCGCGGCGGTCTGCCCGAGGCCGCTGATGTCGTCGGCCGCACCCTCGATCGTGAGCAGCGCGGTGTGCGTGATCGCGTGCGGCTCGACGAGCTCGCCGTGCACGCGCCAGATCCCGCGCGCGAGCGCGAAGTCCTGGAACACGTCGCGCACGGTGTCGAGGTAGTAGCGCGCGTCCATGTCGAGCACGGCGTTGTACTCGTCGTAGAACCGCTCGTGCTGCGCGATGGTCCCCGCACCGTCGGCGCCGCGCAGGTGCGCGAGCCAGTAGTCGTGATAGGCCTCGAAGTGACGCGCCGGGTTCATCGAGACGAACGCGGTGAGCTGGAGGAAGCCCGGGTACACGCGGCGTCCGGCACCGGCGTAGCCGTCGGGGACGCGATGGATCAGCGTGCGCTCGAACCACGCGAGCGGATGGCGCCGTGCGAGCTCGGTGACCGCCGTCGGGCTGCGGCGTGCGTCGATCGGCCCGCCGAGCAACGTGAGCGTGCGCGGTGTCGTGCGTCCACGCGTCGCGAGCAGCGCGGTCGCGGCGAGCGCCGGTACCGTCGGCTGGCACACGGCGACGACGTGCAGATCCTCCGCGCCGAGCCGCGTGATGTAGGAGACGAGCAGCTCGACGTAGTCCGCGAGCGAGAGCTCGCCTTCGTGGACCGGTACGTCACGCGCGTCGCGCCAGTCGGTCACGTACACGTCGTGCTCGGCGGCGAGCGTGGTGATCGTGTCGCGCAGCAGCGTCGGGTGGTGACCCGAGAGCGGCGCGCACAGCAGCACGCGCGGATCGCCGGCCAGCCGCGCGCCGGTGGCCGCGTCGCCGGTCTCGCGGCGGAACCGCACGAGGCGGCAGAACGGCCCCTCCACCACGATCTCCTCGACGATCGCGACGCGCTGGCCATCGCGCGCGGTCTCGGTGATCCCGAACGGCTGGCGCGGGTACCGCTTGCCGAGGCGCTCGGTCAGCGCCCAGCTCGCGCGGAGGACGTGCAGCGGATCGAGCGTATCCATCGCGGCGCGATCGGTCGTGCGCAGGTAGCCCGCGAGGTCGGCGGCATGCCCGAGGAGCTGACGCTGCAGCTCGTAGAAGCGGTACAGCATGGCGTGAGGGTCACCATGGCGCCGCCGCCAAATTTGTGCAATGCAACAATTCTAAATATTCATAACTATGGGCCAACGTTCGGGTTGTGCTGCATCGCAACGGGCGGTGCTCCCACGTAGTGGGAGGCCGGACGGATCAGGCGGTCGGTCCGCCGCTGCTCGAGCACGTGCGCGCAACAGCCCGCGATGGCGGCGGCGCTCGCCCCCGCCTTCACCGCGGCGGGCGTGAGCCGCGCGCTCGGCGCACCTCCGGTCGCCGTGATCGTCACGCGCGCCCTCGGCCTCGACGACGACGCGGCCCCGCTGATCGAGCGCGTGCTCGTCGTGCTCGCGGATCACTAGCTCAACGCATCGAGCTTCACCGCGCGCGTCGCGGCATCGAGCGGCGCTGATCCTTACGCGTGCATCGCCGCCGCACTCGCGACGCTCTCCGGTCCCAAGCACGGCACGGCTTCGCTCGACGTCGCGCAGTTCGCCGACGAGGTCGGCTCGCCCGACGCCACGCGTCCCGCGGTCCGCGCGCTTGCGCGCAAGCAGCACGTATCGCCGGGCTTCGGCCACACGC
>DATLHR010000330.1:0-17443 GCA_035539815.1 Kofleriaceae bacterium
GCGAACGAGCAACGCTCCGCCGTCGCGTCGCCGCTCGTGCGCTTCACGCGCTTCGCCGCCGCGGCGACGCAGTCACGCACGCCGGTGTCATCGATACCGTGCACGGTCGCCGCAGTCACAGCACCCGCGGCGTCGTAGCCAAGCTCCACAACGGCAACCCCATGGCGTGCCGAGTGCGTGCGGAAGCACGTCTCGAGCGCAGCCTGCTCGGTGCGCAAGGGATTGCTGTCGTCCGGGCGAGACGAGGACGCATCGAGGGGCGGGGCCGCCGGCGGGCGGAACAGGGTGCGTGGCACCGCGGGGCTCGGCGGCACCGGTGGCGCGGTGGCCGTCGCGGAGCTCGGTGTCGGCGGTGTGGCCGGTGGCGGCATCTTCGTCGTGCTGGCGGCGTCGTCGGCCGGGCGGAACGTGAACGGATAATTGACCTGGACGCCACCTCCACCTTTGGGCGCAGGAAAGGTCAGGCCCTTGATCACGTCGGCGACGCAGTTGGCGACGTCGGGATCGAGTCCCTCGGCATGCGAGCTCGCGACCTTGCCGTCATGGGCGATGAAGAACTGCGCCTTGACGGTGCCGCGCAGCGTTGGCTTCACGAGGAGCTGCTTCTCGTAGCAGTACTGGATCTTCGGGATGCTGGTGCGGACGACCCGGCGGATGAGCGCCTTGTCGAGGTCGCCTTGTGCGTTTGGCGCGGCGAGGGAGAGCGACGGCCTCCCGTTCCCTCCGAAGCGATCGGTGCCTCCCAAGGTGCCGGTCCCGATCGGTGCGGGGCCGGCCTCGTTCGGAAGCATGCCGTCGTAGATGTCTTTGCCGGCGAAGAAGTCGTCGGGGGCGGTGAGGCTCGCGAACGCGCCACCCTGCCGGAGCGCGGCGCTGCCGAGGATGCCTGCGTTGCGCGCCTGCTCGATCGCTTGCTGGCGCGCGAGACGTGCCTTGCGCTCCTCCCCGGCGCTCGGCTCGGGCGCGGGCTCGTCGGGCGGCTCGGGCGGCGGGACATCGACATCGGACCACGTCGGCGGGTCGATGGCGGCGTAGACGCCCGCCGCTTCGTCGGGCGTGAAGGGCGAGGGCCTGGGCCCCGACACCCACGCGACCGTCGGGCCCGCACACGCACCGAACCGGATCGCGATCGGTGGGGTGGGCTCCGGCGCCGGTGAGGCCTTGTCACCGCCGCCTTTGCCACACGCCATGAGCTCGATCACGACCACCGCAAGCGCACACGCTCTCAGCATCCGGCGGAGCGTACCGCAGCGTTGATCGGAAACGCGACACGCGCTGGCGATCCAGGCGCCCGGGCACGGCTGCGCGCGACCGGCGCGCGCGAACGTGGGCGCGACAAGCCCTACTGGTCGGCCGGCAAGCCCGGGCTCGACTGAGTCGCAACTGTCGCTCGGGCATGGCTTTGTCCGGCCCTCGGACATTCCCCGTGTAGGCGCTCGTCGGAGTGAAGCGGCTGGCCCACGCGCCGCGTCACGGAAAATAGTTCGCCGTTCGCGCGCGCCCCGTCGAGAATGGAGCTGATGGTGCGCCGTTTGTTGTTCGCGACTGCGGTGCTCGTCGGGTGCAGCTCGCCGACGAACCGCGCGGCTCCGAGGCTGGAACCGACGGCGACGGTCGAGCCTGCACGCGCGGCACCGCCGTCGTGCGACGACGCCGTGCTCGTGATCGAAGGCGGCGTCGAGCGCGGGCTCGCCTGCGAGGACGCGCTCGACGCGAAGCTGACGATCGTCGACCTGCGCGACGCGTGGACGCCGCGGCTGTTCGCGCCGAGTGCGGATGGCACCGAGCCCGCGTTCCGCCCGAGCTACCTCGCGCTCGCGGCGGAGCGCGACCTCGCCGGCAAACCGCTGCCCGCGAAGACGGCCCTGACCGAGCTGTACGGTGTGGTGCCCTCGTTCGCGATCGTGCGCGAGCGGCTCGCGAGCACGAAGCGCGACGCGTGCCGCGCGGCGATCGACTCGACGCCGATGGCAAAGCTCACGCGCCCGTACGGAGAGGAGCACGCGGGGCTCGTGAAGAGCGCGGTGTTTCGGCGCAAGCAGCTCGGTACGACGCTCGAGCGTGCACGCGCACAGCGAGGGCTCCCCGACTACGCGGCGTTCGCGACCGATCGCGAGCTCGGCCCGACGTACGCGACGTGGAAGACCGCCGACGAGCTGTATCAGGGCATGGTCACCGCGCAGCGCCACCTCGCGTGCGAGGGCTTGCTCGCGGACAAGGACGTCGACGGTACGTTCTCGTGGGCCACCGGCATGGCGCTCGAGCTGTTCCAGCGCCGCAACTTCCTCATCCCCAACAGCCGCCTCGATCCCGAGACGCGCGTGGCGCTCGCGACCGATGCGCGCGAGCTCGACTTCCGCTTCGCCTTGCGCGTGCTGCGCGAGCGCGTCGTCGACGCGACCGGCCTCATCGAGGATGGCAGCGCCGGCGCGGGGCCCGTGCCCATCCTCGGCCGCATGCTCGATCCCGAGGCGATGCGCGCGTCGCGCGGTCACCTGAAGCCGATGCCCGGCGCGGCGCCCGACCTGATCGGCCCGGCGACCGAGGCCGCCGCACGCGCGCTCGGCTGGACCACCCCGGATGCGACGAGCGCGTTCCTCGCGCGCCACCCGGCCGGCCTCCGCGTCGCCGTCGCGCTGCCCCCGGCGCCCGCGTACCACGCCGCGCACATGGAGCTGTCGGCGGAGATCGACCGCGGCGATGTCTGGTACGACGAGACGCCGTCGCCGCGCGTCGCCTGGCGCCGCCCGGCGCTCGTGCTCTACGCGCAAGACGGCGCGACGAAGCGCGCGCTGATCCGCTGGCCGACGACGATCGGCGGCTGGTCGAACGTACGGGTCGGCGGCAGCATCGCGAAGCGCTGGAAGGAGTCCGACGTCGGGCCGCGGCAGTGGCGCGACCTGTTCGCGGCGCCGACCTGGTTGCCGCCCGCGTCGACGCCGGACACCGAGCTCGTGCGCTGGGTCGGCAAGGGGACGTGGGAGCTCAAGCGCTCGATCATGGGGCCGGGGCCGATGGCCGCGTTCGGGATGATGCTGCTGCCGCACTACCAGGTCGTCCGCGGCGCGGGCGGTCGCACCAGGTACGCCACCAACGGCATCGGCACGCACGGCTCCGCGGTGGTGACCTCGATCCTCAACGGCTCGAGCCACGGATGCCATCGTCTCTACAACCAGCTCGCCGTTCGGCTCGGCACGTTCTTGCTGCGCCACCGCACCCACGCCGTCCGTGGCCAGCAGCCCGAGTTCTACCGGCGCACGATCCACGCGATGGGCAAGACCTACAACGCGAGGATCGACACGCGAGGCTTCCGCTACGAGCTGACGCCGCCCGTGCCCGTCGAGGTGCTGCGCGGGAACATCCGCTCCGAGCGCAAGGTCCCGCCGCAAGCCATCGCACCCGCCGGCGCCGAATAGCCGCTTAGGGTAGCGCGGGCGGCTTGGCCGGGAGCGAACGAGGTGGAACCAGGACTCGTGCTATGCACGGCTCGTGCATCTGCGCGCCGTGTTGCTGCTCGCGGTCGTCGCGTGCGAGCCACCCGCGCCGCCGGCGGAGGCTCCGCCGCCCGCGTGGGTGTACGCGCCGCCGCCGCCGGTGTGGCCACTGGGTGAGCTGCGGGGACGCATCGGCCGCACGCGGGCGCCGCAGCCGATGGAGCGGGCCGGGATCACGGGGAGTGTGCGGTTCCCGCTGCGGCAGCCGACGCCATGGGCCGTGCCCGGGGACGGCCCCGCGCGCGCGGTGATGTTCGGGCTCGAGGGCGTGACGCCCGCGATCGAGGTGATCGACGTCGACGCGGGCGAGGTGCTGTGGCGCGACACCAAGCAGTGCGCGGGGCCGATCGTCGGCGTCACCGCGGAGGCCATCGTGTGCGCGGATGCGAGCGGCGTGCGCGGCGTGTCGCTCGACGGCAAGCGCAGCTGGCGCTCGGAGGCGCCGTACGTCGCGATGACCGACGAGCGCGTCGTCGTCGGGCCGACGGGAGAGGCGGTGATCCTCGACGCGGCGACCGGCGACGAGCTGTCGCGCGTGAAGCTGCCCGCGGGCGTCATCGCGGAGACCGTGCTCGCGAGCTGCGGCGATGCGGGGCGCGAGCTGTTCGCCGCGGGCACCGACGGCAAGCTGATCCGGATCGCGGACGCGAAGGGCGGGTCCGCGGTGGCGTGGTCGGTGCCGGTACCCGCGGTCGACGAGCTCGAGGCGTGCACCGGCGAGAGCGTGCTGGTGCGAACCGGCGCGGCGTGGATCGCGCTGGCCCGCGCGACCGGTGCGCAGACCGGGCGCATCGACGACGTGCGGGGGATGTGGGGCGCGCGTGATGGCAGCGATCGTTTCGAGGTGGCGACCGTGGGCGGTGTCGAGGTGTGGCCGCGTGATCTGTCGGCGGAGGCAGAGGCGACGGAGTTGCCCGCGCTCGGCGCGCTGCTCGCGACGCGCGGCGATCGTCGTCTCGTGCGCGCGACGCCATGGACCGCGGTGCTCCTCGATCGCCAGGGCGTGCGCGCGTACCTGCCGCTGGCGTCGATGGGCGCGGTGCTGGGCGAGCGCGCGATCGTTGCGGCGAGCTGGAGCGGTGCGATGGGCGAGCAGGTCCGCCGCGTCGGGATCCCACCACGCGAGGTGCGCGCGCTGCACGTCGTGGCGCCGAGCCGCGGGGTCGCGGTGCCGGCCGAGCTGCGTGACCTGCCCGACGCGCGGCCGCTCGACGAGGACGCGGCGATCGCGAAGCCCGACACGGGCAAGCACGCGATCGCGCGGGTCGCGCTCGACGCGCACGAGCCGACGGCGGTCTACGCGGCCGTGCTCGAGCGCGCCGCGAGTGACACGACGGCAGCGACGATCGTGCGTGCGGACCTCGCGACGCGGCAGTGGACGTGGCAGCGCGCCGATGGCTGCGGCGCGGGGACGCCGCTCGTGCTCGCGCTCGCCGCCGACGTCGTCCTGTGTGCGGCGCGCGGCGATCAGCTCGGCGAAGGCACCGTGCGCGCGACCAGCCGCGCCGGCGCCGCGCGCTGGGAGCACGAGCGCGACACCCTCGACGGAATCCAGGCCGCGGGCGACACGGTGCTCGTGTTCGATGCAGATCGCGCCGAGGTGCTCGACGCGGCGACCGGGCGCGTGCGCGGCCACCTCGCGAGTGATGACGGCGCGGCGGTGCGTGCGGCCGCGGCCACCCTCGGCGACGGCACGACGCTCGTGATCGCGTACCAGGCAGGGCGGCTCGTCGCGCGCTGGCCGCGGCTCGACATGGTCCCGCTGTGGTCGCTCGCCGTCGACGGTGTGGTACGCGAGCTGTCGGCGGTGGAGGGTGGCGTGCTCGTCGCGCTCGAGGACGGCGACGCCTATCACGTCGACGCGCGCACCGGCGCGCACGTCGCGATCGCCGGGCTCGGGCTCGCGTGGCGCGCGGGCGGCGAGCTGATCACGGGGGAGGTCGCCGGCGGCTCGATCCCCGGCGTGGCTCCACCCGCGCCGCCGCCCACCGGTCCGGTTCGCCGCCGGGGCCCGCCCGTGCGGCGTCCGCCGCCACCCCCCGAGGAGCTCGGGCGGCCGCGGCTGTGGACGCCGATCGCACCGCCCCCGCCGGCAGGCGCCGCGTGGCAGCTCGCGATCTACGAGCGGTCGGGGGCGCTGCGTGCGCGCAACGACTACGCCCTCACCGAGGCCCGTGCCACGAGCGCGCGCGGCCCCGCCGGCAGCCCGATCGTCGTCACGGCGTCGGCCGGGAGCTCGGCGCTCGTCCTCGATCCGCGCAGCGGTGATCCCCTCCGCCGCGTCGACCTGCCCGAGGGCACCGAGGTGTTCGCGACCATCGTCGACGGCTCGCCGGTCGCCGGCGCCGTGCTTCCGGGTCCGTTGCGGATCGTCCTGTTTTAGTGCGACTACCGCGCCCTCTCGTTCGTCCGGAAGCCCGTGCACTCGAAGCTGACCCTCGCCACACTCCTTGCCCTGTCCGCCGCCGCTGCGGCCGCGCCCGCGTGGGAGCCGGCGTTCAGCAACGAGCCGCTGTCGTCGAGCGATGCCGAGGCGTACTGCGCGTCGCGCGGCGGTGAGTGGCGCCTGCCGGTGAGGTCGGAGCTCGAGGCGCTCGGCCTCGACGATGCCGGCAAGCCGCGCAAGGGAGCGCCGAAGCTGCCGCGCGCAGGGTATCTGTGGAGCGGGGAGGACGTCAGCGAGGAGCGCGCCGGCCAGCGCTGGATCATGAACCTCGCCAACGGGCACGTGTTCAACGGCGACGGTCGCGAGGGCTATGCGAAGTGTGTGAAGGGTTCGCGGCCGGTCGTCGTCGACCTCCCCCTGGCACCGGGCTATCTGTTCGTCGGTCCCGCGGACGCGAAGCTGACGATCCAGGTCGCGGTGCAGCTCGACTACATCTGGACCAACAAGGGCCGTCCGCTCGTCGAGGCGATGCTCGCGAAGCACCCGGTGCGGTTCGAGCTCCACGCGTTCACGATCAGCGACCGCTACACGCCCGTCGCGGTCGCCGCGTGCGCGGTCGGCCAGCAGAAGAAGTTCACCGCGTTCGAGGCCAAGCTGGCCGAGCTCAAGCTCGACGCTCCGAAGACCGCGGCCGGGTTGAAGCAGCTCGCGATCGACGCAGGCGCGGATCGCCGCGCCTACGACAAGGCGGTCGTCAAGTGCCGCAAGCTCGTCGACGCGGACGTCCGCGCGTACAAGCAGCGGCGCCTCGAGGCGTCGCCGGTGTTCTTCGTCGGCGCGACCCGGGTCGTCGGCGCGCTGCCGGACGAGCTCGATGTCGCGATCACGGCGGCCCTCGGCGGGTAGCGAGATCGTCGTGTTTTAGCCGCAACGCCGCGCGACGGCGCACGGACGCGCTGCTATAGGATCGACAAATGGCACTCCCGCTTCGTGCAGCGCTGCGTTCCGCGAGCCGCTTCATGGTCAAGAACCCCACCACGATGCTCAGCATGGCTCGGCACGCGCTGGGGATGCGGATCGCAGTCCCGCTCGATGCGCTTCGCTGGTTCATCGCGAACACGCCGCCGTCGAAGAAGGCGCCGCAGGACGTGACCATCTCGCCGCGGCCGCCCGCGATCGGACTCGGCGCGACGGTCGACCTCATGGGCACGACGGTGCGGGCGGGTGCCTCGATCCGCGTCGACAAGCTCGAGGTCAACGACACGCAGTTCAAGGTCACGCTGCGCCTGTCCGACGTGACGATGAAGGTGCTCGGCGAGTCGTTCACGCCGGTCGCCGGCCTCATCAAGAGCGGCGCGCTCGATCTCAGCAAGCCCGGCAACCTGGCCAAGTTCATGCCCAAGCGGCCGCCGGTGCTCGTCGAGGCGCACGATGACATCATCGTGCTCGACCTCATGCAGAACCCCAAGTTCGCCGAGAACGATCGCGTGCGCGGCATCCTCGGGACGCTGACGCCGGTGGTCAACGTCTCCGGGCTGTCCACGGAAGGCGACTTCCTGATCCTGCAGCTGCGCGCGAGCCCGTTCGGGATCCCGCGCGCGCTCAACGCAGCACGCGCGCTCGCCGCAGGGTCGTGAGCTTCTTTCGTCCCGGCGTCGTCGCGCTCGTCGTGATCGCCGCCTGCCAAGGGCAGGGCTCGAGCGGCGCCGGGGAAGGTGTGGCCAGCGGAAGCGCACCGCCGCCGGCTCCCGAGGACGCGAGCGGGTTCGGCCGCAGCGTCGACGCCGAGGAGGCGCCGCCCGCGCCCGATGCGCAGGCGAAGATCGAAGAGCCCGAGCCGCCGGATCCGGGAAAGCGGATCGCCGAGCTCCGGGCCGTCTCGGCCTGGCAAGCGGTGATCGATCGGGCGCAGTACCTCGGACGCCGCAAGCAGCATGGCTTCGTCTACGGGCGCGTCGGACCGGCGATCATGATGCCGGCGCCCGCTACGGCACCGGCGGATGCCGGCGTCCCCATCGACGGGGGCGTCGTGCCGTCGCCGTACGTGTGGCTCGTCGACGATACCGAGGGGAACGGCACGCTCGGCATCCGCGTCCTGCTCGAGGGCCGCGCGAACGAAGGCGACCGCGCCGTCCTCGGCGGTGCCTGGGAGCTCGACGCCGATCGCCGCTGGTTCTGGCGCGTCGACAAGGTCGAGGTGTTGCCGCCGGCGCCGCCGAGCGATGCGACCGACGCACCGGCCCCGGTGCCGAGTCACGCGATCGTCAACGGCAACCTGCCGCAGGGCGCGCGCATGATCACGTTCGCGAAGGAGGGCGATGCCGTGTACTTCCAGCTCGTGGGCCCGGGCCCGATCACCGAGGGCGACGGCTGGCCGGTCGCCAACGAGCTCGGCGATCCGGTGTACGCCCTGCTCGCGCTCCCCGGCGAGCGACCGAGCTATGGCGGTCAGGACATGCGCGCCGCCGACGAGCGCTGGCAGCTCAAGAAGGGCCAGACGTACTGGGTGCGCATCGGCAAGATCCGGAAGCGCGGCCTCGACCAGCCCGTCGTGATCAACGCGCGAACGGCACCCATCCGGGTGAATTAGCGGTTGACGGTCACGCGACCTCGCGCGCGAGCTCGATGATCTGATCGAGCGGCGTGCGCCGGCCGCGTTCCCGTCCGGTGTGGAACGCGTCGCCGAGCGCATCCTGCGCGCGCGCGTTGGTGTAATCGAGCTGAGCCTGCTCGCACGCGGGGACGGGCGCGCCGATCTGCGCGCGGATGGCATCGGCTGCGCCGAGGTAGAGCACCGCACGAGCGGGGCGCTCGCTCGCGATCGCCGCGCCGGCGAGGGCTTCGAGCACGCTCGCGCAGCGCCACCGATCGCCGAGCCGGCGGTGGACGCGCAGCGAGGCCGAGAGCTGCGCGCGTGCTTGCAGGAGCTCGCCGCGAGCGAGCGAGGTCTTGCCGAGAGCGTCGAGCGACCACGCGATCCCTTCGTGGAACCGCGCCTTGACCGAGCGCGAGAACGCCTGCTCGATCACCTCGCGCGCGCGGGCGTCCTGCGCGTGCATCAGAATTGCCCCGCGGTTGAGCAGCAGCCAGACCACGACCTCCGGATCGCCGAGCGTGCGCGCTTCGTCGACGGTGGTGTGTTGCCACCACGCGACCTCCTCGGGACCAGGGTCGCCGATCGGGTCGCCGAGCCACGCCGCGAACACGAGGTAGTTGCGCGCACGCGCGGCCTCGACCGCGTCCCCGAGCTCGTGGAAGTGGTGGAGGCTCCGGCGGTGGTAGCTGCGCGCACGCGCGTAGTCGCCGCGCTCGCGGGCGACGCTGCCGAGCAGCTGATCCGCGCTGGCCTCGGCGCGGAGGTCCGCGGTGGTGCGTGCGATCGCGCGGGCGCGCAGCAGCAGCTGCTCCGCGCGCTCGTACTGACACGTGAGCAGCGCGAGCCGCCCGGCGCCGTGCAGCGCGCTGCAGAGCTCCGCGCTGTCTTCACCGTCCCCGCGCGCGATCGCGGTCTCCAGCCAGCGCATGCCTTCGCGGTAGTCGCCGCGCAGGTACCAGTGATACGCGAGCCGGCCGGCGAGCCGCATCGCCTCGGTGGGGGCGGCCTCGAGCAGGTGCGCGAGCACGGCGCGCAGGTTCGCGTGCTCGGCATCGACGAGCGCGAGCCACGACTCGGTCGTCGCGTGCACCGACACATCGGCGACCGCCTCCGCGTGCTCGCGCGCGATCTTCCACAGCGAGCCCTGCTCGCCGAGCTGATAGGACATCTCCCAGCAGAGCTCGCGCACCGTATCGAGCATGCTCAGCCGGCGCGGTGCGTCGCTCGACCAGAATACGAGGTGCGTCTGCACGAGCCGGAGCACGCCGTACATCGGATCGTCGGTGAGATGCGCGAGCCGGCGCTTCGCTTGCTCGAACGTCAGGCCGGCGGGGAGCACGGCGAGCTGGCGCAGCATGCGGCGCTGATCGGGCGGCAGCAGCCCATAGCTCCAGCTGACCGCATGGCGCACGCGCGCGCCCGCATCACGGCCGTGCTCGAGGGCCGCCCGGATCTGCGCGAGCGACGCCGACGCGAGCTGAGCGGCGGCAAGCACGATCCCGAGCGGGAAGCCCTCGAGCTCGCGGCAGATCGCGACGACGTCGGCGACGTTGCGTTCGTCGAGCGTGAACGGCGTAGTCTCGCGCGCGCTGCGCACGAACAGCTCGACCGCGCTGTAGGTCTCGGCCTCGCCCGGGGTGATCGCGCCCGCGCGCGGCACGTCGAGCGGCTCGATCGCGTGCGTACGCTCACCGTCGAGCCCGAGGGCGACGCGGCTGGTCACGAGCCAGGTCGCCGCCGGGCACCGCTGGCGCAGGCGTGCGAGCACGTCGCCGAACCCAAGCACCCGCTCCGCCCCGTCGAGCACGATCAGCACGCGGCGCGGCGCGAGGCTCTCGACGACATGGTCGAGCGCCGGACGCGTCGCATCCGGTGCGATGGCGAGCGCGCTCGCGATCGACGACAGCACCGGCTCCTCGCCTTCGCCGGTGTCGAGCGAGGCGAACCACGTGCCGTCGAGGAACCGCTCGGGCATCCCCTCGCATACGGCCTGAGCGAGCAGCGTCTTGCCGATGCCCGCCGGGCCGGTGAGGGTCACCACGCCGCCGGGCGCGAGCAGCCGCTCGACCTCGCGGTAGTCGACCTGCCGGCCGATCACGGGCGTCCGGATCCCCGAGATCCGGATCGCGCTCGGCGTGGGCGTGTGTTGCGCCATGGTCTGCGCGGCGATCAGGGCGGACCGTGAATCCCGAGCGTCCGGCGAGCGGACACCATGCAAGGCGATCGCGAGCTGCGCCGCCTGCACCGCGATGCTCGCGAAGCGACGCTCGGGCACGCGCTGGGTGGAGCGCAGGAACCACTGATCGAACGCGTCGGGCAGCCAGCGCCAGCGCGCGGACGGCTTCTCGGGCACGCTCGCCTCGATCTCGCGCATCACGTCCTCGGCGGAGGCGGCGGTCCAGTACGACTCGCCCGTGAGCAAGGCGAGCACGACGTGCGCGAGGGCCCAGATGTCGGTCGCAGGTCCGATCCGGCTGAGCTGTCCACGGACCTGCTCGGGCGCCATGTACAGCGGCGTGCCGCCGAACGCGTCGCGGTGGCGGTCGGTCGGCCCCCCGGTGTCGACGACCATCCCGAAGTCGAGCACCTTCGTGAGCGCCCGCCGATCCTCGAGCGCGTGCAGGAACAGATTCGCCGGCTTGAGATCGCGGTGCACGATGCCGACGCCATGCGCGAGCTCGAGCGCCGCCGCGGCCTCGGTCACGTAGCGCACCACGCGCGATGGCTTCACCGCGCCTTGCTCGTTCACGATCTCCTGCAGCGTGCGGCCGGTGAGCCGCTCGAGCACGAGGAACGGCCGGCCGTCGTGCGCCTCTCCCGCCGAGATCAACTCCACGACGTGCGCGCTCGAGATCACGGCGAGCGCGGCGGCCTCGCGCTCGAAGCGCTGCCGGACGTCTTCGCGGCCTTCGTTCACGCTCTGGCGCCGGCGGCCGTGATCGTCCCAGCCGGGACCTGCCGCGAGCTTGATCGCGACGCGCCGGCCGGTCGCGCGATCGAGGCCGTCGCGCACCAGGCTCCAGCTGCCTTCCCCGATGACGTCCCCGACCTCGAACCGATCTGCGAGCAGCGTCGGTCCGGCCATGCCGGGACGTTAACGCAGACGTCTGCGTCGTGCGAGTAGGACCAGCCCGCCGAGCAGCAGTGGCGAGCTCGCATCGCCACTCGCGGAGCAGCATCCGGCACGACGCGAGGTCAGCTCCGATGGCCGCGCGGCGAGGGCCGTCGCGCTCATCGGATCGACGTGCACGGTGCACGAGGCGTCGACGATGACGATCGCGGGACGTACCGGCGTCGCACCGCCCGGGACGACCGACACCATGCATTCCTCTCCATCGCGCGCCGCGGTGATCGTCGCCTTGCCATCGGTCGCGGGCGCATCGAGGACGACGTGCGTACCGGCGGGCGCGCGATAGCGCAGCGGACCGGTGCGCGTGGGCCAGACGATCGTCGTGTCGCGCGGCGCGACCAGCTGGACCCCGGCCCAGCCGGCACCGGCGAGCGCGCGTGCGGGCCGCGGGACCGAGCCGGCCTCGGACACGTTGATCACGTGGACGGCCTGCGGCGCCGGGCCCGGTACCTCGACGCGTAGGTCACTCGCCGGGAAGCGCGCCGCTTCGCAGCGGCCTCGCGCGACGCCCTCACCGAAGCAGTCCTTGCCGACCGGCGTGCCGATCGCGGGCGCGCCGCCGCTGCGTGCGACGCCTTGAATCGTGAGGCGCGAGCTGCCGACCACCTTGGTCGCGACCTCACCGTCGAGCGCGAGGTTCCCGCGCACGTGGAACCGGACGAACAGCGATCGGTCCGCGGCACCCGACCGTGCACGATCGACGACGACGAGCGCGGCATCGTCGCCTTCGCGTCCCGGCACGAGCACGAAGTCGCGCTTCGCCTCCGGCACGTCGCTCTTGCGGTGCTGGAACCGGTACGCGTCGGCGTAGTCACACCGTGCGGCGAGCACGCCCGAGCGCGCGCGCGTGATCCACGTCCACTGCATGCCGGTGCCCCAGGGCGCCTGACTCGGGATGTAGCTCGCGGGCAGCTGCCGCGACGCCACGGTCGGTGCGTTGCTCGTCAGCGTCGAGAGCGATCCATATGGCGACGGATCGACGATCAGATCGTCCTTGCCGCGCGACAGCACGAACGTGCCGGCCTTCGGTTGCCGATGGTCGACGTCGAGCCCGCCGCGGCACTCGCTCGCGAACCACACCGCGCGTGGATCCCAGCGCGTGCGCGCGAACAGCGCTCCGGTCCCGGCGGCCACGTACCACGCGGGCCACGTCTCGCGCGGCACCGCCGCGTGCGCACCGATCGAGGCCAGCGCGTCGTAGAGTAGGTGGTCGCGATCCACGAGCCCGAGCCTGACGAGCTCGCCGCGCGCCCACCGCTGATCCTCGGACCGCGCATCGCCGAGCGCGATCGCATCGAGCACGAGCACGTTCGGCGCGACGTGCGGCTCCTCGTCCTCGGTGTCGTGCCCGACGAGCACGCGATCGCTCGGCGTCAGGCCGTAGACGTGCCGGCGCATCAGCCCCGCGAGCCACGCGTCGACGCCGGTGACCTCGATGCCGGCGCGCTTGGCGACACGCGAAGCGAGCGCGTAGTGCGCGACGGCGAGCGGACCGTACTGCCAGCCCTCCGGCCAATCGCCACCCTCGAGGATCCCACCCGGGGCGAGCGCGCCGGCCATGTCCTTCCCCCACAGCTCGTCGGCGACGTGCCGCCAGCGCGCGGCGCCGTCCTGCTCGTCGGCCTCGCCGCCCTGAGCGATCGCGATCATCGTGGCGGCCGCGAGATAGCCGGCCTGATAGTTCGTCCCCGGCGCGCGCGCGCGATAGCCCTTCGCGTCGTACCATCGCAGCCATGCGGCCCAGCGTTGCCGCGCGTGCTGCCGTTGCGCCGGCGTCAGCTGGTTCCACAGCCAGTCATAGGCGAGCGCGGTGTAGGGCCCGAGGTTGCGGATCGAGTAGCCAGCGTCGCGCTGCGCCGCCGCATCGCCACCACGCCCATCGCCCACGCGATCCAGATCGTCGAGCAACGCCGTGAAGAACCGCAGCGCCGTCTTCGCGTGATCGCGGTCATCGGTCGCGGCCCACGCCACCAGGCACGCCTGCAGCGTCGACGCCCACAGCGCCCCCTGGTAGAGCGCGCCGTCGCTGCTCCCGGTCGTGCGGGCGTCGTCGCACAGCCGGATCGCCCCGACGACCGGACCGCGCCCCTGCTTGGCCTGCGCCCTCCACGCCGCGCGCAGCTCGTTGTCGAGCAACATCCGCGGGTGCGGACCGCGCGGCTCGGGAGGTGCGGCCCGGGCATCGTCCCCGGCGATCGAACCAACCACCACCAGGCCAGCGACGAGGAGCACGTGCCGCATCCCCGCACCCTAGCGCCATCGATCGGAGTGACCGCTGCTCGCTCAGTGAGACCGTCTCACGTCACCACGGGACACGACGTCCGTCGTGAAAGACACCGCCGCTCTCCGTCGCGGTGATGCCAAACCGCACGCTCTCCGCGCCTTGCTCGATCGAGCGCGGTGCATTGCGGCCGCCCATGTCGGTACGCACCCAGCCGGGATCGACCGCGTTGACGTGGATGCCGCGCGGCGCGAGCTCGACGGCGAACAGGCGCGTGAGTGCGTTGAGGGCGGCCTTCGACGCGCTATACGCATCGGTGCCCCACGTACCTCCACCGCGCACGCTCGCGCGCGCGAGCTCGACGAGGGCCTCGCGCGTGAGCGCAGGATCGGCGAGCCGTTTACGGTGCGCGGCGTCGAGGTTCGCGAGCGCGCCGAGGCCGCTGGTCACGTTGGTGATCGTCGCGCCGTCGCGCAGCAGGGGCAGCATCGCGAGTGTGACGCGCAGCGGACCGAAGAAGTTGGTCTCGAACGCCCGCTCGGTGCCGCCGGGGCCGCGTGTCGACGCGCCGTAGATGCCCGCATTGTTGACGAGCGCATCGATGCGGATCGCGCCGTCGCGGAGCTTCCGGGCCGCGGTCGCGACGGACTCATCACTCGTGACATCGAGCGCGACGCCCTTGAGCCGGCCGCCGGTCTCCTTGCGCAAGCGGGCAGCCGCGGCGTCACCCTTCTTGCCATCGCGCGCTCCGACGAGCACGTCCCAGCCGTCCTTCGCGAGCTCGCGCGCGAGCTGCTGTCCGATGCCGCGGTTGGCGCCGGTGATGAGCGCGGTCTTCGTCACGGTACCGCGTAGGTACCACGCGCCACGCTAACGGCTCGCCGTGCGGCCCGTGAGCTGCATCGCCTTCTCGATCAGCGACACCATCTCGCGGCGGTCCTTGTCGTCGCCGGCCGCGGCGCGTGCGAGGTCGCGGATCTGTGCCATCGACCAGTGCTCCGCGTCCTCGCCGCCGCGCAGGACGTCGGCGAACGCCGCGGCCGCGAACGCGAACCGGAAGTCCGCCGATGCGTTGGCGAACGAGGCCTGCGCACCACCGACCATCGGGAACGCGGCCTCGGTCGCGGTGTCGCGATCCGGCGCCTTGTGGCGGATCCGCACGCCGCCGAGCGGCGCGTTGGCCTGCTTGCCGGCGGCGGTCAGCTCGATCTCGTAGAGCGCGGTGACCTGATGGCCCGCGCCGATCTCGCCGGCATCGACGCGGTCGTTCCGGAAGTCGTGATCGGCGATGTCGCGGTTCTCGTATCCCACGAGGCGGTAGCGCGAGACGAGCTTCGGATCGAAGTCGACCTGGAACTTGGCGTCCTTGGCGACGACCTCGAGCGTCGAGCCGATCTGCTCGTGGAACACCTTCTTCGCGGCGTCGAGCGAGTCGATGTAGAAGTTGTTGCCGTTGCCCTTGTCCGCGAGCTGCTCCATCGTCGCGTCCTTGTAGTTCCCCGTCCCGAACCCGATGGTCGACAGCGTGACGCCCTGCTTGGCGCGACCCTCGATGATCTTCAGGATCTCGTCATGCGTGTGCGCGCCGACGTTGGCATCGCCGTCGGACAGCACGACGACGCGCGAGATCGTGTTGGGCCGCATGCCCTTCATCGCCTGGTCGTAGGCGAGGTCGATGCCGGAGGCCATCGCCGTCGAGCCACCCGACTGGAGGTCGTCGATCGCGGCGAAGATGCGGTCCTTGTGGTGCATGCTTGTGGGCTCGAGCACGACGCGCGTCGAGCCCGCGTAGGTCACGAGCGACACGGTGTCCCCCTCGATCAGGTTCTCGGTGAGGATGCGCAGCGAGGTCTTCGCGAGCTCGATGCGATCCGGCCCGCTCATCGAGCCCGACACGTCGACGAGGAACACGAGGTTCGCCGGCTTGCGCTCTTGCACCGTCTTCGCCTTGGTCGCGACCCCGACCCGCAAGATATGACGACCGGGCGAAAGCGGCGACGGCGCGGCCTCCATGATCACCGAGAACGGCGTGTTCGCCGCCGGCGGCGGGAACGCGTACCGGAAGTAGTTCACGAACTCTTCGACGCGTACGCCGGCCTTCACGGGCAGCGAGCCCTCGACCAGCTTGCGGCGTGCGAGCGTGTAGGACGCGGTATCCACATCGGCGGCGAACGTCGACAGTGCATCCTTCGATGCCTCGACCCATGGGTTGGTCCCGTACGCCACGTAGCCCTCGTTGGTCGCGACGTCGCGCGCCGCCTGCTGCTGAGGCATGAGGGGGACCGCGGCGCTGCCCGCCGCACCGCCGAGCGCCAGCTGTCCGGTGGCTTCCTTCTCGGACGCCGTGGCCGGCGCCTTGGACGCCGTGGCCGGCGCCTCCTCGATCGGGACTGCCCGCTCGGCGTGGCCGGCACGCTCGGACTTGTTGTCACACGCAGGGACGATCATCGACGAGCACAGCAGCAGGGACGCCAGGGTCTTACGCATCGCGGGTTCCTCCTCGGTGCTCCCTGCGACGCATCACCCGCGGCGGGCGGTCTGTGCGGAGTCGTCAAATCTTGTCGCTCACCGCAGACAAGTTTGTTCCCAAGCTGTCGCGCGGCCGGGTGTCGCTCGGGTCAGCGGCTGCGGGGCGAGGCGACCACCGTCTTGGCGTCGCGCGAGGGCCCGTGTCCCGTGCCGGTCGGCGCATCGGCGCTCGTGACGAGCATCTTCTGCTCGCTCGTCGGGACGGTGCTGTCCGCGGCGGTGTCCGCCGGGCGATGCGCGAACCACCACGCCTGGGCCCGCAGCTCCGTCCACGCGTGCTCCGCGGGCACCTCGATCGCGCGCAGCGCGGCGGCGAGCGCACGCGCATGCTCGGGCCGGCGCGACGGGTGCTTCTCGAGCAGGCTCAGCACGATCGCCTCGAGCGCGGGCGGCAGCCAGCCCTTGACGCGCGGGCGCAGCGGCGGCACGGGCTCGTTCACGTGCGAGCGGATCGCCGTCTCTTCGTCGGGGCGCGCGAACACCTCGCTCGCGGTGAGCAGCCACCACGCGACGCAGCCGAGCGCGTAGAGATCGCTGCGCTGATCCGGGCGCTGCCCCGTGACCTGCTCGGGGGGGATATACCCGGGCGTGCCGATCACCGCGCCGTCCTTGGTCAGCCTCGACGTCGCGGGGAGCGCAGCATCGATCGGCGGCAGCGATACGATGTCGATCGGATCCGCGACCGGATCATCGATCGAGTGCACGATGCCGAAGTCGAGCACCTTGGCGATGTCGACCTCGTCGGCCATCCGGCACACGAAGATGTTCGCGGGCTTGATGTCGCGGTGGAGGAGACCCGCGTCGTGCGCCTCGGCGAGCGACTGACACGCCTGCACGAGCAGATGGATCACGCGCGCGGCCGGCTGCGGTCCATGCGCGCGCACCAGCTGATCGAGGTCCATACCGTCGAGCAGCTCCATCACGTAGAAGAACGTGTCGTCGTCGGCGATGCCGTAGTCGAAGAGCGCGATCGTGTGGCGCGACCGCATCGACGCGAGCGTCTGCGCCTCCCTGCGGAACCGCTCGCGCGCCTTGCGGCGATACAGCGGGTCCGCGATCGTGTCCGAGCGCACGAGCTTCACCGCGG
>DATLHR010000331.1:0-2717 GCA_035539815.1 Kofleriaceae bacterium
GTCTGGCTCCCGCAGAGGCGGGCAGCGACGAAAATGTGCGGTTTACTCGACGGGGCGCCTTGCCGCCCCTGATTCAGTTGTCAGCGTCGGGACCCTACAACACGGGTACGACATCCAATCATTGCGGGACAACGCTTAGCGGTTCGGCTCGGCGCCGGCCGTGCCGCAGTCACGAGCTTGCGCTCGAGCTCGTGCGCACGGCCGCGCCGAGTCGGTCTCTTGGTGGTCTCCGAGCCGTGGGCACGACCCGCGAACGTCGTCGCCCAGCGTGGCTTTTTGTCGCGACCGCCGACGGCAACCGCGCGAGCACGCGCCGTGAACCCGTCGGCGCGCATTGCGACCTCGACGCACGCCTCTACAGGGATATCCCGCCGAAACAGCGCGCGCCGCGGCCCCGCGTTCCAGGCACGACACTGGCACTCCGCACCTACAAACCATTAGGAGAAGTACCGATGCAACGGATGACCGGTTTGATCACGGTGTTGGGCACGGTGATCGTGGCGAGTTGTGCTGGGGCGACGGACGGCGAGCGGTCGGGGAGAGCGCTCAACGGTCCTGGCGATGACGTCGGGATCGCCGATGACTGCACCCTCACCCAGGGGTTCTGGAAGAACCACGCCGACGCGTGGCCAGTTACCTCCTTGATGCTCGGCAGCGTGAGCTACGACCAGGCGCAGCTCCTCGAGATCCTCGAGACACCGCCCAAGGGCAACGGCCTCATCGCGCTCGCACACCAACTGATCGCGGCGAAGCTCAACGTCGCCGCCGGCGCGAGCACGCCCGGCTCCCTCGCGGTGGCCGACGCCTTGATCGGAGCCCTGGTCGTGCCGCCCGTCGGCGCGGGCTACCTGGCCCCGAGCGTCACGAGCGCACTCAACGACGCGATCGATCGCTTCAACAACTCGGACGGCGGTAACTGCGAAGGTGCGCCCGCGTGCGGCGACGGCACCGTCGACGAGGGCGAGCAGTGCGATGACGGCAACACCGCCAACGGCGACGGATGCTCGGAGATCTGCGAGACCGAGCCCCAGCCGAGCTGCGGAGACGGCAACGTCGACGAAGGCGAGCAGTGCGACGACGGCAATACCAGCGACGGTGACGGCTGCTCCGCAACCTGCCAGACCGAGCCGTGCTGCGGCGATGGCCACCTCGACGCAGGCGAGCAGTGCGATGACGGCAACACTAGCGACGGTGACGGCTGCTCGTCGACATGCGCGTGCGAGCCGATGAGCAAGGCGCAACTCGCCGAGCGTGGCTAGAGACTGGGTGATCGACGCGCTGGTCTGTCGCGAGGCTCCGCTGAACTGAAGCGCTGTCGAACAATCGTCGCGGTCAGAGGCGCGCGCGTCGACGCCGCGGACGGTGTGGGAGGACACGACCACGCGCGCTTGCCGGACAGCCTACGCCCGCCCGCGATGTCCGGAACCGACGTCACCCGGCTTTGATCGACACCTCTCGAGTCGGCGGTGTTCGCTAGGGACGCTCGAAGTCGGCCCAGATCGGCTTGTGATCGGAGCGGCCGGCCTCGTGGACGCCGCCGCGGACGGCGATCAGGCGCTCGTCGTAGAGGATGTGATCGAGCTGAAACGAGAGCGTGACGCCGCTCGACACCGTCCACTCCCAGGTGCGGCGCGGGCCCGCGTACTGCGCGACCGCATCGTGGTAACCGAGCTGTGTGAGCCGGCCGAGCGCGAGACCGCCGTGCTCTTCGTTGAAGTCGCCGACGATCAGCGTGGGGAGCGAGCGGTCGAGACGCGCGAGGTGGTACTCGATCTCGCGCAGGCGGTCCTCGCGCGTCGTGAAGTAGCCCGCGACCCAGCTGCCACCATCGCTGATCGGTGGGCGCAGGTGGACGTCGAGGACCTGGAGGCGGCCGAGGCTGGTGTCGATGACGACGCGCCACGCGAAGAACAGGCCGCCGGTCGCGGGCGGTAGATGTTCGATGCTCGCGATCGGAAAACGCGACATCACGCCCATGCCGCCGGCAGGCATGTCGATGGGGGGCGCGAACCGGTGATGCGGATAGCGGCGCTGGAAGGCGCCGACGAGTGCGTCCTCCCAGGCGGGGTTGGTCTCCTGAAGGAACACGAGATCGGCGTGCATGCCGTCGAGCGCGCGTACGCCCTCGAGGTCACCCGCGAGACCGAAGTTGACGTTGTAGCTGACGACCCGCAGCTGGTTGGCGGCGGGCGGCCCGGCGGGTGGAACGGAAGCCCCGGACTTCGCGCATGCCGAGAGGACAAGCGCGCACGCGACGAAGCCGCGGGGCATGTGGGTTAGACGCGTGGCGCGACGTCGGGTTGCTTACTACGATCGATCCCACCAGCCGAACGCGGACCGGCTAGCGAGCGAGACGGTGAGGCCCAGGAACGTGACGTCCGCCATGCGCTCGACGCCGAGCTCGAAGCGCAGGTCGCGCAGCGTGTAGAAGTCGGCGGCGTGGGACTTCCACACGTCGCGCACGATGAGGCCGAGCGCGCCGCGCCAGCCGGTCCCGCGATCGGTGGTGACGGCGAACCGCGGGCCGCCGAGGACGCCGAAGCGCAGCGACGAGCGCTGCGGGCCGGCGAAGTAGTAGCCGTCGGCGGGGACGGTGACCGCGCGCTCGATGCGATCGCCGACGGCGTCGACGCCGAACCCGAGGGTGCCGCCGAACAGGTGCGCGATGTGGCCGTCACGATACGAGAGCTGGCTGCCGATGCGCACGTGCGCGTCAT
>DATLHR010000332.1:0-34479 GCA_035539815.1 Kofleriaceae bacterium
CTCGACCAGGCTCTTGCCGCCGACCTCGACGTCGTCGCACATCGCGGTCGCGTCCGCGCACACCGTCGGCGACAGCCGATCGCGCCCGAAGCCGCGCATGCCGAACGCACCGCCGCCGAACAGCCGCGGCCCGAAGGGCACACCGTCCTCGCCGGTGAGCACGACCGCGCCGCCCGACGCTCGCGCCCCGAGCGACCAGGCGCCACCGAGCGGCACGAACCCGCGCAGGTCGGCCGCGAGCTGCAGCCAGCGGTTGTCTCCGAACGCACCGCCGGGGGCCAGCGAGCCGCGCGCGCTCGCGAACCAGCCGTCCTTCGGCTCGACGCGATCATCGCGGTGGTCCGCGATCACCGAGGCCGTCAGCTCCGGCCCGTCGGAGCGATCGCCCATCGGCAGCGCGACGGCCTCGCGCGTCATCGGGTCGAGCGCGGGCAGTCCGCGCGTGATGCCGACGCGATAACCGAGGTCGACATCGACGAACGTCTGCGGCGTGATGGTGCTGCGCACACCTGGCCCCACCGTGATCTCGCGCAGCAGCGCTGCGGGGTACACGACGTCGCGCCAGGTCGCGCCGATGCGCAGGTCGAGGGTGCGCGCGAGCCAGCCTGGGTGCACGTACTGCGCGCGGGCGCTGCCGTAGATGCCGTCGACCGGATCGTGCTCGTCGCGGACGAGCCAGCCGTACCCGACATTGCCTTCGAGCACGACGTGGTGCTGCGCGCCGAGCACGTTACGCAGCGTGACCCGCGTGCCCGCGTACACGTCGAGCCGCGTCGGATCCGCTTCGATCCCGACCTCGGCTCGCAGCTGCTTCGCGGGCGCTTCGACCACCACGATGCGGAGCGACACGTCGGTCGCGAGCTTGCGTGGGACGAGGTCGCCCTTGTCATCGACCTGCTCGGCTGCGAGGACGCCTCCCGTGTCGGGGTGCTCGGGCGGACCGGTCTGGATGTCCGCGTCGCTCACGATCACCGCCGACGCGAACGCGCCGGTGTCGAGCAGCGCGAGCTCGGCGCGCCGCTTGTCCGCCGTCGAGTACGCCGCACCGGGTGCGAGCCCGGCGCGCTCGAGGATCGACGGCGCAGGCACCTGCTTGTTGCCCTCGACGGCGATCGTGCGGATCTTCGTGCGCGGACCGGGATCGAGGTAATAGAACCACGCGACCGTCTTGTGCTTGCGATCGACGAACGCGCGGCTGTAGCCCCGCGCGTGACCGTAACCGTGGTCTTGCAGGCGCTCTGCAAGATCGCGCCGCAGCGGGCGATACACCTCGAGGTTGACCTGGCTGCCCGCGTCGAACGGCACCATCGCACGCAGCTCCGCCGCGTGCTCCGCCGGCACGCCGACCAGCTCGACCGACGAGATCGTGTAGCGCATTCCCTCGTGGAGCTTCCACGTGACCGCCACGCTCCGTTGATCCGCGGCATACGCGAGCGTCGGCGCGTCGACCTCGGCGTCGAAGTAGCCGTGGCCCTGGAGATACGCCCCGATGCGGCGCCGATCCTCGGCGAGGCGGAACTCGTTGAACGAGCGCGCGGGATAGACGGCGTTGCCGACACGCAGGCCGAGCATCGGAGTCAGCTCGCCGTACGACGCGTGGAGACGCTCACCGTCTCGCGCCTCGAGCTTGACCGCGGTCACGGCGATCTCCGTCTGCCCCGGGACCACGGGCGCCGGCTTGGCCCGGCACGCGGCCAGGACGGCGACGACGATGGCAACCCCGATGCGCACGGGTGTCTGCAGTTCAGAATCCGTGCCCGGGACGCCTGACTCCAACTCCGCCCCGCCCCAGCCGTTTGGTGGCTACTCGAGTCGCCGCTGGCCCTGCGGGCTGCCGCAGGTCCCCCCGGTCAGGGGTCGCCAGGCACCAGGTCAGCGATCGAGCTTGTCGATCAACTTGCGCGCGCGCTTCTTACCGACGTGCTTGCGAAACTTGATCACGGGATAGGTCGCCGCGATCGGACCGCTCTTGCACACGTGCAGACAGCCGACGGTCTCGACGTGGATGCGTGGGTGTTGCGCGGCCGCGTAGCTGCGCGCCGCGTCGACCACGGCGCGCGACTCGGCGCGGTCGCAGCACTTCTTCCCGACGCAGATCACCAACGAGGGCGCGGTGACCTCGCGCTCGTGCATCAGCTTGCGGAGCTTTCGCTTCTTGCCCATCGCACCGCCTTCACCGTACCTCGCGAGGCACGGCGTCGCTCCCTGCGCGATCCTCGCAGGGAAACTCAGCAGCTAACGCGTGGTAGAACGGCGCCATCGTGCGCGCCCGTCCGCTGCTCCTCGTGACGCTCGCGGCGTGCGGCGCCACGACCGAGCAACCCCTACCGGCGGAGCACGCGCGCGCCCCCGCCTTCGTCGAGGTCCGGCTCGCCACCGCGCCCGGACTCTCGGGCCTCGCGAGCGACGACAACGGCGCGCTCTGGACGGTGACCGAGCGCGCTCGGACCGCGTACCGGATCACGCTCGACGCCGCGCTCCATCCGACGCTCGAGCCATTTCGCATCGAGGGCGGCCCGGACGGCTACGATCTGGAGGCGATCGCCGTGCTCGGTGATGGCGCGTTCGCGTTCGGTACCGAAAACCAGCAGCCCGACGTCGCGACGATCCAGCTGGCGACGCTGCGCGATCACACGCTCGCGGTCACCAACTCGATCACGATCACCGCCAAGGACGCGGGCATCCCGCTGGACGCCAACCATGGCGCCGAAGGCGTGTGCGGCCGCGACACCACGGTCATCGCGGCGCTCGAGAGCTGGGGCACGCATCCTCGACGCTGGGCGCCGTTGCTCCGCATCGTCGACGGTGTGGTCGTGCGAGCTCACCGGCTGTGGCTCACCAGCGACACCGGCAGGATCTCGAGCCTCGACTGCACGCTCGATCCGGACGGGACAGTCCACGCGATCGCGATCGAGCGCCACTTCGAGGTCTCGCGCGTCCTCGCCTTCACCCTGCGGCGCGACGCCCCCGACGCGATCGAGCCGACCCTCCTCCTCGATCTGGGCGCCGAGCTACGAGGCAAGGCGAACCTCGAAGGGATCGCCCGACTCGCCGACGGGCGGCTGGTCGCCGTCGTCGACAACCAGTGGAAGACGATCGACGGCGAGAGCCGGCTGATCGTGTTCCCGCGCTCGCCGTGAGGGCGCACCATGGCGCACGCCTTGCTTGATCCGGCCTCGTGCGCCTCGTCGTCGCGGTGTTGGTCGTCGTCGGGTGTGGCACGTCGCCGGAGCGTGCGCGTCCGCTCGTGCTCGAACCGGTCTCGCCGCCGCAGTTCACCAGTCACGACGTGTTCGTAGGTGCGCGCGGCGACATCGTCGTGCTCGCCAACCGGATCTCGCGCGACGGAGGTATGACGTGGCAGCCCATCGACGCGCGCCTCGGCACACTCGCTCGCGTCACCATCGACGGTGCGGTGCTCGGCACGTATGCAGGAGGGCTCGTGCGCTGGAACCTCGACACCGGCGCGGTCACCCAGCTCTCCGGGGTCCCGGCCTTCGCGAGTGAAGGCACCTGGCGCGTGCAGCCGGGCGGGCGCTTCATCGTGTTCGATCCCGTGGAGAACGCGCTCGCCTTCGAAGGACCTGGTGGCTGGCGCACCGCCACCCTGCCGTCCCCATCCCCTGGCGAGAATGATCCGTACATCTTCGACATCGCGAGCAACGGCACGGTCGCGCTCGCCGTCGCCGGCTGGGGCGTGTTTCGCTCCATCGACGGCGGCGCGAGCTGGCAGCGCACGCATCAGCTCGCGGGCGCTGGTCGGATCCTCGTCGCGTCGAGCGATGGACGGTTCGTGTTGCTCGGCGGCACCACCACGTATCGGTTCGACGCGACCGGCGCGCTCGCGGGCGAGGCGGACGGGTTCGCGGTCGAGCCCGTCGACGTCGCCGCGTGCACCGACGGCGCGGTGATCGCACGCGGCCAGATCAGCCGCGACGGTGGCGCCACGTGGACGTCGCTGCTCGGCGGGGGCGCGCTCGAGCTCAACGTCGTGCGGGTGAGCTGTGGCGAGAGCTACTGGGTCCTCGGCTACAGCGATGCATGGGGGTACCGCTTGCTCCGCTTCGACCCCTCGACGGGCCTCGGCACCGCAGCCGGGAACTGGGAGCTCGACGGCACACCGGCATGGGGCGGCGCCGCGCCGCCGATCGTGCGAGCCGCCGACGGTACGCTGTTCGCCGCGGGCCTCGCGTGGCGCGACGGCGACGCGGCGTGGACGCTGCGCGAGCTGCCGCCGCGGTCGTGGGCCGCGGCCGGGGCGCTGCACGGCTTCGCGGGGACGCAGTATCTGACGAGCGTCGACGTCGGGCGCACGTGGACTGCGCCGAGCATGCTCGACCTCGAGGACGGCCTCGAGATCGAGGCGGTCGCCGCCGACGGTGACGCGTTGCTCGCCTCGGCGTTCGCGGGCACCACCGTGGACAACCTCGATCGCTGGCGCGCGCGGATCTGGCGCACGACCGATCGCGGCGTCACGTGGGACCTCGCGTACGACGGCGTGGCGACGCGGCTCGTCGGCGGGGACGTGATCGACGGTGCCGCGCATCGCTTCGTCGGCGTCGCACCCGACGGCGCGTGGGTCGCAGCGGGCGCCATCTCGCGCGACCGCGGCCTCACCTGGGACGCGAACGAGGTCGCGGGTGATCGCGGGCTCGCCTTTCTCACGCCGCAAGGGGATCTCGTGATGACGCTCCCCGCGGACGACACGTGGCGCGTCTACGCCAGCGGCGGCGCCGGCGACCTGATCGCGACGTGGGCGCTGGAAGCCGATGGCATGGCCGTCGGCGCGTCGCAGCTACGCTCGGTCGCGTTCGACGACGCTGGCTTCGCCTACGTCGCGCGCGGTGAGCCGTACGTCCAGGTGTGGCGCACGACGCAGCCCGTCAATGAATGACGGCTCACGCGCGTGTACCGCGGCCACGAGTTCGATATGCGTGGTGGATGGGGAACCAACTGGCGTCCGTGGCGGCCGTGGTCGCGCTCCTGGCGCAAGGCTGTTCGATCATCACGACCCGGGGAGCGCCCGACACGATCCAGCCGGGCCGCCCGCCCGACTGCACGACCTCGAAGGCCGCCGTCTATGGCGATGGCCTGCTGGGAGGTGCCGCGATCGCTACGTCGCTCTTCCTCGGCATCGCCGCGCTCGCGAAGGAGGCCGAGCTCGGCGACGACGAGACGAACGACCTCGCGTACGCGACGCTGTTCACGTTCTTCGGCAGCATCGGGTTCTCCGTCTCCGGCATCGTCGGCGGCGTGCGCGTGCGCAGCTGCCGGCGCGCGCACGATCAATGGCGCTTGCAGCAAGCGCTGCCGCCCGGGGCGTCTCCATATACGCCGCCGCCACCTCCGTACGCGCCGCGATAACACCACGAGGCGTGCCCCGCGCAGCGCGCGCGCTCCCAGAGGTGACAGCGTAGTGCACCATCACGACGTCATCGCCGGTGGGGTCCGTCAGCGTCGAAGTTCCGACCTGCCCTGCCCCATTGCCGTCGACGACACCGAGGTCGATCGAGATCGGCCCTGCCGCGGCCGCAGGTGCGGTCCAGCTGAAGGTCCACGATGTCTCGTCCACGGTGAAGGTGTCGGTCGCGAGGATCGCCGCGCCGCGGGTGTAGAAGCTGCTGGAGTCGAATCCTCCGAGCGCACCCGCGGCTGCACCATCGGCATCGAGCGTGCTGACCACGATGCCGTTGAAGTTGGATCGCGTCGCGGAGATCCCGAGCTGCGATCCGGGATCGACCATGGCGACGGCGATCGTGTACGTGGCCCCCGGCGTGTACACGTGCTGCGAGAGCAACTCCGGCGGCTGCGACGTGACGTCGACACGCAGCCGGCCCGGCGCGTCGACGTGGCACGCCGTGCAGTCCCAGCCGCGATCGCGGCGGGATCCCGTGTAGAACAAACCGCCCGCGCCACCGCCGCCGGATGCGCGATCGAACAGCTTGCCCGCGTGATAGGCGGACGCGGTCGCTGGCGCGAACACCCCCGCTGCGAGCACGAGGACGATCAGAGAGTGCTGCCGGGCTCGATGCATGTGGTTGGGTCCTCGGTCGCGCCGTTGATCCACCGGGCGATCGTCTGGTAATCGGGATCGGCGGTGTCGCGGAACACGTTGCCGCCGCCATAGAGCGTCGCGCCGCGGTGGAACGCTCCCCCCGCGGCCTGCTCGAGCGGCTTGCGCAACAGCAGACTTGCCTCGGGGCGTTCCAGGTCGACGAAGGCACGCGCCGCCTCGTAGTTGTGTGCGCGCTCGGTGTCGCGCATGAACACGTTGCGCTGAGTCTCGTCGCCCCCATCACGCAGCCGGTTGCGCGAGTACACGCGGAAGTAGCGTGCGGGATCGCCGTGACATGCGAGCTGCCCGCAATACATCGCGAGCACCGGCTGCACCTTGCAGTCGAAGTACACGCGATCGAGCTCCGCCGGTGTGCGCGGCGCATCGAGGTCTGCCGTGCAGCCGGCGAACAGCACCGACGCGGCGAGCAACCTCACAGCGCCCATACCAACCCCAGCATCGCGATGAAGCCCGTGCGCCGCGGCAGGCGCGCAAACTCGGGGAACCGGAACGCGAACCCCGTGACCGACGCGTCGAGCGCGAGCGTCTCGCCGATCCAGCCCGCGCGCACGCCGACGAACAGGTCCTGGAACGTCGACAGCTCGCGATCGGCCGTCATGTACATGCGAGGCCGGTCGTAGACGTCCTGATAGAACGTCGCGCCCTGCTGCGCGTACACGCGTCCCTGAACCGCGAGCTCCCACGGCTCGAGCCCGACGACGACTTCACTACCGGCGGTCAACGAGCGCACGCCCCAGTCATCGCCGTACGCGCGCGCGTGGCTGCGCACCGCGGTGTCGCGCAAGAGGTGATGGTTCCACCGCATCGTCAGCGCGTGCCGCCACCGCTCGCCAGGCGCGACCTCTGGAAACGCGAGCGGCGCCCCACCCATCACATCGGCGACGTACGCATAGCGATACGGACTCGCCTGATAGCCGCGCGCACGAGACCCGTCGTACGACGCGGTGAACACGTCCTTCGGGCCGCCGACCCACACCGCGCGCAACGTGCCGCCGAGCACGCGCATGCGCTCGTGGAAGTTCGCGTCGTCGGCGCGACCGACGCGGTTGTCGACGAAGCTCGCCCCCGCGGCGAGCGTGAGGTTATGGCGAAACACGTCACGCGATGCGCCCGCGCTGACCGTGTGCGAGTCCCAGTCGTGCTCGTGCGAGTAGATGTAGTCGACCGAGGCCGTCGTCGTGCCGTCCGCGTACGCGACGCCGCCGAGCACCTCGGAGCGCAACTCGGTCCACCGCTCGGTCGCGGCGGAGATCACATCGACCGACGCGCTGCTCACGGCATCGGCGACATAGCGGCCGGCGATCACCGTGTGCGCCGTCGGCTTGCCGCGCACGGCGACGGTGCTCGTGCTGATCACCGTGTGATCGTCGTCGACGTACGCCGCCGTGCGCGCCGCGACCGTGGCGTGCTCTCCTTCTGGCTCGGCGTACGCCCGAGCTCCCAGTGCAGCGAGCGCGAGCGCCGTCAGTTGCAACCGCAACCGCCGCCGCCCCCCTCGTAACCGCCGGTGGATCCCTCGCGGTACGAGTACACGTGCTGCTCGAGCATGGTCGTCTCGGGCCGCGGATTGAACTGCATCTTGCTCTTCGCCAGCTTCTCGCGCTGGTAGGCCTTCACACCGCACCCGCCGGCGAGCACGAGCGCGAGCACCGCCGCGATCGCCGTCGTCATGGCCCCTCGCGCAGCGGCAGCGTTCGCTCGAGCGTGTCGTCGCCGAGGCTCGAGTCACCGCTGGTGTCGCCGTCGACCATGCCGAGGTGCAGCGTCAGATCACCGCGGCCGGCCGCCGGCGCGACCCAGTCGAACGTCCAGCTCGTGAGCTGCTTGTGATCGAGCGGCAGGATGCCGTGACAATCGCCGTACATGAACGTCGTCTTGCCGGCGGGCGACACCGCCCCGGCGCCGCCGGGATACGGGTTCTGCGCCGGGCACGCATTCGTGTCCTGTCCCGCGTCGGCGATGAACCGCCCGGCACGCGCGCCGCTCTGATCTTCGATCGTCACGGCGACACCGTTCTTGTTCTCGCCCGCGACCGCGGGGAACCGATGCTCGCCGGTCATCGCGACCGTGATCGTGTAGCGAGTGCCCGGGACGTACGCGTCCTCGCCGTTCTTCTTCACGAACGCCGGGTTCGCCGTCAGCGTCATGCCGATCTGGCCATACGGCGTGGTGCCCTTGATGTGGCAGTGCGAGCAGCGCAGGCCTTTGTCGGAGCGCCCGCCGGTCCCGTACAACCCGCCGGCGCCAGCGCGGTTCTGGCCGGCGACGCCGGTCGCGGACTCGTGCCATGAGCGGTTGAAGGGGAACGCGACGACGGTGCCGCCGCCGAGCGCGAGCAACAAGATCGCCGAGATGCTGGTTCTGGATCGCGTCATCGTCGCCTCCTCAGTTCATCGAGTTGCAGGGAGCCCCGCGGGTCGCACCGTCGAGCCAGGACTTCACGGCCGTGTACTCGGAGTCGCCGGCGCTCCACATCACCATCCCCGCATGCGCGAAGCCGCCGCCCGCTTGCGGTTGTCGCAACAGCTCGGACTCCGCCATATCGGCGAGCGGGGCGCCCGTCGCGTCGAGTGCGAACCCGCGTGCGGCGTCGAAGCTGCGACGTCGCTCGTCGGGCAGCTGCGGCACCGTCCAGCACCGGCACTCGATGCCTCCGATGCACATCTCCGACGGATGCTGCATGCCCGCACCGCTGCAGGACCCCGGTTCGGTGATCGTCTGTCCCGTGATGCGGAGCCGGCCACGCGCATAGATGCGATAGGCGCGTCCTGTCTCCGTTCCGTGACAACCGAGCATCGAACAGTTACGGGTCAGCACCGGCTCGACGTCGCACTCGTACGCCTGCGGATCGAGCGCGGGCAGCGTCGCGGACGCTGCGGGCTTGTGCTCGACGGTGCCGCACGCATTGAGATCCGTGCACGTGCGCATGCCCTGATCCGAGACGCCGTCCGTCGTCCACGGCGTGCACTCCCACGCCTCGGTGCACGTCCGCATGTCGGGATCGTCTCCCCCGTCATCGCCGCTTGCCTGCTCTCCACTGCAGCTCGCGATGAGTGCGAGCAGCATCGCCGTGCATCGTGACGTTCGCATGGGCGCGCACGCCCTGCAGTGGTCAGGCCACCGGCTATCGTCGCTGGATCGCTCGCGCGGTCTCGTGGACGCCGCCAACCGCGTTGGCGTTTTGGGTCCGCGTCATGACATCGCTGCCAACGCAGGCTGTGCGCGAACGTCTTCGACTGACCGCAGCTGCACAGCCAACCGCGATGCTCGGTGAAGCCGCGCGGTCATCCGCGCACGTCCGAAGTCCTCCCAGCGAGGCGCGCGCACGCGGCTTGCTTGATGAGCCATCGTGCCGATGCTCGACGATCGCGAGCTCGCCGCGGCCCTCGTCCGCCATGCGCGTGCGTCGCATCGCCTGCGCTTCGAGATCGCGACGCTGTTCGGTGATGCGCACCTCGCTCGGACGATCGAGCGCGACCTCGGCGCACGCTCTGGCGTCACGCGCGTCCGCGCGAATCCTCGCTCCGGGCGCGTCCTCGTCGAGCTGGCGCCCGATGCTGCGATCCTCTCGGAGCTCGAGCACTTCGCAGCCCCCGTGGTCCGCCGTCGTGAAGGCGCTCCGGTTGGTGCAGCCGAGGCGCACTCACTAGATCCTGCAGTCGTGGTGCGCGCGCTCCGCTCGTCGGCGCACGATGGGCTGCACGTCGATGAAGCGAAGCGGCGCCTCGCACGGCACGGCGAGAACGTCCTCGACGGTCACCGCCCAACATCACGGCTCGCCCTCGCCGCGCGCCAGTTAGCGAACGTCCCGACGGCGATCTTGCTCAGCTCCGCGCTTGTCTCGGCGGTGTTCGGCGACCTGATCGAGGTCGGCGCGATCGTCACCGTGGTCGGACTCAACGCGACCATCGGCTATCGCATGGAGCGCACGAGCGAGCTCTTGCTCGAAGCATGGCGCACCGCCGAAGTGGGCAACGCCGAGGTGATCCGCGACGGGCGCCCGATGCGTGTGAACGCGGCGGCGCTGGTGCCCGGCGATCTCTTGCTCGTTCGCGCCGGCAACATCGTGCCGGCCGACGCGCGCATCGTCGAGGAGCATCGGCTGCTCGTCGACGAGAGCGCGCTGACGGGTGAGAGCGAGGCGGTCGAGAAGTCGATGAACCCGGTCGCGCAGTCCGCCGCGCTCGCGGATCGCATCGGCATGCTGTATCGCGGAACGACCGTCGTCGGCGGCCATGCCCGCGCCGTGGTCACCGCGACCGGAGAGGCGACGGAGCTCGGGACCGTGCAGCGCCTCGCCTCGGCGGCACGCAGCCCGAAGGCCCGGCTGGCCTCTCGACTCGACGCGCTCGCGGGACGGCTCGCGTGGTCGGGCGCGCTCGCATCGGGCGTTTCGGCGCTCGCGTCGATCGCGTGGCGGCGCTCGGCGCGCGACGTCATGCGCGATGCCGTCGCGCTCAGCGTCGCAGCCATCCCCGAGGGCCTGCCCGTCACCACGAACGCTGCGCTCGTACGTGCGATGGCGCGGATGCGCCGGCGCGGCATCGTGGTCCGCCGGCTCGGCACCACGGAGGCGCTCGGCGGCATCACCGTCGCCTGCGCGGACAAGACCGGTACGCTGACCGAGAACCGGATGCGGCTCGAGGCGGTCTGGATCGAGGGCCGGCGGCTCGAGCGCTCGTCGATCACCTGCGCGCGCGTCCCCGTTGGACCGATCGCGGCGCTGCTCGCGGCGTCGGTGCTGAACAGTGACCTCGATTACCACCGCAATCATCACGGCTGGCACGTCACCGGCAGCTCCACCGAACAAGCGCTCGCGCATGCGGCGATCGCCGCCGGCATCGATCCGATCGAGCTGCGATCGCGGTTTCCGCGCCGCCGCCTCATCGAGCGCAGCGACCAGGCGCGTTACGTAGTGAGCGAGCACGAGCTCGCCATAGGCGGCACGCTCGCCGTGGTCAAGGGCGCACCGGAGCAAGTGATCGAGCTATGCGAGATCATGGACGGCCCGATCCTCGAGGAGAACGCGCGCATGGCTGCAGCTGGGCTCCGGGTCCTCGCGGTCGCTTCGCGCGCGGACGCCGCGCCGTGGCGGTTCCTCGGGCTCGTGGCGTTGCGCGATCCGCTACGCTCCGGCGCGGCCGATGCGATTCGCGGCGCCGCGCATGCCGGTATCCGCACCGTGATCCTCACGGGCGATCAGCGCCCGACGGCGGAGGCGATCGCGCGCGAGGTCGGCCTGACCGGCGAGGTGATCGAGGGCAGCGAGCTTCCGGCCGTCCTCGCCGACGACGAGCGCCTGCGCCAGATCGCCGTCGTCGCGCGCGTCACACCGAGCGACAAGGTCGCGGTGATCGAAGCGTTGCGCGCGGCGGGCGAGATCGTGGCGATGGCCGGCGATGGCATCAACGATGCGCCCGCCCTCCACACCGCCGACGTCGGCATCGCCGTCGGTGCGCGTTCGACGGACCTCGCGCGCCAGACCGCCGACATCGTCCTCGAGCACGAAGACCTGCGCTCGATCCTCGCCGCGATCGGCGAGGGCCGCATCGTGCAGGACAACCTGCGTCGCTCGGTGCGCTTCCAGATCGCCGGCAACCTCGGCGAGCTCCTGCTCATCACCGGAGGAGCGCTCGTCGGCCGACGCGTCATCTCGCCGCTCGGCGTCCTCTGGATCAACCTCCTCACCGACAGCCTCCCCGGCCTGGCGATCGCGCTCGAGCCCGGTGAACCGGATGTCCTCTCACGTCCGGCCGCGCCACCGGGCGCGCCGATCCTCGACCGAGACGACTGGCGCCGGATCGCGCGCGCCGGCAGCGCGATCGCCACCGTCTCGGGCATCGCGGCGCTGTTCGGTGGGCCTCTCTCGGCGTTCGCAACGATCGGTGCGTCACAGTTCGGCTACGCGGCCGCACAGCGCACCACCGATCGCGTCGAGAACGACCGCAGGTTCGCGGCGCTGATCTTCGGCTCGGCCGCGCTCCACTTCGCCGCCGTCGCGCTCTCGCCGGCGCGCCACCTGATGCGGCTCGCCGGTCCACTGCCGGCCGCACTCGCGAGCTTCGCGCTCGCGCTCGGCGCGCCGCTCTACCTTGCCTCGCGCGCGGGGGGCCAGCTCGTGATCACGCGCCGCGCCCGCGGCAAGGGAAAGGACCGGACCCCATGAAGTTGCACGTGCCCTCGTTCTTGATCGGTGTGTCGCTCGGCGCGGGCGGCGCGGCGATCGCGCCGCGGATGCGCGCGGTCGCGCTCGAGATCGCGACCACGTTCTACAAGCTCGGCGATGCGATCGTCGTGCGCGTCGCGCGTGGCCGCGAGGATGTCGCGGACCTGCTCGCCGAGGCCAAGGCGCGCGCCCGCGGTCAGCTCTCGCGCGTCGTGACCGTGCACGCGGAGGCATGACAATGCGCTACCTCCAGCTCGTCCATACCGTCCCCGGCCGCACGCGGCTGCGCTGCCCCTCCCTGCGCAAGGAACCCTCGCTCGTCACGCGCGTCGCCGACGAGCTCGCCGCCGTCGCCGGCGTTCACGAGGTCAAGGTGCGCCCCTTCACCGGCAGCATCCTCGTGTTCCACGATCGCGACCTCTCGAGCTCGACGCTGACCGACGTGGCCCAGCGCGTCCTCGCGTGCGACCTCGTGCTCGCGCGGCACGAGCGTCCGCCCGTCGACGGCGGCGTCCCCGAGCTCGCGAAGATCGCGCGCCTCGCAGCCTCCGCGTTCCGCGACATCGATCGCGACATGCTGCGCGCTTCGCAGGGCAGCCTGGACCTCGGCACGCTCGCGACGCTCGGGTTCTTCGGCGCCGGCGCGCTCCAGCTCGCGTACGAGCGCGAGCTCGAGATGCCGCCGTGGTTCAACCTCGCCTGGTGGGGCTACCGCACGTTCATGACGAACGAGCAGGACGAGATCTCGAGCATCGACGACGAATAGGTCGACTACGTCGCGATCGGTGCCAGACGCCCACGCGCCGCTTGCAGGATCGCCCTCGCGCGTCGTTGCAGCTCGGGCGACATCCGCGCGAGCTTCTCTCGCGCGCTCACGCCCTCGGCCTGCAGCGTGGTCGCGCCCGGCGCGCCCGCCTGCGAACCTGTCTTTCCGACGAGCGCCGCCACACCGGCCCCGATCACGACTCCAACCGCGAGCTCGAGCCCGCCGATCAGACCGGCCCCCGCGGTGCCGAGCACGGCGAGCAACGGGTGGCGGCGAACGAAGCCGAGCGCCTGCTGGGACGTCGCCTTGCCCGGCACGGTCTCCCCCGTCCGCTGCATCCCCAGTGCGCCCTTCTCGGTGACGTTTTCTTGGATCTTCTCGTCGATGGGCTTGTCCATGATGCGCCCCATCGATGCATCCCATGTACCTCGCCCCGTGACGGAGGCGAGGCGGTGTTGTGACCGCCCCGGGGTCTGTGCTAAAAGCTCCGGCACCTGGAGCCATAGCCAAGTGGTAAGGCAATGGTCTGCAAAACCATCATTCCCCGGTTCAAATCCGGGTGGCTCCTCCAAGCTCTCCGAGCATCCCGCTGCGACTGATCACGACGCCGTGTAGGTCTGCATCGCCGAGGCTGACGCGCCCGAGGTCAGCTGTCTCCATCGAGCTGCATCGTGCGAAAACTACACGACCGCGTGTGGGCATGCGCGTTGCTCACGCGCATGCCCATGCGTCTGGGGCTTCGCAGCGTCGCGTTCTGTGCGTTTCTCTTCGCGTGTGGGCCGCGGGAGACCGGTGATGACACCGGCGGCGCGGATGCCGCTCCAGGCTCGCCGAGCCTGAAGGTCACGATCTCGTCGCCCCAGATCCACTGGGTCGACGGCGTGGCCGAGCAGCCGATCCTGATCGCGACGCTGATCGCCCCGGATGGGACCGAGTCGGTGGTGACCGGTCAGGCGGCGTTCGAACTTGCGCCCGCCGGCATGGGCGACGTCGAGGCCGACAAGGTCGTGGTCACCGGCGACCTCGCCGGGCCCGGCATGGTCAACGCGGTCTACGACGGCTTGCTCGCCAGCGTGCCGGTCGAGGTGTTCGTCACGCAGACGGTGACGGGCACCGCCGATGCGAGCGCGGCGGCGCTGTTCGCGGGCGCGACGCTCGACACGTCACAGACGCTCCAGGTCGCATACCCGCCGGCGGGCGCGCTCATCCCCCCGAACCTCGGGGAGATGGACGTCCACTGGCGCGACGCCCAGAGCAAGGATGTCTACGAGGTCCAGCTGTCAGGCGGCTTCGTGACGCTCAGGACGTACGTCGCGCGGATGGGCGCCGCGACCTGGCACACACTGGCGCCCGAGCTGTGGTCCAAGCTGTCGAGCGGCGCGCGCGGCGTCGACCTCACGGTGCGCGTGCGTGGCCTCGCGACCGCCTCGCCGTCGACGTACATCGAGGGCAGCGAGCAGGTGCGCATCGCGAGCGAGGATGTGCGCGGCGGCGTGTACTACTGGAACACCACGCAGGCGGGCGTGATGCGCTTCGACATGAAGACGCCGTCGACGCCGCCGGAGAAGTTCTGGCCGCAGCCTGGGCAGACGGGATGCGTCGGCTGCCATGCGGTGTCGCGCGACGGCACCGTGGTCGCGTACCGCCAGGACGGCGGCAACATGAACTACGGCAACGCGCTCGCGGTGGAGGGGTTGGCGAAGAAGCTGACCGACAACTCGCAACAGTGGAACTACGCCTCGATCCACCCGAACAACACGGACATGTTCATCACCACGCAGGACGGCCTGCACCGCACCGACCTGTCGACGGGCATGACCACGCCGCTCTACACCAGCTCGCGCATCTCGCACCCCGACGTGTCGCCGAGCGGCACGCAGATCGTCGCCAGCCAGCCCACGTCGGGCAGCAACAACGGCTGGGAGGTCTACATGAACGCGGGCGGCCTCGTCGTGTTCGACTACGACGCGGTCGCGAAGACCGTGAGCGCGCCGCGCACGCTCGTCGCCTCGAGCGGCTCGGCGTTCGCGTACTACCCGTCGTTCTCGCCTGACAACCACTGGGTGCTGTTCAATCGCGCGTCGAGCGACGACGCCTACGACAACCGCGATGCCGAGCTGTGGGTCACGCCCGCCGACGGCACGGGCGCGCCGATCCGGCTCGTGGACGCCGAGGTCGCCGCCACCTACAACTCGTGGCCGAAGTGGACGCCGTTCTCCGTCGACGAGCTGACGTCCGGCGGCGGCACCGAGCCGGTGATGTGGTTCACCGTGGCATCACGCCGCCCGTTCGGCGTGCGCTCCGACGCCGCGCAGAAGCCGCAGCTGTGGCTCGCGCCGTTCTACCCGCAGCGCGCCGCGGCCGGCCAGCCCGCGTCGGGCCCCGCCGTCCGCCTGCCCTTCCAGTCACTCACCGAGGGCAATCACATCGCGCAGTGGACCGAGCAGATCGTCGTGATCCAGTAGCACTCAGTAGTTGAGCTGCGCCTGCAGGCGCACGAGGACGCCGCGCTCCTCGACGCCATCGAGCTCGCGACTCGCGATATCGACCTCAGCGGTCAGCTCGATCACCTTGCGGAACTGCCACTCGCTGCCGATCACGAGCTCCTTGACGACCGAGTGCGGCGCGAGCGTCTGGTGCTTGAGCCCGCCGTTGTAGTAGCCGGCGCGGACGAACGGGAAGAAGTCGCCCACGTGCGCGAGGACCATCGCGTAGCCGCCGTGCAGGCCGCGAACCTCGACCGTGTCGGTCGCGAGGTCGTGCTCGGGGCCCTTGCCGATGTTGTACTCGGCCTGGAAGCCGATCGGCTGCGGGTACAGCACCAGCGACGCCTCCGCGCGCATGTCGCGGAAGTTGCCGGCGCTGCCGGTTGGCGTCGCGACGTTGAACTTGCCGACATACCCCGCGGCGCCGAGCTCGAGGATCTGCGAGCCCAGCGTGAACGGATAGGTCACGCGCGCCACGACGTGGCGGTTCTCGTTCTTGTCGTCGACGTTGATCCCCTGGCCGTTGTAGATGCCGACGCCAACCACGCCGTAGTCACCCGAGCCCTTGAGCCCGCTGTCGACGAGGTGCTTGAACAGCGCGCGAGTCTGCTTCGGCTCCCAGTACGCCATGAGGCCGAGGTCGCGCTCGCCGGGCACCGCCGAGTTGATGCCGTCGGAGCGATCGAGCGGCGCGCGGTTCTGGCTGGACTGCATGTTCTCCCAGCCGAACGGGATCTTTTGCTGGCCGAGCCGGAACCGGAACGTCTTGTCCTTGTCGAGGAAGATGTCGCCGTACCAGTCACGCATCTTCACCTCGGCGCCGGCGAAGTCGGCCTGCAGGTAGACCGCGAGGAACGACGTCACGTCGCCCGACACCACGAGGCGCGCGCGGCGGATCGAGAAGCTGTTGTCCTCGACGTTGGCCGAGTCGCCGAGCCGGTTGCCGAGGTCCTCGTTCGAGGCGTACAGCCGGTTGAACCGGAACTGTGCGTAGCCGCGGATGGTGAACCGCTCGTACCAGGGCTTGTGCTTGGCGTCCGGCTTGGCCTCCGCCTCGGCTTCGGCTTTGACCTCGGGCTGCGACGCCGGAGCGGGCGCTGGCGCAGGTGGTGACGCCTCAGGGGCGGCGGGTGGTGGCGACGGAGTGGGCTCGGGCTGGGCGCGCGCGGAGCCAGCGACCCCGAGGAGGATGGGCAGTGCGAGCCAGGAAGTTCGCGGCGACACGTTGGTCGCACGATGACCTCCGAATGTGACGGCAGCGCAACAGCCCTACGACGTTTTGTCCCTCCGCTCCCGCGTTATTCCTTGTCGTCGGCGACGTTGATGGTGAACCCCAGCTTCTGCAGCGCCGCCTTGAGCTCGGTCTTCTGGACCGCCTTCATGTAGGCCTCGAGCGGCTCGACCTTCTTGGCCTTCACGAGCTCGATGAGCGAGTCGTTGAGCGTGATCATGCCGACGTCGCGGCTGGTCTGCATCACCGACGGCAGCTGGAACGTCTTCGCCGTGCGGATCATGTTGCGCACCGCGCTGGTGCCGATCAGGACCTCGTACGCGGCGACCCGCCCACCACCGATCTTCTTGCACAAGGTCTGCGCGATCACGCCGCGCAGCGACTCGGCGAGCATCTGCCGCACCTGCGCCTGCCGGTCAGCGGGGAACTGGTCGATGATGCGATCGACCGTCGACGGCGCGGTGGTCGTGTGCAGCGTGCCGAACACGAGGTGACCGGTCTCGGCCGTCTCGACCGCGATCGCGATGGTCTCGAGGTCTCGCATCTCGCCGACGAGCACGATGTCGGGATCCTCGCGGAGGGCGGCGCGCAGCGCGTCCTTGAACGAGCGCGTGTGCACGTGCACCTCGCGCTGGTTGACGAGGCACTTCTTGTTCTCGTGCACGAACTCGATCGGATCCTCGATCGTGATGATGTGATCCGAGCGGTGCGAGTTGATGTAGTCGATCAACGTCGCGAGCGTGGTCGACTTGCCGGAGCCCGTCGGGCCGGTGACGACCACGAGGCCCTTGGTGAGGTAACAGAGCTCGAGCACCTTCGGCGGCAGGCCGAGCTGCTCGGGCGACAGGATGTTGAATGGGATCGCGCGAAACACCGCGCCGGGGCCGTGACGATCGCGGAACATGTTGGCGCGAAACCGCGAGAGGCCTTCGATCGAGTGCGCGAAGTCGGTATCCGAGCGCTCCTCGAACTCCTTGCGGTTCTTCTCCGGCGCGATCTCGTAGAGCAGGGAGAGCATGAGGTCCGGGGTGAGCACCGGGAACCCGGGGACCGGCTTCATCTCGCCGTCCTTGCGCACGAGCGGCGGCATCGTGCACGACATGTGGAGGTCCGACGCGCCGAGGTTCTTCATCGCGCGCAGCATCTCGTCGATCTTCGGACCGCCGGCGCTCGCGCGCGGCACCGCTTCGGTCACCCGCGGCATCACCTCGGTCTTCGCGGCCTCGACCCTCGCGATCGGCTGTGTGTCGCGCGTCGAGAGCGCGGGGCGATCCGTCGCATCGGGCACCGCGATCACGAGCTTCATCGCCGACGTCGATGAGGTGACCGTGCAGTGCACCGGCTGCGGCCCGCCCGCGTAGTCGAACGCCGCCGCGCCGGTGACGAGCAGATCGGCGAGCACGCTCGCGGGGGCCGCCTCCTCGACCATCGCCTGCAACGACGCGAACGTCAGCGTCTGTGTGGCCGCGCGGTCGCCGGTCGCCAGGCGCACCAGGATCTGCTTGCCGCTCTCGAGGATGATCGCGGAGGCGCCGAACTTGCTGAGGTAGCCGATATACGTGTCGATCGCGCCCATCGCACAACAATCGCACGTCGACTGGCCGACGAGCTATGCCAGCGCGGACTTCGCTTCGCGCGCCGTCGCGGCGACGGGATCGAGCGCCCAGTCGAGCGCGTAGTCGGCGACCGCCTCCCACCCGGGCGCACCGCACGTCCAGTGATCGCGCCCTGCCATCTCGTGATACGCGACGATTCCGGACTTGTAGTGCTCGAAGTTCCAGCGATTGAGCTTCGCCGGCATCGTGTGGTCCTCGGAGCCCGCGATGAACAGCAGCGGCGCGCGATCCTCTTTCTCGAAGTCGACCTTGGTCGCCGCGTGCGGCCGGAAGTTCGCGGTGGCGCCTTCGAACACCGTGAGCCCCGGACATGGGATCGCGTAGCGCTCGTAGATGCGATCCGACTCCTCGCGCGACAGCGTGTTGGTGAAGGCGTAGTGGAACTGCGCGGGCGTGATCGCGACGGCCTTGTGACGGTTCGCGGGGTTGCGCAGCACCGGCCACACGACCTTGACGGTCGACAGCGGTAGCCGGAGCACGCCCTTCACGGGCGCCGAGTCGATCGCGACCCCCGCAGCGCCGAGCCCTCGATCGAGGAGGATCTGCACGAGCGCGCCTCCCATCGAGTGGCCGATGAGGATCGGCCGTGACTCCAGCGCGCGGATGATCGTCTCGTAGTGGTGCGCCACCGTCGCTGTGTCGAGGCGCTCGAGCGGCGACGGATCGGCGCGGATCGCTTCGACCTCGACGTCGAGCCCGGGCCACGCAGGCGCGAGCACGCGGAAGCCGCGCTGCTCGTAGTACGGGATCCAGTGCTCCCAGGAGCGCGGTGTCATCCACGTGCCATGGATGAGGACGATCGTGGTTGGCAGCGTGGGCGTGGCGGACAGCATGAGATGCGGCGCTGCACCCTACGTGCCTCGCGGGGTGCGCGTCGGAGCGCGTCCGACCGGAAGGACACCATCACGTACCGTTCCACGGCCTACACCTCGGCTACGCTGACCCAGCGTGGACGCTCAGCCGTCGAGGACGTGGCCGGAAGCGGAGCAACGCACGCCGCTCACCATCGCGCAGGTGATGATCCGCGACGAGCACGCGCGCATGAACAAGCTCGCGCTGCTGTTCATCATGATGCTCCCGTTCGCGGGGTTGTCGATGCTCGCGTTCGACGCCGACCCCACCGCGACCGTCGTGTTCGCCGTCCTGCTCGCCGTGACGTTCCCCGGCACGGTCGTCCTCTACTACCTCACGAAGGACTCGAGCCGGTTCCGCTTGTGGGCGCTGGTGGTGCTGGTGGTGTTCCAGGCGCTGACGGTGCTCGCCGCGACGCTGTACTTTGGCCTGTTCGGGCCGGCGGCCATCGTGGCGGTGCTGTTGACGCTGTTCGCCGCGCTCGGCAACTACCCGGTCATCGGGCTCACGATCTGGATCGTGTCCGCGCTCGGCCGGTTCGTGCTGCTCGCGCTGATCGTCTCGGGGACCATCGACGATCCGGGGCTCATCGTCGCGGATCGGCGGACGCACGGCGAGATGGTGGTCGCGGAGCTGCTCGTCCAGTCGATCCTCGCGATCGCGTTCATCGCCGGCCGGATGGCGCGCAAGAGCACGGTGAAGAACATCACGTGGCTGACCGAGGAGGTGCGCGGCGCGGCGCGGCGCGAGCTCGAGCTCGCGAGTCGGATCCAGACGTCGATCTTGCCGCGCGATCTCGGCATCGCCGGCTTCGAGGTGTCCGCGCGCATGCTGCCGGCAGCCGAGGTCGGCGGCGACTACTACGACGTCCGACGCGTGCGCGACGGCGGCTGGCTCGCGATCGGCGATGTCAGCGGCCACGGCATCACCGCCGGCTTGATCATGATGATGGTGCAGACCACCGTGGCGTCGGCGACGCTCGACGACGAACGCACACCCGTCGACGTCCTCGAGCGCGTGAACCGCGTGCTGCACGCGAACGTGCAGGAGCGCCTCGCCACCGGCGACTTCATCACGTTCCAGCTGTTGCGCTTGCGCGGCGACGGAACGGTCACCATGGCGGGGCGCCACGAGCCCGTGTTCGTGTATCGCGCCGCGACCGGCGCGTGCGAGACCATCGACACCGAGGGGATGTGGCTCGGCGTGCGGCCCTCGATCGCGGGCGCGACCACGCCGGTCGAGCTCGCGCTCGCCCCCGGTGACACGCTCGTCCTCCACACCGACGGCGTTACCGAGGCCGCCGATGCGCAGGGCCAGCGCTACGGTCTCACCCGCCTGCGCGCCTCGATCGTAGCCAACGCGGCGCTGCCCGTGGCCGACCTGCGCGCCGCGATCGAGCGCGAGGTCGTCGCGTTCATGGCGCGGCAGGACGACGACATCACGCTCGTCGCCGTGCGTTACCTCGGCGCGCGCTGATCACTCGGGGGCGTCGCCGCCGAGCTTGACCTGTGGGAACTGCGACGCGACCTGCATCGCCAGATCCATCTGCTTGTCGGACAGCTCGAACGTCTTGCGCAGCGTCGCGAGGAACTCGATCTCGCGCCAGTCCTGCGTACCGTCGGCGAGCGCGATGATCATCGTGTACACGGTGACCCAGTAGCGATCCGACGAGGAGGTGACGTCCTTCGCGACCTCCGCGAGCTCGGCGCGGGCGTCCTTGCCCTGCACGCGCTCGACCGCCACGTCGATCGCTTCATCGATCTCGGCGCCGGTCAGCACCTGCATGTCCGGTATCGCGCGCAGCACGGCGCGCATGCCGAGGCGCTCCTCGTGGTGGATCTCCTCGTCGGCCGCGGCCATCAAGGCCATGCACTTGACGAACGACGGCATGAGGAACCGGACCTTCTCCGACTTCTCCTCGAGCGTCAGCAGGCCCGTGTGCTTGCGCGCCGCCTCGAAGACCTCCTTGGCCTCCGTCTCGTCGAGGGCGAGCGCCGACTGCAGCCCGTCGAGGAACTCGATCTCGGCCTCCGCGAGCTCCTTGTCGGAGACGCAGATCTCGGCTGCCATCGCGTAGGCCGCGAGCCGCTGGTTGCGCGAGGGCAGCCCCCTCGCGATCGCCTCGAGCCGCTTCTTGCCGCCGCCCGCGTCGCGGATCGCGTCCGCGGCGAGATCGGTCAGGCGCGAGATCTCGTCGCCGGAGAGCCCGTCGAACAGGGTGTGGTTCGCGAGGTTCCCCTCGAACGTCGCCATCTCGGACTCGGTGACGTCCCCATCCGCCTCCATCGCGCCGAGCATCGCCTCGACCAGGAAGCGACGCGGATCGTCGGTGTTGACCCGACCGCTGAACATCTTGCGCAGAAAGCTCATCGTGCCCCTCTCCTGAAGGACCCCGACGATATCACCACCCTAGCTCGCGTGCTGGGCGACGGTGTCGAGCAACGCATCCATGTCGATCGGCTTGCGGACGCAGGTGCGCGCCCCGGCCGCCAACGCCTCTCGCGCGCCGCCCAGATCCCCGGTGATCACGACGACCGGGATGGTGGTCCGCTCGCGGTCTTTGAGCGCGAGCAGGAGCTCGGTGCCGTTCATCCGCGGCATCCGCAAGTCGAGCAGGACCAGTGACGGCTGCGCGCCGGCCTCGATCTGCTCGAGAGCATCGACGCCGTCCACGGCCTCCTGCGTGCGATAGCCATGCCCCTGGAGCACGAGCGCGAGCATCTCGCGCAGATCCTGATCGTCATCGACGACCAGCACCAAGCGGCAGTCAGAGGTACTCACGGAGGTGCTCCGACGGGCAGCTCGATCGTGAAGGTGGAGCCCTTCCCTTCCTCGCTGCGGATCGAGATCGTCCCGCCCATTCCCGTCACGATCGTCCGCACGATGTACAGCCCGAGCCCGAGACCTCCATAGTGACGCGCCGGCACCGCGCGCTCGAACGGCTCGAAGATGGACGCCTGCATGTCGCGCCGGATGCCCATGCCGTGGTCGGTGATCTCGAACACGACGTTGTGCTCGCGCCCGACGATCCTGATCTCGATCGGCTTACCGATCCCGAACTTGATCGCGTTGGACAGCAGATTCGTGATCGCCTGTTCGAGGCGCAACCGGTCCCAGGTCCCCAGGGTGATGCCCACGGTGTGGATAGCGAGCTGCGAGCCGCAGCGCGCGAGGTCGGCCCCCATCCGCGCCGCCACCTCGCGCACGAGCGCGGCGAGATCGACGGGCTCGAAGACGAACTGCAGTTTGCCCCCCTGCATGCGGCCAAGATCGAGCAACTCGTCGACGAGGCGCGTCAGCCGCCGCTCCTCGCGCGCGATCACGTTGATCAGCTTGTCCGCGGGTGCGAGCTGCTTCGCGAGCGCCTGCACGGCGAGCCGGATCGATGCGACGGGCCCGCGGATCTCGTGCGACGCGACCGCGAGGAACTCCTCGCGCGCGCGCACCTGATCGCGGGCGGCGCGATACAGGCGCGTGTTTTCGATGGCGACGGCGCATCTGCGCGCGACCTCCTCGACGAGCTCGAGATCATCGCGGACAAACCTGCGCGGCGCCTCCGCGAGGATCGTGAGCGTGCCGACGACGCGACCGACCGCGAGGATCGGCACCTCGATCTCGCTCGCCCCGTCGGAGTCATGCACGTTCGACGCACCGGCGAGCACCTGGGCGCTCGGCTCGGAGGGCCGGCGTGCCGACGGCCGGCGCGCGGCCGCCGCGACCCGGCGAACCACGCCGTGCTCGATCAGATCGATCGCGCTGGCATCACCGAGCGCGGGCACCGCCAGGTGCGCGACGCTCTCGAGCGCCTGATCCGCGTCGAGCGTGGTCAGCAGCCGGCCGGCGTCGGCGAGGAACACCGCATGGCGCAACAGACGATCGCGGTCACTGACATCGCGAAAGCTCCACACGCGTCCTACGACCTTGCCATCGACGCGCTGCGGCCGCGAGTAGCGCTCGAACACGCGGCCGTCCTTGAAGTGCAAGGTCTCGAGGCTCTCCACCTCCCGCCGCGTGTACAGCCCGCGCACCCCGCGCAGGAACGCGTCCGGGTCCTCGAGTTGCTCCAGCACGTACGCGAGCAGCGCATCGTCGTCGCGCTGGTCGACGAGCGCTTCCGGAAGGTTCCACAGCGTCGAGAACCGGCGATTGTACGCGATGACCTTGCCGTCGACGTCGACGACCAGGATGCCGTCGGCGGTCGACTCGAACGTCGCCTCGAGCAGCGACACGCTGCGCTCGAGGCTCGCCTTGGTGTCCGACCACTCCGTGAGATCGAGGCTGGCGCCGATCATCTTCACGGGGCGCTTCGCGTCATCGACGATCACGATCACGTTCGTGTTCAGCACCCGGCGCGCACCGTCGGGCCGCACGATGCCGTGCTCCAGGGCGCACGGTTCTGGACCGTGCAGCGCGGCCGACACCGTGCGCTCGAAGCGCGGCAGGTCGACGGGCAGGATGCGATCGCACAGGGCCTGATACGACGGCGTGAACGTCGCCCGATCGACGCCGAAGATCCGGTAGAGCTCGTCGGTCCACGTCATCTCGCCGCGCGCGAAGTCCCACTTCCAGCTGCCGACGTGCGCGAGCGACTGCGATTGCGCGAGCAACGCCTCGCTCGCGATCAGCCGGTGCTCGGCGGCGAGCCGCTCCGAGACGTCGAGCGCGGCGGCGACGCAGCCGATGATGTTCCCCGCTTCGTCGCGCAAGGGATCGACATGGACCTCGTACCAGCTGTCGCGCAGTTGGTAGCGAAACGACGTCGACTCGCCATGCAGCGCCGCGACGTGGTAGCGCACGGCGGGGTCCGCGGGATCCGGCGTCCGCGCGAACTGCTGCACCGTCATGCCGACGATGCTCGGCTCGGGGATGCCGAGGCGGCGCTCCACCCGCCCGAGCCAGTGCGTGATGCGCAGGTCGCGATCCGTCGCCCACGTCGCGACCGGGACCTGCCGGAACATCAACCGCATCTCGCGCTCGTGCTCTCGGAGTACGGCATCGCTGCGCGCGTGCTCGGCGAGGTCGACGGCGACGAGCGCGGCGGGCGCTGCGCCGTGACCGCGCGCGATTCGCTCTTCGATCTGGCGGTGGTTCACGCCGGCGGGCCGGGCGTGGAGGACCTCGGCCGGGGCGCACCCGATCAGCCGGTCGTCGTCGAGGCCGGTGAGCGCTTGCGCGTCGCCGAGCGCGCCCACGATCTTGCCGTCGTCGTCGAGCAGGAACACTGCGAGCGCCGCGCCTTCGAGGATCCTCGGATCCGCAACGCCCATACTCGCCCACCGTATCAAGCTGGAGAGTCCCAGCAACCCGGGCCGCGGGAGCACGCGGCACGTCGCGCATAACCGGTGCCTACCCGTGTGGCCCGCTACGTCGTCGACGATACTGACGCGCGATGGACTACGAGCAGCTCGGCGCGTTCTACCTGGGTACGGAGGGCGGCGCGCCCGTGATGTACGACGCCCGCGACCTCACGACGCATGCGGTGTGTGTCGGTATGACCGGCAGCGGCAAGACCGGCCTGTGCCTCGCCTTGATCGAGGAGGCGCTGCTCGACGGCGTGCCCGTGCTCGCGATCGATCCCAAGGGCGATCTCGGCAACCTCCTGCTGACGTTCCCAGCGCTGCGTGCCGAGGACTTCGCGCCGTGGGTCGATCGGGCGCAGGCCGCGCGTGACGGGATCTCCGTGGACGAGCTCGCGGCGCGCACCGCGACGCGCTGGGGCGAGGGCCTCGCCGCATCGGGTCAGGAGCCCGCGAGGATCGAGCGCCTGCGCGCGGCGGGTGAGGTCGCGCTCTACACACCGGGCGGTGACGCAGGGCTCCCACTGTCGGTGCTCAAGTCGTTCCGCGCGCCCCCTGCGGAGCTCGCGAGCGACCCAGAGGCGTGGCGCGATCGTGTGGAGGGCGCGGTCAGCGCGCTGCTCGGCTTGATCGGCATCACGGCCGATCCGCTGCGTAGCCGCGAGCACGTGCTGCTCTCGCAGCTGCTCGATCGCGCGTGGCGCGACGGCAAGGACGTCGAGCTCGCCGCCCTTGTCCAGGGTGTGATGAAGCCGCCGTTCACGCAGGTCGGCGCGTTCGATCTCGAGACCTTCTTTCCCGCCGCCGAGCGCACGCAGCTCGCGCTCGCGTTGAACACCGTGCTCGCGTCCTCGGGCTTCGCGGCGTGGACCCGCGGCGCGCCGCTCGACATCCCGAGCTTGTTGTTCACGCCCGACGGTAAGCCGCGCGTCGCGATCCTCTCGATCGCGCACCTCGGCGACGCCGAGCGGATGATGTTCGTGACGCTGCTCTTGCAAGAGCTCGTGACCTGGATGCGCACGCAGCCCGGCACGTCGAGCCTGCGCGCGATGGTGTTCATGGACGAGGTCGCGGGCTACCTGCCGCCGACCGCGATGCCGCCGTCGAAGAAGCCGATGCTGACCCTGCTCAAGCAGGCACGCGCGTTCGGGCTCGGGATGGTGCTCGCGACCCAGAACCCGGTCGACCTCGACTACAAGGCGCTGTCCAACGCGGGCACGTGGTTGCTCGGGCGGCTGCAGACCGAGCGAGACAAGGCGCGCGTGATCGAGGGCCTCGAAGGCGCGAGCGCCGCGGCGGGCAAGACGTTCGACAAGGCCGCGATGGAAGCCACGCTCGCCGGCCTCACAACGCGGCAGTTCGTCATGAACAACGTGCACGACGATCATCCGATCGTGTTCACGACGCGGTTCGTGATGAGCTATCTCGCCGGCCCTCTCACGCGCACCCAGATCAAGCGCCTGATGGCCGCACGACCGCAGGCCACGGCGCCCGCGGACGTCCCTGCCCTGTCCTCCTCGCCCGCGACCACCACGCGCCCGGTCGCGCCCGGCGGCCTCCCCGAGCTGTTCGCGCCCGCGATCTCGCTCGGCCCCGCGCTGCTCGGCAGCGTGAAGGCGCACTACGTCGCCGCCAAGACCGACGTCGACGTGTGGCGCGAGCTCACCGTGGTCGCGCGCCTGGACGCCGCCACGGCGGGCGACTTCTGGGAGCACGCGGTCATCGTCGATCCACCGCGCGTCGCCGGTGCGGAGCCCGAGCCCGTCGCCGGCGCCACGTTCGCGCCGCTGCCCGCCGCGCTCGACGCCAAGACGGCGGCCAAGCTCGACGACGGCCTCGCCGCGTGGGTCTACCGCGCCGCACCGCTCGCGCTGTACTCGGTCAAGCGCCTCGATCTCACCTCCGCCGCGGGCGAGAGCGAGGCCGCGTTCCGCGCGCGGGTCGCGATCAAGGCGCGCGAAGCGCGTGACGCGGCTGTCGACAAGCTCAAGGCCAAGTACCAACCCAGGCTCGATGCGCTCGCGAGCAAGCAGCGCACGGCGGCCGCGCGGGTCGAGCGCGAGCACGCACAGGCGACCGGTGCGACGGCGGACAGCGCGATCTCGATCGGCGCCTCGGTCCTCGGTGCGCTGTTCGGTGGCCGCCGTACGACCGCGAGCAAGGTCGCGTCCGCCGCGCGCTCGGTCTCGCGCACCGCGACCCAGCGCGGCGACGTCGCGCGCGCGCGGGACGCCGCGGATCAGCTCGCGCTGCAGCGCGCCGAGCTCGAGGCCCAGCTCGCCGAGGACGTCGCCGCGCTCCACGCCGCGCCACCCCCCGAGATCGAGACCATCGAGGTCAAAGCGCGCAAGGCGGACACCGCGGTCACGCGCGTCGCCCTGCTCTGGCTGCCGACCGACTGATCGTCACCGCGCGGCGACATCCGCACACCGTGCGCGACGGTACGCGCCTCGCATGCATGGCCGTAGGACCGCTCCACGGGTCCAAGGAGCACGTAGTCATGATCAAGCTGGTCACGATCGTCACCCTCGTCGCTGCAACCCTCGGCACCGGCTGCAAGAAGAAAGAGAGCCCCGAGGCCGACCGCTCGGGCATGGCGCCCAAGACCACCGAGCAGGTGGCGCCCGGGACCACCGAGCAGGTGCGGCCCAGTGAACAGGCGCAGCCCGGCCAGATGGGGCAGCCCGGCGAGCAGACGCAACCCAACCAGATGGCGCCCGGCGAGAAATCGCCTGAGGCGACAGCGCTCCCACCCGAGTGCGTCGAGTACAAGGCGACCATCGAGAAGATCCGCACGTGCGACCAGCTCCCGCAGTCGACGCGGGATGCCCTGGTGCAGGCGTTCAACCAGGCCTCGTCCGGCTGGGAGAAGTCCACGCCCGAGACGCGCGCGTCGCTCGCCTCGTCGTGCAAGAGCGCGAACCAGGCGATCCAGCAGTCGGCCGCGCAGTGCCCGTAGCGTAGCTCAGCAGCCGTTCTTGCCGATCACGCCGCTCAGGCACTCTTGTTTGATCTCGAGCGGCTTCACGCGATCCTTCGCCGCCTTGTCGCGGATCGCCTGCTGCCGCTGTTCCTCGGCGGCGCGCTGCTCTTGCCGCAGGCGCTTGAGCTCGTCCTCGGCGCGCTTGCGCTCGTCGGCGGTGCGCGCCGCCTCGACCCGCACGAGCGCAGCGTCGATCTTGTCGCCGAGGGCGACGAGCTCGCGCTGCGCGCCCTCGAGCGACTTACCGGCCGCCCGCGCGTCGTTGTTCGCTCGCGCGCGCGCGTCGTCGGCGGCGGCCTTGCTCGCCAGCGCCGCCTCCGAGACACGCATCTGATCGATCGCGAACCACGCGAGCGCGCACACGGCGACGAACGCACCGACCGTCACCGCGACCATCCACGTCGGCCGCTTGCGTGCGACCTCGGCGCGCCGTAGCTCGAGCTCGCCGGCGAGCCGCTCCTGCTCGAGGGCGGCGGTCAACCGCGCACGCTCCGTCGCCTCCGCCGCCTCGACCCGGAGGCGCGCCTCGCGCTCCGCCGCTTCCCGCGCGCGCTCGATCGCGAGCGCGGCCTCGCGCTCTGCGATGATCCGCGCCTGCTCCTCGGCGATCCGTCGCGCCTCGGCTTCCTCGGCCGCTCGCCGCTTCGCCTCGGCGGCCGCCGCGATGGCGGCGCGCTCCGCTGCGACCCGCTCCTCCTCGATCGCGCGCAGCTCCGCGAGCGAGGTCATCAGTGAACCTTCAAAACGACCCTGCATGACCGATCGACACGGGCTGTCGCTCGCGATTGCACGCGCCGCGATCGCGCCTGCCTAGATTCATGACGACGACAACGAACAGCGTGAACCACCGCATGGCACCACCCTCGCAACAAAAAAGGCGCCGCGGTTGCCCGGGCGCCTTCATGCGGTCACACGCAGTGGATCAGCTGCAGCCCTTGGCGAGCGGGTTCGCCTTGCACTCGTCCGAGATGTGCGCTCCCTTGAGCCGCTTGGCGCGCTCGGCCTTGGCCTTCGCCTCGGCGATGCGCTGCTCCATCTCGTACTTCTGCTTCTGCAGCTCCTTGAGGCGCGCGTTCGCGGCGGAGCGATCCGCGTCGGTCTGCGCGGCGACGACGGCATCGACCGCACTGCCGACCTTCTTGTCCAGATCGGCGAGGTCGCGGCCCATGCGCTCGACCTGCTCGAGGAGCTCCTGGGTCTCCTGCTCCTTCTGTCGCGCGACCGCCTCGGCCTTGGCCTTGGCCTCCTGATCGGCGTCCGACTTCTTCATGCTGTTGATCGCGAGGATGATGCCGACGATCGTCGCGACGACCGCGAGGCCGGTCACGACGAGCATCCAGGTCGGCCGCTTCTTGGCCACCTCGGCGCGACGCAGCTCCATCTCCTGCTGGAGGCGCTGTTGCTCGAGGGCGGCCTGCTGGCGCTGACGCTCGGCGGCCTCGGCCGCCTCGACGCGCATGCGCGCCTCGCGCTCGGCGTTCTCGCGAGCCTGCTCGATGCGGAACTGCGCCTCGCGCTCCTCGCGGATGCGGGCCTCTTCGGCTTCGCGGGCCGCGCGCTCCGCGGCTTCCTTCGCGGAGCGCTTCTGCTCCTCCGCGCTGCGGACCGCCGCTTCCTCTTCCTGCACGCGGTTCTCCTCGATCTGCCGGAGCTCGCGCAGGGAGAACAGCACCGAATTCTCTCGCTTCTCGGACTGGGCCATGGACGTCCTCTAGACCTGGGGCATCTCCACCCAGGACTCTCCGATCAGTATCACGCAGGATCTCCCGGAGCAACGCGATGTTGTGCGCGTCGACTCCATGCGATACACCCCCGGCCTGCGATGGGGTATGTCGATCTCCACAGCCACGTGCTCTACGGCTTGGACGACGGCGCTCCCGATCAGCCGACGGCGGTGGCGATGCTCGACGGCCTCGCGGCCCTCGGGATCTCGGAGCAGTGCGTGACGCCGCACCAGAAGGCGAACCAGTACCTTCCGGCGTGGGATCGCATCGAGGCAACGCTCGCGACGCTGGAGACGGTCCGCAAGCCGTCGCATCCCACCCTGCGACTCGCCGCCGAGAACATGTGGGATGATGTGTTCTTCCAGCGCGCGACCACCAACACCATTCCGCATTATCGCGGCACGCAGGCGTTCCTCGTCGAGATCCCGCCTCCCCTGATGCCCCCCGGCATGCTCGATCAGCTGTTCAAGTTCCGCATGGCCGGCAAGCTCCCGATCCTCGCCCACCCCGAGCGCTATCAAGCGCTGTGGGACGACGACGAGCTCGCGCGTTCGCTGCGCCGCGTGTGCGCGTTCCTGGTCGATCTCGGCGCGGTCGCCGGCTTTCACGGCCGGCGCGAGACCAAGGCGGCGCGTCACTTCCTCGAATCGGGCCTCGCGACCGCCGTCGCGACCGACGCCCATCAGCTCGGCGATCTGCAGCAAGCGCAGGCCGGGCTCGCGTGGATCGACAAGAAGCTCGGACATGCCGCCGTGACGCGGCTGTTCGACCATGCTCCGCGGCAGCTGCTCGCCGGTGAGCTTCCGGACTGACTATGAAGCTCGCGATCAATCTGTTCCTGTCGTTCGCGATGCTCGCGCTGTGTCTGTGGCTCGTGTGGCCCGGCACCTCCGAGCGCCACGAGCTCGTGCTCGCGTTCCGCCGCCTCGAGTGGGCCTCGTTCGCGCCGTACCTCGGGGCATACCTCGGCCTGCAGCTCGTCGTGCACGTCTGCCGCTCGCTGCGCTGGAACCACCTGCTCGCGCCGCTCGGCGTGAAGGTGCCCGCGGGGCCGCTGCTCGCGATCTCCTCGGTCGGCTTCATGATGATCCTCGCGCTGCCCGCGCGCCTGGGCGAGTTCGTGCGCCCCGGCCTGCTGCGCCGGCGCGGCGTGTCGGCCTCGGCGGCGCTCGGCACCGTCGCGGTCGAGCGCATCCTCGACGGGCTCATGATCTCGCTGTTCGTGTTCGGCGCGTTCTTCGCGCTGCGCGGGCCCAACGCGCCGAGCTGGATGATGCCGACCGCGTACACCGTGCTCGGCGTGTTCAGCGCCGCGCTCGTGTTCCTCGTGTTCGCGATGTGGCGGCCCGTCGCGACCGTGCGGTTCTGCCTGCGCATGTCGCTCCTGCCGCGGTTCGCGCCGCGCATCGCGCGCCTGATCGAGACGAAGCTGCTCGACATGATCCGCGGGTTCGCGGTGCTCAAGGACACCAAGAACCTGATCGCGTTCTGCGCGTGGAGCCTCGTGTACTGGGGCGCGAACGGCCTCGGCGTGTGGGTGCTCGCTCGCGCGTTCGGCCTCGAGCTCTCGGTGATGGGCGGGTTCGCCACGATGGGCCTCGTCGCCGTCGGCATCAGCTTGCCGAACGCACCGGGCCTCGTCGGGCAGTTCCAGTGGTTCACCCTGCTCGGCCTCTCGCTCTACCTCGGCGCCGACGCGACCAAGGGCGGCACCGACCTGCACGCCCTGTGTCTCGCGTATGCGATCACGCAGCACTTACTGCAGGTCGCCTGGTACGTCGCCATGGGCGCGCTCGGCATCGCGTCGCCGTGGGTCTCGTTCGCGGACCTCCGCGTCGCACGCAGATCGGGTGACAGCATGGACACCGTGGAGGCCGCCGCCGTCATCGTGCCGCGGCGCGCAACCTCCCCCGCCGAGCCGGGTCAGAAACTGGCCCCGCCCGCACGCACCGGCGACGATGCGGCCGATGCGCCGCCTGCTGGCTAGCCTCGCGTTCGTGGTGCTCGGCTCCGCGCCGGCGGCCGCGCGCTCCGAGAAGACGGTCGGCTACGCGCGCGACCAGGCGTGGCCCACCGCGGTGCGCTTCCTCGTCGTCGACGAGCACCTGAAGATCACCGACAAGGACGCCGACGCGGGCTACGTGATGTTCGAGCTGCGCGAGGAGAACAAGGTGTTCCGCGGCGCGCTCGAGCTCGTGCAGCTCGGCGGGGACAAGACCGCGCGCGTGAAGTTCGTGCTCCACATCGAGGACCGCCCGGACTGGGTCGAGATCGCGATGCTCACGCGGCTCGAGCGCAAGCTGCGCGCGGAGCTCGGCTCGCCCTCACCCGCGCCGACCAAGCCGAAGGCCGACGACGCGCCGAAGGAAGCGCCCAAAGATCCGCCGAAACCCGACGACGGCGGGCCTCCCATCTCGTCCACGCCCTAAAAGGGGGCCATCCCCGGAAACGGGGACCGTCCCCTTTTTTGCTACGCTCCGGCTCATGCCGCTCGTCGATCTGCGCTCCGACACGGTGACCCGCCCGACGCGCGCGATGCGCGAGGCGATGGCGTACGCGGAGGTCGGCGACGACGTGTTCGGCGATGACCCCACGGTGCGCCGCCTCGAGGAGCGCGTCGCCGAGCTGCTCGGCAAGGAGGCGGCGTTGTACGTGCCGAGCGGCACGATGGCGAACCAGGTCGCGCTGCGGTCGCATACGCGCCCGGGCGACGAGGTGATCATCGGCCGCGACACGCACTGCTGGCGCCACGAGTCGGGCGCGCTCGCCGCGCTCGCGGGCGTGCAAGTGCACATGCTGGCGGAGCCCCGGTTCACCGGCGCCGACGTGCGCGCCGCGTTCAAGCCGAGCGCGGATCCCTATGTCGCACCGACACGCGTCGTCGTCGTCGAGAACACGCACGGCAAGTCGGGCGGCACGGTGTGGGAGCGCGCGCGGCTCGCCGAGGTGGTCGCGGTCGCCCACGAGCTCGGCATGGCGGCGCACCTGGACGGTGCGCGGCTGTGGAACGCGGCGGTCGCGTCGGGCACCTCGGAGAAGGAGCTCGCCGCGGGCTTCGACTCGGTGAGTGTGTGCCTGTCGAAGGGGCTCGGCGCGCCCATCGGCTCGCTGATCGCCGGCACGCGCGACTTCCTCCGCACGTGTCATCGGTTCCGCAAGATGTACGGCGGCGGCATGCGCCAGGTCGGCATTCTCGCCGCCGCGGGGCTGCACGCGCTCGAGCATCACCGCGTGCGGATCGCCGACGATCACGCGAACGCGCGCGCGTTCGCCGAAGCGATCGCGGGCGCCCGCAACCTCACGGTCGAGCTCGCGAGCGTGCAGACCAACCTCGTGATGTTCGACCTCGCGCGCGGCACCGCGGCGGCGGTCGTCGCGGGCGCGCGTGATCGCGGCGTGCTCATCGCCGCCGACGGGCCGCAGCGGATCCGCGCGGTCACTCACCTCGACGTCGACCGCGACGGCGTGCTGCACGCAGCGCAGGTGATCACCGAGCTCGCGGCGACGCTCGGCTGATGCGACGGTTCGTGCTCGTGGTCGCCACCGTGACGGCGTGCTCGGCATCGCCGCCGATGACCGAGCTGACCACCGCCGAGCGCCGCGAGGCCGCCGGTGACATCGACGGTGCGATCGCCGCCTATCGCGACGCCCAGGGCAAGTGCGGCGCGCTGCGGCCGCCCCGACGGGCGCGCGCCGCGTGTGCGGATGCGCTGCTCGGCGAGGCCGAGGTGCTCGAGCACGCGGAGCGTACGCAGGAAGCGATCACGACGTACCTCGCGATCCCGGCGCGCGTGCCCGACGACGCGGCGACCGCGGCGGTCGCGACGTTCCGCGCGGGCGAGCTGCTGCTGCGCGCGGGTGATGCGACGCAAGCGTGGACCGCCCTGTGGCGCGTCGTCACCGATTGGCCCGACGAGGCGCCCGCCGCCGACGCGCTCCGCCGTTTGCTCGAGGACGGCCGCGGCCGCGATGCGCGCGCGCTCGCCGATCAGATCGCGAACGTGCTCACCGCCCTCGCCCAGACCGGCGTCGCCGACAACCTGGTGTGGTCGCTCGCCGACCTCACCGAGCACGAGCTGGGGAACCCCGCCGCGGCGCGCGCGCTCTACGATCGCATCCCCGTCGAGTATCCGAAGAGCGGCCTGCGCGACGACGCGCGCTGGCACGGCGCGCGGATCTCTCGCGCGCTCGGCGACCCGCAGGGAGCGGTGACGCGCCTGCGCGGCCTGCTCGCCACGCGCGAGGTCGCGTTCGGTGCGGGCTCGTACTTCTCGGTCTGGCTCGACAACGCGCAGCTCGAGCTCGGCCGCGTGCTGCGCGACGACCTCGGTGATCTACGCGGGGCGATCGCCGCGTTCGAGCAGCTGCCGAAGCACTATCCGGCTTCGATCCTCCGTGACGACGCGCTCTACGAGCTCGCGCTCACGCAGGCCCGCGCCGGTGATCCGAAGGCCGCGTGCGCGAGCCGCGCGCAGCTCGTGCGCCAGTCGCCCGACTCCAAGTACGTCCCCCGCCTGCAGGAGCTGGGATGTGACTGAGGCGAGGGCGACCGAGGCTGCTATTCGCCTCGCCGACGTGCACAAGCAGTTCGGCCGCCGCATCGTGCTGTCGGGCGTGTCGCTCGAGCTCGCGCCCGGTGCGCGGCTCGGCCTGATCGGTCCCGCCGCCTCGGGCAAGAGCGTCATCTGCAAGCTCGCCTGCGGGCTCGAGCAGGCGGACCGCGGCAGCGTCGACGTGCTCGGCGTCCGGCTCGGCGGTAAGCGCGAGGCGGAGCTCGGCGCGCTGCGGCGGCGCATCGGCATGCTGTTCCAGAACTACGCGCTGTTCGACTTCCTCTCCGTCGAGCGCAACGTCGCCTTCCCGCTCGAGCAGCGCGGCGGGATGACCGCCGGCGACATCGCGAGCCGCGTCGCCGAGCGCCTGCGCTCCGTCGGTCTCGTCGGCAGCGAGCACAAGCTGACCGGCGAGCTGTCGGGAGGCATGAAGAAGCGCGTGGGGATCGCGCGCGCCACCGTCGCCGACGCCGAGATCGTGATCTACGACGAGCCGACCGCCGGCCTCGATCCGGTCACGACGCAGAAGATCTACGATCTGCTCGCCGCCGATCAGGCGCGCACCGGTGCGACCGTGCTCGCGGTGTCGTCGGATGTCGTCGCGCTCGCGAAGTTCGTCGACGAGATCGCGTTCCTCTACCAGGGCCGCATCATCTACCGCGGCCCGGCCGCGACCATCGCCGACGCGCCGGATCCGCTCGTCCGCCAGTTCGTGCGCGGCGACCTCGA